>JBGSJT010000677.1:0-40334 GCA_041741715.1 Pirellulaceae bacterium | reverse complement strand
GAGTCCCGTGCTTCAGGACTCGTAACCTCGTCCACTACGACAGTAATTGTCTGGGTGATGGTTAGCAGCCTTGCTCGGTATTTCGACGGGGGCAGAAAATGCGAAGCAATGAAAAAATTGAGACAATGGTTCTACCAACGTTGTGTGCTCTTACCAGCCTCAAGCAACCCATTCGCCTCGCGACTTAGTCCGTATTCCAAGCCAGCTTGGTTCAATTCGATCAAGACATTGAACCTAGCATAGGGCGAATCAGCATAGATGACAGCGGCTGGTTCAATGTGCACGATACTCGTCGGCTTACCATTCCAGCTCAACAGATAAAGCACGCCACCCAACGAGGGGACTTGCTGCATCTGATATTGCTGTTGCAGTTCGGCCATGAATCGGGTCGCGTCCCCCGTGTTCCCTTGAACCGTTAAACGCTGCACCCGTTTGTAGCGATCAAAGCTGTAGGTCAAAGTTCCTGCAATGTCACTGGGAGCCGTCCCTGTTACCAGCGGTACGCGCAGGCCATCCAATTGCGTATCAGCCAAAACAGTTGTGACGCGTGGGAATCGCTCAAGCACCCAACCCGGTGCGATATCAAAGCGTAAAACATCGCGCAGCGCATGGACGACCGGTTGTTGCAATTCGTGTTCTGTGACAGACGGGTTGAGCAGGTGAGTCGATGGATTGTTGGGATTGTAGGCGGAGGGGCTGTAGTCCACGAAGTGTCCCGCTCCCTGTCCGAATCCTTGACCAATTTCCGCTCCCGTACCTGATCCGAAGATCTGAGTCGCTGTACCGGAAGCCTGCTTGCCAGCCTCTGTTTCAAACAGCATGTACGGGCCGCCGGTTGCACCGGCGAGTAGTAGTAGCCCGGCCAAGGGCTTTTTGTAAAACGGTTCCGACATAATGCACCCCTTGCTAATGACTTTGATCGTCTATTCCTCCCCGCACGGAATAGTCACCTTGGTTCGTCAGGGCCCATCGCTACAATCGCTGTAACTCTTGCCCAACAATCGATACAACTGATTGGACTTCGCTACATTGCGGTCGAGTAAAACCAAGCCTGACGATTCTATTACACTTGCTCAACTCCATTGGCTCAGCGAGTATGGACGCGGGTTGCTGGCGAGCCAACCACTGGGCCCTCCTGGGCAATTTGATTTTCGCGGCCCGTTGATGCTTGGGCTTCATCCCTGGCAACAGACTCTATTGCGACAGCAGCTCGAACTGCGGTGGCGGAGCCGCAATCGGTTTGCACAGCCCGAGTTGTGGATGTGGACCGATCGCAGTCTATCGCAAGCCAGCGATCACTGGTCCGCTCAGTACAAAGCGAAGTTGTTTCCGTCTCACGAGCCCGTTATCGATGCTTGTTGCGGTGCTGGTGCCGACCTGGTGTCTTTAGCCAAGCGTGGTGAGGTCATGGGGATCGATAGCGATCCACAAATGACGCATTTGGCAGAGGATAATGCGCGCGCCCACGGTTATCGCGTGAAAGTCTGTACGGAACTGCTTTCGTCCACCTGGCAGGGAGAAGCCGATTGGTTGAGCATCGATCCAGATCGTCGCGCCACGGGGAAGCGGACCACGGACGCGGATGAATTCGGTCCAACTTTGGATGATGTACTGACCATCGCTCAGCGGATGCGTGGAGCTATCATCAAGCTAGCGCCGTCGACACGCATCAGCGACGAACTGCTGTCGAAAGTCGATGCGCTAAGTCAACGCGTGTGGTTGGGCAATCAAGGAGAGTGTCGCCAGCAATTGCTACTCACCGGCGAACTGATGCGCAGCCCTTCCCGCCGCGCCGTTTTGTGCGAACCAGCCACGATGGTTCGACGCCCCGGCATCGTCTCATCTCACCTTCATCTCATCCCCGATCAGGCTCACGACTCAAACCCAATCGAATTTGAAGCAGCCGCAAACCAATTCAACTCGATTTCCTGCGTTGACGTTCCGCTGCGATATCTATTTGATCTTCACAATGTGTTGCATGCTGCCGAATTGCAGTCCGCTTGGGCCCACGAGAATAACATTTGTTGCCTATCCGATGACCATGGCTATTACACTTCCGATGCGCCGCTGGACTCCCCCTGGGCACAGGCCTTCGAAGTACTAGCCGTCTTGCCATGGGACGACCGACAACTGCGAAAATGGTTGCGCAATCATTGCGTTGGCACCGTGGAAGTGAAGACGCGTGCACTCCAAGATCACTCGATCAGCATAGATGCCAACGCGTGTCAGCGCAGATATTCGTCCTCTGAAGGTGAGCCCCTCACACTGTTGGCAACTCGCGTCGAGGGGCGTATCCGAGGCGTTATCGCCCGCCGCGTCCCGCTGGCTGAATCAACAAATCGCTAGCCTCTTCCGCTCTTCGTCATAATCTCTGAGTGCAAAATTTCCAGTGGAATTTTGATGATTTTAGGAAACATTTTGTCTTCAATCGCGTCTAACGCGTTGACTTACGGCAACATTTGCCAATCCCAGCCTGGGGGCACGTTTCGACCGCAAGTCGTTACCTACAAAAGACTTGCGACTTGAATTTGGCTATGTTTTCCACTATCTGGCACCAACTGTGCTTTCTAAACCTCTCGTCCCGCAGCGAGTCGGTGAGCTGAAAAGCTGATGGCTCCGCAACTTCGAATCACCGCACCAGAGAGGTTTTCCGATGAAAAAAGGCTTTCGCGACCACGCAGGTTTGGATGAGAATTTCGACGGCGATTTCGATGGTGTGGATACTCGCATCTTGGGTGCGACTGCCGGGCGTTTCACTGACGATGCCGATGCCCACCAGGAATTGGACGAAGAAGAGGAAGAGGACGAGGAGGAGAGTGATGAGCTCGACAACGCTCAGATTGAAGAAGGGGATCTGGAAGAGCTCAAAGACGAAGTGGAAAGCACTGACGATCCGGTCCGCATGTACCTCATGCAAATGGGGCAGATTCCCCTGCTGACTCGCCAACAGGAATTGGCTTCGGCCCAGGAAATCGAACGCACACGCAGCAAATATCGCCATTGGTTGTTGGCTACCGACTTCATGTTGCAAGGCGCTTGCAAATTGCTCGAGCAGGTACGCGACAGCAAATTGCGACTCGATCGCACGATTGAGGTGAGCGTCACCAACGCGGCTGAGAAGAAGGCCATCATGAAGCGGATCGTCCCCAACATCAACACCTTGCGGCATCTACTGATCCTCAATCACCACGACTACTTCATGGCGATCAACAGCAAGCTCGATAGTCAAACTCGACGCGAAGCTTGGAGGCGATTAACACGCCGTCGCAATCGGGCTGTCCGCCTGGTGGAAGAAATGAACTTGCGAACCAATCGCCTGGAGCCGCTGTTTGAGAAACTGGAAAGTATCGACTCGCGGATGCGGACGCTCAAGAACCAGATCGAAGTGGCCAGAGAGTCTGGATACGTCGACGGACATTCGTTGGACCAATTGCTGGAAGAGTTGCGTTATCTGATGCGAATCACCTACGAAAGCCCGCGCACATTGCGTCGTCGCGTGGAACGGGTGGCAGGTTATCGCGTCGAATACGATGCGGCCAAACGCGACTTGAGCGCTGGTAATCTGCGGTTGGTAGTCTCGATCGCCAAGAAGTATCGCAATCGTGGCTTGAGCTTCCTCGACTTGATCCAAGAGGGGAATACCGGCTTGATGCGGGCTGTCGACAAGTTCGAATACGAGCGGGGCTTCAAGTTCTCGACCTACGCCACGTGGTGGATTCGCCAAGCCATCACGCGGGCTATTGCCGATCAAAGTCGCACGATTCGTGTCCCAGTACACATGATCGACACGATGACTAAAGTTCGCTTGGTGACACGCCAATTGGTGCAGGAGCTAGGTCGCGAGCCATCGGTCGAAGAGACTGCCGAAAAAGCTGGACTGTCGATCGACGATGCGCGAGTCATTATCAAGATGGCTCGTCAACCGCTGTCGCTCGATCAACCCGTGGGGGACCATGAGGACAGCTACTTCGGTGAATTCCTGGAAGACCACCGCGATGATGATCCGTTGTTTGAAGCCAATCAGGAATCACTCAAGCATCACATTGACGAGGCCATGCAAACGCTCAACTATCGCGAACGCGAAATTTTGCGTCTCCGCTACGGCTTGGCTGACGGTTACGCCTACACGCTGGAGGAAGTGGGCCGTATTTTCTCAGTGACGCGCGAACGGGTGCGTCAAATCGAGAGCAAAGCGGTTCGCAAGCTTCAGCAGCCCTATCGTAACAAGGCGCTAATGAGCTTTGTCGATGGACTCGACCCTAGCACTGTTGAACAAGAATCAGCCAGAAGCTAACGTTTGCGGTACAATTCGATGTGGTAGGGACCGCGAAACATCAGCAACAGCGCGTCGGAGCGAGCGAAGCGATCAAAGACCAGCTTCAGGAAATGCTCCTCGCCGGGCCAAGGATAGGCGAAGACAATCGCGAAATCATCCAGTGACATCTGATGCTGCTGGTAGGCTGGCGGGATGGCATGGGTCAAGGAGACCAGGGGATCGGTCTCCTCGGCCAACGAGCGCGCCCCCGCCGGGAGAAAATTCCCTTGCCAGATCTCCGCTGCAATACCATGTTTGGCCAACAGCTTTCCCCCTTCGACGCACAGCATCTCCTCCGCTTCGATACCAATGGCATCCAATCCCAGCAGTCCGGCAATGCCGGTTACGACCGCGAAGCCGCATCCCCATTCCACGAACAAGCGACCGTCAATTAAGTCCCGGGCAACCACTTCACTTAGTGCAGCGGCCACCAAGTCGAAATCGCATTCGACGTATTGCGGTAGCGGCTGGCGCGAAAAATGATCCCAATACAGCTCAATCCGCGCTCGTGAAACGGTAATCCACTCGGTAAGTGATTCGGAGAGCTGCGTGTTATCGTCGAGGTTTAGTGGGAGTTGACGCAGTGCCATGGCAACAATATTCGCTCGACTTCATTCTGCAGATCGTGCTGGTCGCCGCAAAGTGCACCGACTGATGTTCTTTCGGCCAGTAGATATTAATGTCTGTGACATTTGAGGTCAAATCACTTGTTTTCTATCTTTTTGCCGCACACTTTTTTGTCGCCCCGCTTTAGGCCTGGACCGTTCAGCGCCGTCAAATCAGCGCCGTCAAATCAGCGCCGTCAAGCCGACAGTCGCTCCCTACCAGCCGCTAGTAATTTCCGACAAAAAAATGTGCGGCAAAAAGATGGAATACTCGGAATCGAGATCGACCAAATCGTACGCATGTCTCCTTTTCGCTGTCTACAATTGACCCGACGATTTTCTGAGCAAACAGTCGTAGCCGAAGCCATGAACCATAGCGGACAATGGTTCTACTCTGTCTCAATTCCCGCGTTTACCGTGAAGGCTTACGAAAATTGCTCCCCCGCGCCTTATAGACCTTAATCATACAGAGGAACACATCGCATGACGCAGCTTCACTCTAGTGAATTGCTGGATATTCTAGTCGTCGCTCCCCATCCCGATGACGCTGAATTGGGAATGGGTGGTGCTATCGCCAAAATGATCGACCTAGGTTGGCGGGTCGGTGTGTTGGATCTGACCGATGGCGAACCGACTCCGTTCGGGAGCGTCGAACTGCGCGCGGCGGAAACTCAAGCCGCTAGCGTTGCACTAGGACTGTCATGGCGCAAGAACCTAGGGCTGCCTAATCGCAGTCTCGAACCGTCCCTTGCGGCCCGAGCCAAATTGGCGAACGTGATGCGGAGTGTCAAACCCAAATGGCTGTTTGCACCCTATTGGGAAGATGCTCATCCCGATCACTTAGCCGCGACCGCACTGATCGAAGCGGCCAGGTTTTGGGCCAAGCTCACTAAGAGCGATTTGGAAGGGGAGCCCTATCATCCGCAGCGGGTGTTCCACTATTACTGCGTGCACCTGAAGCATGTGGCCCAGCCCGCATTTATCCTGGATATCACTGATCACTGGGAGCGAAAACTCGAATCGATCGCGTGCTACGCCAGTCAATTCACCGTCGGTCGAGAGCATATCTCGCCTTCTTTTCTGGAGCGCATACGCGATGAAGCGGCCTACTGGGGAAAAATGATTGGCACGCGCTACGGCGAACCGTTCAACTGCCGCGAACCAATTGCGCTCAGCGATTTTACGCGATTAGTGTGATCCAACGTACGTCAGGCTTTCCGCCGATGTTGGATTTTCGTTTATTAGTAAACCGCAGACGCCAGCCGTGGGCGTCAGTGCAGGTTGGGGCCCACGGCAAGCACCTGAGGTTCACCGTAACCTGACGTACGATGTGTCGCAGCTTGCGACAAGATGTACAAGTGATTGAAAGATGTTCATTGTATTCGGCCTGCGAACACTGCGGTTCTCCCGAAATCACATGCAAAAAATACCCGTAAGTCTCATGGCAGTAAGTACTTGTGGATTGCCGCTAATTTCTCCACGGAAAAATCGTTTGGTTTGGCACGTCGATTGCAATCGTTACAAGTCGTTCGACTGTCAAACGTGTGGCAGTCGCTATTAAACGGATTTTACAGGGAAGAAGACTGATGAAGATTGCACAAAACACCAAGCGGGATACAAATTGCAGCGAATTGGACATGTTGACGATTCGACGTCGAGTGTCGCAAATCAAGAACAAATGGACGCCGGAAGTCGCGCAGTCGCGAGCTGCCGAGGGTGCCCGTCGCCGCCGCGAACTGGACGCTCTAGTATCCCAGCTATTGGGCGAAATGCGTAATGAGTTCAGCAGTGACGACTGCGGCCAAGACGTTGATTCGCATGGTTTGACATTGGTTGGCTAGCAAAACTAATTCGGTAACGGACATTCCGTTACCAGAAAACTAGGTGCTGGTATTATGCAAAGTTACCGGGGTGTAAGTTCGCAGGGACGCGAACTGAACCAACTTCTCCTTCAACGGGCGCGTCGACCATCTTTCAGAGTTGACCAGAAACGCTTAAAACCTTACCCTAAGCGAATGTAAATTAGCTGCTTTGCGGTATTTGCGTGAAAATCTTGTGCCTGAAAACATTTACGTGACAAACATTTACGTAGCAAGCACCTGCGGGGCCAACAGCACGTGGCTAACTCGGGTTCGAGTCTTCGCTAGGGACTAAAGCCAAGTCGTAACCGATTGCGCTTGGGTCGCGTATACCGTCCGTGGTCTGTGATTTGCTATTTGGCGTATCGCCGGGTTGCCAGTCAAATTGACATCAGTGCGTGGATTGGTGCATCACGTTGAGTGCAGCCGCAGCGCATCCGAAGTCCCTTGGCTTTAAAAAATCTTGGGCTTTGAAACCCTCCCCCCATCTCGACATTGAAGTAGTGCGGTCATGGAATTATTGGAACGCGTTTGGGAAAACACTGGATTGATGGTTTCCAGTGTGCTGCAAGGAGTAGAGCGCGGGGTAACGGGCCTGTTTGGATCGTCCAATGCCCGACAAGTCAAGCGTTTTGAAGCTATTGTGCAGCGTATCAACGCCTTGGAAGAGCCGCTGTCAAAGCTTTCCGACGACGAACTGCGGCAAAAAACGGAGGTATTCAAGCAGCGTCTGCGCGATGGACAATCGCTAGACGACCTGCTGGTAGACGCTTTTGCAGTCTGCCGCGAAGGTGGCAAGCGTTTTCTGCATATGCGGCATTACGATGTGCAAATGATCGGTGGCATCGTCTTGCACAACGGCATGATCGCCGAAATGGTAACGGGAGAAGGAAAAACCCTAGTCGCCACCTTGCCCACCTACCTCAACGCACTGGCGGGTCGCGGTTGCCACGTGGTCACGGTCAATGACTACTTGGCTCGGCGCGATATGGAATGGATGGCACCGCTTTAAAAGGGGCTGGGACTGATAGTAGCTAGCATTCAGAGCGGTCTAGACAACGATCAGCGACAATCCGCCTATGCCAAGGACATTACTTACGCCACCAACAACGAATTGGGTTTTGACTACCTCCGCGACAATATGCGTCTGGCCGCGCGGAATGACAATCGATTTCCCAAGCACTTACAACAAGTGCAGGGGCCGCTAGCATTTGCGATCATCGATGAAGTTGACAATATTTTGATCGATGAAGCGCGTACCCCATTAATCATTTCGGGTCCAGCCCACCAAGACATCGGCAAGTACTCGGAGGCGGATCGCGTGGCGCGGGCCCTGCAACGCGAGACACACTTCAACGTCAACGAAAAAGATCACACTGTCAACTTGACCGACGAAGGAGTTCGCGCGGCTGAAAAACTGGCAGGCGTAGAGAGCTTCTACACCGCTGGCAACATGGAGTGGCCACACTTGATCGACAATGCGCTCAAGGCGCACTACCTCTACAAATGCGACGTCAACTACGTCGTGAAGGATAACTCGATCATCATCGTCGACGACTTTACCGGTCGACTGATGGAAGGTCGCCAATGGTCCGACGGCTTGCATCAATCGGTCGAAGCCAAGGAAGGGGTCAAGATCAAGGAGGAGACGCAAACTCTAGCCACCATCACGCTGCAGAATTTCTTCAAACTGTATACGAAGATCGCTGGCATGACGGGAACCGCCATGACGGAGGCGAGCGAGTTTCTGAAGATCTACAAGCTGGACGTGGTGGCCATCCCGACGAATCGCGATATGAAGCGAATCGAATATGCCGATACCATTTTCTTAACCGAGAAAGAAAAGTTTGCGGCGGTGGCTGAGGATGTTGAGCGCACGACGAAATGCGATGTGCTGGAGTTGCGGGACGGTAATGAACTGATGGGTGAACTCATCAAGGAGAGCGACACTGAACTGACGCTGAAACTGAACGACACTGGCGAGACGCGTAAGATCGCGCGGGGGGAAGTCAAGGAAGTTAATCGCCGTGGGCGTCCCGTGTTGATCGGGACCGTCTCCATCGAAAAGAGCGAACAACTTTCTCGACAATTGGAAATGCGCGGTATTCCGCATCAGGTGCTCAATGCCAAGCACCACGGACGTGAGGCGCAGATTATCGCCCAGGCTGGAAGACTGAGCGGAGTCACCATCGCCACGAACATGGCCGGTCGCGGTACCGACATTATCTTAGGTGGCAATCCGGAGACGATGGCCTGGGCCCAATTACAGGATAAATACGCTACGCGTTTGGACGTTCCCCGCGAGGAATGGGAAGCCCTAATCGTCGAAATCGAAGCCCGCGAGAAAATGAAAGTAGCTGGCGAGCGTGTCCGAGAAATCGGCGGCTTGTACGTGATTGGCACCGAGCGTCACGAATCGCGGCGCATCGATTTACAGTTGCGTGGACGTTGCGGTCGTCAGGGAGATCCCGGTAGCAGTCGATTCTACTTGTCGCTCGAAGACGATCTGATGCGCATTTTTGCCGGCGACTGGGTGCGCGGCATGATGGGCAAACTCGGTATGGGGGAAGGTGAAGCGATTGAGAATACTTTTGTCAGTCGCCGTATTACCGCCGCTCAAAAGAAAGTGGAAGAACGCAACTTCGAGATTCGCAAGAACCTTCTGGAATACGATGAAGTGATGGACCAACAGCGGAAGCGAGTCTACTCCTATCGCCAACAGATATTGGACGGTGTCGGTTGCCGCGATCTGGTGCTCGAACAAATTTCGCAGCAAATCGAGCACTACATCAACAGTTACACCGATCCGATGTTTGGTGCCATAGCCTACACGAAATGGGTGAGCAAGAAATTATCGTGTGAGCTGGAGCCACGCGACTTCCGCAATCTCGATCCAGGGACGGCATCTGCCTACGCCATCGATGCTGCCGAACGTGCCGCCGAGACTCAAATCCTCGACGCTATCGAAGAGAACTTGCCGCACGAAGAGGATCAAGACGATTGGAATTGGGGCGCGCTGAGTAAGTGGGTCAACACGCGCTACGGCACCAACTACAGTGTCAGTGACCTTAAGAAGATCCCCCGCGATCACATCGATGAAAAGCTGATCGAACGCGTCAACGAGAGATTGGCGGCCACCGATCTGAGCGAAGGGGCACCGATGCTCGACGGCGACTATGGGCTGCGGATGTTGGTCGGTTGGATGAAGAATAAGTTTGAGATTGAATTGGAAGTCGAGGATCTTCGTGCACGGGAAGCGGACGATATTCGTAGCGAATTGAGCAAGGCGGCCGAAGTGGCCTATCGTCGTAAAGAATCCGAATATCCCGTGTTGGCTGGCATCACCAAGTTTGGACGCCCCGCCGGTAACAACCAGTTTCAACTCGATAAAGATTCCTTGGTCGCTTGGGCCAAGAGCCGCTTCAACACCGATATTTCCGACGAGGAAATGACGACTGACATGCTGGGCGATGTTCGCAATCGCTTGGTCGAGCGGAGCGAGTCGCATTACTTGACCGGCGAAAAACTGGCGGCAGAGGCCGAGGCTAAAGTCAAGGAGTTCTTTGGCGACGCCGAGCCGAACACGGCGGCCAAATATGTGGCGGGAAATAATGGCGCACTGAGCTCATTCAGTGGTTGGCTCGCGGAACATCTACAGTGCCAATTGGCCCCAGAGCAACTCGGCGAAATGGATGAAATGCAGTTGCATCGACAAGTCCATCAGGCCATTGAGGATCGCTTCCACCCCGAGATTCGTCGCATGGAACGGCAGGTCCTGCTGAGCATTGTCGATAGCTCGTGGAAAGACCACCTGTTGGCCATGGATCACTTGCGGAGCGCGATCAGTCTCAAGAGCTACGCACAAATGGATCCGAAGGTAGAGTACAAACGCGAAGGGATGCGGATGTACGGCGATATGTGGTTTGCCATCGGCGAACGCATGACCGACCTAATCTTCCGCATGGAAGCGCTCGACGAAGGGTTCATCGCCAGCACCTGGAATGAGACCAACGCGCAGCACGCCCCCCCGCCACCGATATCTAGCGTGGCCCAGCAACAGATTGCCGATCTACAAGCCGCCGACCAGGCGGGTGCCCCCGCTCCCAAACCGGAGCCGATTCGCAATACCGATACGCGCGTGGGTCGCAACGACCCCTGCCCCTGTGGCAGTGGGAAGAAATATAAGGTTTGTCACGGTCGCAACTAGAAAAATTTAATTTTTTTCGGCCAATTGTTTTTTCGGCCTGAGCCTTGGCGAGGTACTCTGGAATAGTGGCCTGATCGCGGTCACTGGTTTACTCCTTAATCAAATCGTGAGAGTTCATGGCATCCGACGACGATTCCGATAAACGCGGCGAAGGTAAGGCCAACAATTGGGTTTGGTATCTTATATTGACCGCTATCATTCTCCTTTCCGTGGGGATGTTCGTAGTCAACAACGCCATCTATCGCCTGAAATATCCTGATCTCGTGAGACTGCTCGAATCGACTCGCTACCAAGAAAAAGGTGGCGACGAACTGGTCAAGGAAGTAGGCGAAGATGGACAACCGCTCTACCCAGGCTCGATCCGCGTTCGCTCGGGTGAGGAGTCGACGTATCTATTGTCGCAAATTCGCAGTGTGCGTGTCGACGAGACGTCGATCAGCGGCGAAGTCCTCAAGCAACTGCTAGAGAATGGCAAACCGAAAGGGGAAGCGGTAAAAACATCGTTTCGTTGCAACAAAGACAACTCCGATGAAACCTCCACCGAAATTCGCAAGTACCTAGATGCCAGTCGCGTCGATTGGGCTTATTCCGACGGTCCGTCGTTCATGAATCAATACGGCCCAGTGCTGATTATGGTTGGCGCGGCCTTTCTGATCATGATGTTTGCTGCGCGTCGCATCGGTGGCATCGGTTCCCCCATGTCCTTCGGACGCTCGCGCGGTAAGCTCTACGCGCAAGACGATATCGGGATTACCTTCGATGATATCGCGGGTGTTGATGAAGCGGTTGAAGAAGTTCGCGAGATCGTCGACTTTCTGAAGTATCCCGATAAGTATCAACGCTTGGGGGGACGTATCCCCAAGGGAGTGTTGCTGGTTGGACCACCTGGAACTGGTAAAACACTGTTGGCGAAAGCCATCGCGGGTGAAGCGGGAGTCCCCTTCTTTAGCCTCTCGGGCAGCGATTTTGTCGAGATGTTCGTCGGCGTCGGTGCGGCTCGTGTCCGCGATATGTTCCAACAAGCCAACGCTAAATCCCCTTGCATCATTTTTATCGATGAGCTCGATGCGCTCGGTAAGAGCCGCAGCGGCAGCATGGTTGGAGTGCATGACGAACGCGAACAGACTCTCAATGCGTTGTTGGTCGAGATGGATGGGTTTGACTCTAACGTCGGTATCATCGTCATCGCGGCCACCAACCGACCCGAGACACTCGACCCCGCGCTCTTGCGCCCCGGCCGCTTCGATCGCAATGTTCTGGTCGATCGTCCCGACAAATCAGGGCGTTACGAAATTCTAAAAGTTCACGTCAAGAATGTGAAGTTGTCCCCCAATGTTGAACTTCAGAGCATCGCCTCGATCACCAGTGGTTTTAGTGGAGCCGATCTAGCCAACTTGGTTAATGAAGCCGCACTCTTGGCCGCTCGCAAAGGGAAGAACACTGTCGGACAGGCCGAGTTTGATGAAGGGGTGGAACGTGTCACGACTGGGCTTGAGAAAAAGCGCCGCGTGATGGACGAGGACGAGAAGCGACGCGTGGCTTACCATGAAGCGGCGCACGCTCTGGTAGCCGATTCACTCCCTAACACCGATCCGGTGCACAAAGTCTCCATCATTCCGCGTGGTTTGGCCGCGCTCGGCTATACCCTGCAGCGCCCCACCGGCGATCGCTACCTGATGACCCAAGCCGAACTGGAAGCCACGATGCAAGTACTGCTGGCTGGGACATTAGCTGAGGAAATTATCTTCAAGGATATCAGCACTGGTGCGCAAAACGATTTAGAGCGAGCCAGCGCTATCGCGCGCAGCATGGTCATGGAGTTTGGCATGAGTCGCCTAGGTCGCGTCAATTACCGCGAGAGTGGTCGCAGCCCCTTTTTGGGACAGGGTGGGGGCGAATCGATTGGTCGCGATCACAGTGAACAGACCGCTCGTGAGATCGACGAGGAAGTCAAACGCATTATTGATGAAATGCTGCTCAAAGCACGGCAGATACTGGTCGAACGCCGCCAAGCGCTGGAGAGTATTAGCAACCGACTGATTGAAGTCGAAGTGATCGATTCTGCCGATTTGCGAAAATTGGTTGACGATACGCTCCCTGGCCCCCGCGTACTCCCCGGTTCGGGAGGAGTGAATCGCAATTCCGAACCTCGCGAGAGCGAAGCTATATCGACCACCGATGATGCCAGTTCCAGTGAAGCGGCTGGGTAAAAAAATCCAGTGAGCCGTGACGCGTGAGCGACCCACTCGCTGGCGCGTCGAGCTGATATGGTCAACGAGCGTTGCGCACTGGTATGCGTACTTACTCAAGGAGAGCAGCCATCACTCGCTTTATGCTCGCGTTAGCACTCTGTTGGTTGCATTCACCTCCGCTGGCCCACAGTGAAGAATCTCCGATAACAGCCTTGGTCTTCTCTCGCGATGGAGAATCACTCATCGCTGGTTCCGATGCGGGACTACGAGTTTACTCTTGGCCGGAATTAAAACTACAACGCGAGCTATCGGCCCGCACCAATAGTCCGGGCGATCTCGCCTTCTCATCACGCGGCGATCGATTGGCTGTTGGCGGCGGAGCGCCCGCCGAAGACGGCACGTTGGAGATACTGTCTTGGCCAGCCGCTGAATCGCTCGAACTGTTGACCGCGCATAGCGACTGTGTGACTTCCGTCCAATGGCTCGACCAAACTACCATCGCGGCGGCGAGCCTCGATCATGACATCACTGTTTGGCAGCTACCTAACCGAGAACCCGCGTCGCGAATGACCGGGCATTCGCGCGGCATCAACGCGTTGTGCTACCTGCCCGGTGCTCAGGTGTTAGTCAGTGCTGGCATCGATCAAAGTTTGCGAGTCTGGAAGCTTGGACCGAATGAATTGCAACGAAGTTTGAACTTGCACACACAGTCGATTACTTCCCTAGCTCGCCAGCCCGGCGAACATTCCATACCGCTGGTTGCTTCAGCCAGTGAAGACAAGTCCGTCCGTTTTTGGCAGCCAACGATTGGTCGCATGGTTCGCTTCACTCGGCTTCCATCCGCACCGCTAGATCTCGAGTGGCTGGCGGATGGTTCCACCGTTGCCGCGGCATGTATTGACGGGCACGTGCGAATTATTGATCCCGCCACGGCGGAAGTAATTCAGGACCTAAGTGCCGTTGAGCACTGGGCATATTCGCTGGCCGTCCATCCCACGGACGGTTCACTGGCTGTAGGCGGAGCCAATCAAGAGTTGCGCCGCATCGTTGTCGAGCCACTGAAAAACTGAAGCTTGGAGATGATCGTAGCCCGCAGCGTCAGCAAGGTAGATGTGTCACTGGCTCGGGTTCCTACTTACGCCGCGAGCTAAGATTCCGGAGTAAAAAAGCAGAGAGCTGGCGACAAAAAAATGTGCGGCAAAAAGATGAAAAAGATCGATGGAAGCATCCAGCTAGCAGTCGCCAGTACACAGTCGTTGGGTTTGATTTCTAAGCAAACTTGATAGCCACAGCGACTAAGGTTCATGTCTTTGTTATCCTACGATTGTAGGTTTTGGTTTTACGAATTCGATCAATCGCGCGATCGATGGCATCGGATTCACCAAAGTACGAGGGATGACTTTTCAGTAAATCTAGCGTATTGACAATCGCATTTCAACATGTCTAAGCAAGATAACAATTTTCTGCCTAGTGCGTGAACTTGTTCGTTCGCAAACAGCTCAAACACCGATTAAATCGAGGACTGCCGAAGTATGCTTCGAATTCGTCATCTTTTTGCCGCACATTTTTTTGTCGGTCGAGTGCCTAGTTGTGGCCCACTTAAGAACTCAGACGCGCGTCGAAATCACCGGTAGTTCGACTATTCTGGCAATCTGCCTACTTCCACTGCAGGGAAATCGCCGGTGAGCGCTTCCATGAAGGCGACCAGGTCTTCGCGGTCTTGTTCACTGGCTTCAAACTTCTTGATCTTGTCGCTGAGATATCGATTGGGATGTCCACCCTTGGCGTACCAATCGACGACTTCGCGAAGAGTTTTTTGGCTGCCATCGTGCATGTAGGGACCGGTTTGAGCGATGTTGCGCAGAGAAGGGGTCTTGAAGGCACCTTTGTCTTTTTCTTCGCGCGTCACTTCAAAACGTCCCAAATCGGGCGCGGCTGCCTCCATGCCAACTCCCAAATTGTGATACTTCTCGTCGGTGAAGTTCACTCCCACGTGGCACGCGGCACAGTTGGCTGTGGCACTAAAAAACAACTTGTTTCCGCGTTTCGCCGATTCACTCATCGGCTTCTCCTCCGCTTCCTTCTTCAGGGCGACGTACTGCGCGTAAAGCTCTGGTTCATCCTCCTTGAATGCCTCAAGATCTTGCAGGTCGTCGGCGAACGCCTGTTCCAGTCGACTCAAGCTGGCATAGGCGTCATAGGCTGCGGGGCCCGTCACGATGACGCGTTCGAAAGCAGCCAGCGCTCGACCGATATCGTAAATGTTCGGTGCTCGCGAAAAGACTTGGTCAAACTGATATTGATAGACTTCATTCTCACTTACGAATTTTACCGCCAAATCGTGAGTGCTTGCCATCTCAATAGGGTTGGCGATGGGGCCAATGGCCTGTGCTTCGAGCGATTCGGCGCGTCCATCCCAAAACTGTTCGCGGCTGAGAATGCGGTTGAACGATATGGGGGAATTGCGATTGCCGGTTTGTCCTCCGACCCCCACACCGAATTGCGTTGCCGCCGCCCAACCGCTTTGCGGATGATGGCAGTCAGCACAACTCACTTCGTTGTTCTTACTTAATCGACGATCGAAATAAAGTTGTCGCCCCAGCTCAATTTTGCCGCGAGTCAGCGAACTGTCCTCGGGAATATACAATGCATCTTTGCCGGTCGCCAAGTTCGAAGGCAATTCGACTTTGAGCACTTCGTGCACCCGCGGATCACGAAACCATTTGGCCGCTTGTTCGCGCGTCAATGGCCCACTGCCAGGAATTCCGTGTGCCAGGTCGGACGATCCGAGCTGGACTGTTTCGACTGCCAATAGCGAGCTGGACGCTAGGCTGGAAAGTGTGACCAGCGATTGTAAAACTAATAAAACGCGGAGGTTGGCAACATGCAGGCGCATAGTAGAAATTCACTCCAGTGGTTGTGAGATAGTGTTCTTATAGGAATCTTGCATTGTACTTAGAGCGTCAACATACGTCAGGCTTTCTTGCCTGACCGAATTTCCGTACGTCAGGCTTTCTTGCCTGATAATCCGGCGAAGTGGCGTTAGGATAGGGCGTTCGCTGCTAACCGGAAAAACTTATGCTCCTGCCCGGCAAGCGGGCAAGGTGACGAAGGTGCGGGCAGGTACAACCGACGAAAAACGTTGTCAGGCATAAAAGCCTGACGTACGGTACGGCTAATTTAAAACCACCAGATTGCGGGAGTCGGTGCGATTGGCTTCGATGGCGCGTTGCTCCAACTGGGGATCAACCAACTGGTAAAACACATCGCGCTGACGTGGCTGAAATCCAAGTTCGCTGATCGCGTCGCGGATTTGGTCGAGCGTTAAGAAATGCACTGTCCCCGCTTCTGCTACGACATTCTCTTCCAGCATCAAACTCCCCATGTCATTAGCACCGTAGAGCATGGCGAGCTGTCCGATCTTCAATCCTTGGGTAACCCAACTGCTTTGGATATTGGGAATATTATCGAGGAACAGTCGCGAAACGGCCAGCGTATGCAAATACTCGTAAGCCCCCGCAGGTGCGATGTGCGCCATCTGCGTGTGTTCGGGCTGGAAAGTCCAGCAGATAAACGCGGTGAAGCCACCCGTTTCGTCTTGCAGTTGTCGCACTCGCTCCAGATGCTCGATTCGTTCTTCCAGCGTTTCGACATGCCCAAACATCATCGTAGCCGATCCAATTCCCCCCAATTCATGCCACACGCGCATGACATTGAGCCAATCGTCACTCATGACTTTACCGCGCGTGATTTCGCCCCGCACGCGGTCGACCAAAATCTCTCCTCCTCCACCAGGCAAGCTCCCCAGTCCGGCAGCCTTCAAGCGAGAAAGTACCTCGCGCAGCGGCAAATGGTTGAGCTTAGTGAAGTGATGAATTTCAGGTGGACTGAAACCATGGATATTGACTTGCGGAAAGTTGCTTTTGATGTCCGAAAGTAGCTCTTCGTACCAGTCGAGTTTAAACTTGGGATGCAATCCACCTTGCATCAAGATTTGATTCCCTCCCAAGGAAACCATCTCTTCGACTTTGGCCAGCAACTCGTTGCGCGGCAACACATAGCCCTTTCCGCTCTTGGGGGAGCGGTAGAAAGCGCAGAAATCGCACACAGCAGTACAGATATTGGTGTAGTTAATGTTGCGATCGATATTGTAGGTACGGTACTCCTCGGGATGCATCCGTCGGCTGACTGCATCCGCAGCCGCGCCTAACGCCGTAAGGTCATGCGACTGCAGAAGTTCAAGCCCTTCCGCAGGAGACAGCCGACCGCCATCGATCGCTTTGCGTAGTATCGATTCCATTATGATGGTTCCAAACTCAATTGTTGACAACTCGCGGGCAATAGGCCGAGCTCAATCGCATAATGGCGAAACAGTTCAAGTCCCTGTAGTTCGCGCGGTCCGAGAGTAAAGTGAAGTTGTTCTAAAAAATAGGTGAGACAATCGTTGGGGGTCAATCCGTAACCAGCGGCTTGACTGATTGCAATCTGTTCCGCCTGTTCGATCCCCGCGTCCCGCGCGGATTGCAATGCCGCGACGACCTCCGCTGGCACACTGGGGCTGGACGCGACCCACATCGCAAACACAAACGGAAGACCTGTTTCCGTCAACCACTCTTCTCCTAAATCCCAGTTGGCTACGTAGCGTGACGAATCGACATGCATGGCCCGATCGCCGATAACCAGTAGTGCGTCTGTCCCCACCACATCCAGGGGAGTAGCGATGTGCAAAGGCTCAAGCCGAGGGTGGATACCAAATCGGCGGGCAAGCAAAAGTTGCGCTAGTACGGCGCTGGTTCGCGAACCTTCGTCCAGGGCCAGAGAGCTTATTTCGTCGGGCGACTTGCGGAACAGTAGACGCACACTTCGTACTGGACCACGACAAGCAATACAGGCATCGCTGACGATTGACAATTGCGTACCGCGTAAAAATTCCACCGACGGAATCAGTGCCACGTCTAAACCGCCAGCGGCCAATTGATCGGCCAATCGGCTGGGCAAGTCGAGGTGCAAATCGCAACCCGGCAATCTCTGCCGCAAGCCGTGAATCAACGGCTTGGTATTGAGGTACGATACGGCTCCGAGGCGCACTGCCATCAGTGATTCTTTATTGGTTCGTTAGTTATTGTCTGGTTTCTACTCCTGTACAACCGTATTTTAGAGCAGTACTTAACTTTGCTGCAGTCCCCTTTGAGGAGCAATAATTCAGCACAACGCACCCAGGTGGGTCGCTCCTGCCAGGTGCGACTACCTGCTTGCTGGACGGTCTGCTCAGGATGGGGTAGTGGGAAGCATGGGAATCATCAAAATTCTGACAGTCACACTCGGCACGAGTGACCCACTTTACAATTCAACCCGCTCTTCACGGGGTCGAAAGACTGCGTCGAAGCGATATACTCATGGCTGCAACCAATTCACAATCGCTAGCCCCCTTGTGATTGGAAAACCTACCATCACACAGCTTCCTCAACCGATCCTTCGACGTAAAATCTCAACTGCAGATTATCATGTTGTCAGAGCCATCCCCCACCACGAACGAATCCTCCGAGGAACCAGAGTCGCTCGCCCCTGAGGAGTGGGTGGATCGTTTCGGCGACTACCTCTATCGATTCGCCGTCTTGCGTCTGCGCGATGCTAGCGACGCGGAAGAGGTTGTACAAGAAACCTTTTTGTCAGCCTTTTCGGCCCAAGAACAATTCACCGGAGTTGGTTCACAACGCGCGTGGTTGGTAACCATCTTGCGCAACAAGATCATCGATGCCATGCGTCTGCGGGCCAAATCAAAGAAGCTCGCGTCGAATGAAATCGGCTACGATTCGGCCGTGATTTTATTCGATCAAAACGGCAATTGGAAACCGGGTGCACTCCCGTTCGTTGCACCTGAGCAGGAGTTGGAATCTCGCGAATTGTGGCAATTGGTCCGCGATTGCTTGAAGCAGATTGCCCCGGCTCAAGCCGACGTGTTTGTGCTGAGTGTGATCGAAGAGATGACTCCCGAACGAATCTGTCAGGAACTGGATATCTCATTGTCGAACATGTGGGTGCGTCTGCACCGCGCGCGTTTGGGACTTGCCAAATGCGTCGGATCTAAATGGTTTCCTGCTGATGTGGAAGGCCCATCGCTATGAACGATCTAACCGCTTCAGAGCTACTATCTAAATCGCTCTCAGGTCAACTTACTGAACTGGAACATCAACGGCTGGCTGAACATCTAGCACACACCCCCGAAGCCCAGTCGTTGGCCAGTTTGTCGGCGCTCATCGAAAAATCTTTACTTGACTCCAGTCGAGTGGTTGAGTCGCGTCCCTCGGTCGACAATCCTGAAGACCGTCTGAGTACGCTTTCCAAAGAGCGGATGCGACGCTCAATTCGAGCCGCCCAGCGTGAATCTCAAATTTTGGGAAAATCAACTAGTCAACGTCCAGCTTCTCAATTGCAAGTCGCACAAGCGGAGACGACCTACTATCGCAGCGGCAGCACGGGCCCCGTCACCGAAAGTCGGCAGGCTACGACTCGGTTCACTCTGCTGCGGAAGATTGGCCAAGGTGGTCTAGGTACCGTCTGGCTGGCCCGCGACGAACAACTCAAACGCAACGTGGCCTTGAAAGAGCTCAATAGCCTAGCGGTCGATTCGCAAAAGATGTGGCAGCGTTTTGCCCGCGAAGCGGAAATCACCGGACATCTAGAACATCCCAACGTGGTGCCGCTGTATCTCAGCGGAATCAACCCCGAGAGCGGGCTCCCCTTCTACGCGATGCGATTTCTTGGCAAGCAGACCTTGGCCGACGCGATTCGTGAGTACCACACGGTGCGTCGTGGAACTACCGACGATCCGCTCCATCTGCATCGCCTGCTCACCGCATTTCTGGATATTTGTCAAGCGATCGCCTTTGCTCACGCGCGCGGCGTGATCCACCGCGATCTGAAACCCGAGAACGTTGCTTTGGATAACTTTGGTCAGGTTCTTGTGCTCGACTGGGGGCTAGCCAAACTCGATTCCGACGGAGAATTGAGCTCGCGCCTGGCGCTGCTGGGGAGTACGGAAGACGATTCAGTCGCACAGACGCTCGATGGCGACGTCGTTGGCACTCCGCTCTATATGGCCCCGGAACAAGCTGCTGGGGAGTTGAGCCAACTCGACGAGCGGACTGACGTTTATGGTTTAGGTGCCATCTTGTTTGCCATCCTGACGGGTTCCGCGCCGCATGAGAATAGCTATCGCGCGACCAGTGGCCAATCCCGCTTGCAGGATGTGTTGCAGCGCATCGCCAGCTCGGAGACGCCGCGCCCACGCGACAGCAATCCCTCGATCCCGCGTGATTTAGAATCCATTTGCCTGCGCGCCATGTCTCGCGAGAGATACGCGCGTCACGCCTCAGCGCAGGAATTGGCCGGTGATGTGGAAAGTTGGATCGCCGGTCGCCATCGCTGGCAAACACGCTACGAAGCGATGCGTATGGCGGGACGTGATTTAAAGTCGCGATTGTGCGTGCAGATTAGACAATTGGCGGTCACTGCGCAGTTCATGGTTGAACTCCCTCCCATCCGCGGCTTGCAAGAGCACCCGGCGGAAGCTACCTCAGAGTCATCGTTAGAGTCGTCAGCACCAGAGTCATCAGCTTCTGAGTTCGGCCAATGGAAAGAACGCCTGTCTATGGTCCTGCGCGCATTGGCCAAAACCAATCCGACATTACATGCACTGAGTTACGCGAAATTGTGCGATAATCGCATCTGCGAATTAGTACGCATTGAGCGCAGTCTGCACGACGTGGCCAATATCCGCGCGTTGCCACACAGTCGCTTGCGGCAGTCGGTCGCGAATATTTTCCATAAGACCACCATGGAGCAGTTTCCAGGGGAATGTCACATCGATTTCGACTTGTCTGTCGCAGGCCTAACACGGATCGTCGCTGGCGTCCCGGTCTTTGATCCATGTACGGAGGAGCCCTTTGGTTTGGTGGTGGCCGAAGCCGAGATGGGTCGACTGGTGCGTCCTGAACTGCAGGCCACTCAAAACCAACACACCGTTTATCTAATCGACGACAAAGGCCAGATTCTGTTTTGCAGTAGAGCAAGTGGCAATGCGAACATTCAACTGGCTGCGAACGAAATCGCGCGTTGGCCCGAGATCGTGAAGTCCGTCGCAGAAAGTGGCGAATATACGGAGTCCGATCGAGAGTACTATGCGACCAGCTTGACTCTTCCTCACCATAACAATTCGTTGCGTATCGTGTTGCAAGTCACTAACTAAGCAGCGTGCAATGCCCGCCAATCTCACCCCGCGATATCACAAGGCCGAAGCCGCGTATCGTCAAGCTGAGACGCCGCACGAGGAACTCGAATGTCTGCAGGTGATGCTCCGTGAGATCCCCAAACACAAAGGGACCGATCGGTTGCAGGGGGATTTGAAAGCGAAGATCGCCAAGGTCAAGGCCGACACGCAGAAACAGAGCGCTCAGGGGACAGCCAAGTCGACCGCGACCAAGATTCCCAAGCAAGGGGCGGGGCGCATTCTGTTGGTCGGCGCACCGAATGTCGGCAAAAGTCAGTTGCTCGCCACGCTGACTCGCGCACAACCCGAGATCGCCCCCTATCCATTCACGACAAAAGTTCCCCTGCCGGGGATGATGCACTTCGAGGATTGTCTGTTTCAGTTGATCGATCTACCACCCATCACTGCGGACTTTTTCTCGGCCAACACTGTCGGTTTAGTACGCGGTGCCGATCTAGTGTTGTTGGTCATCGATTTAGCCAGCGATAGTTTAGTCGAGGAAACTTCGGCCGTATGGGCGCAATTCGCTGGCGGGAAGACGCGATTGGGGCGTGAAACTCGACTCGATGAAAACGATATCGGTGTCAGCTACACTCAAACGTTGGTGGTGCTTAATAAGTTGGATGCACCCGACGCCAAAGAGCGACTAGCACTACTGGACGAATTTCTGGAGCTCCCCCTGGATCGAATGCAAGTCAGCGCAAAGCAAGGTACGGGACTTGAACATCTCCGTCGCGAGGCATTCGAACGACTAGAGATTGTGCGGGTCTACACCAAACACCCTAAGGAAAAAGAGCCCGATCTCAGTAAGCCATTTACCATTCGTCGCGGAGAGACGTTGATCGAGGTTGCTGAAAACGTCCATTGCGATATAGCTGCGAATCTCAAAGGTGCGCGAGTCTGGAGGACTGCGGTTTATGAAGGTGCGACTGTTAAGCCAGACTACCAACCTCAGGACGGCGACATCGTTGAACTCCACGCTGGACGTTAGAGCTGGATAGATCCACACGGAACGAGATGTTGGAGGGCGGCTCGGCGGAATTAAATGCGTTACTTCGAACTGTTGGAAAGTCACTTGATTGATCTGAAACCAATGCTTTGATCAACACTGGCTAAGGCCAGCGCCACCCAGTGCCCGTTAGTTACCCAATTCATGGCGACCACAATGGGGATGGGACCTATTCTGCAAGTAACCTTCGCACGTAAAATTTGAAATCTCGCATGGTCTGGGGTGTCTCACCTGGGCCAACGATCACTGGGCCTTGCGCGAGTGAGGGACGCAGTCCATGGCTGCCACGGACTAAGCTGGGGTCCAGTGGAATGACATCCATCTTGTAACGCATCCCTAGCTTCTTCTGAGCCAATCTGGCGACGGCGCGCAGCGTGGATGTGGAAAATAACTCGCAGGGGTCGTATCCAGGCTTGCGATGAATGTCGACCGTGCGCGCGAAGTCTGGAGCGCGGAGTTCGTCGAGCCAGTAGTAGTAGACGAACCACGCGTCTTCTTCCGCCAGTGCGATTAGTTCTCCGCTGCGCTCATGATCGAGCTCCAGCTCACCTGGCTCAACTACTGCGCTGACTCCATCGAGTTGCTCCAGTAGTTCACGCACGCGGGGGATGACACTCCGGTCGTTGACTACCACATGCGCCAATTGATGATCGACGACTGCAAAGGCCCGCGAGTCCATCGGCATGAGCATCTCACCAAATGGTCCATCGCGCACGACCAACAGTCCCGCTTCACGAAGGACGCGATTGATCAGCACGGGGCGCGAAACAGGGACCAAACCGTATTCGGAAACGGCAACCACTGTGGAGCCAATCTCACGTGCCGCGTCAATCACTAAGCCCGCGCATGCGTCAACTTCGCGCACGCGTTGCGGATCATGGACTGGCAAGCGTTGGAAGTCATAGTCCAAGTGAGGCAGATAGCACAGAGTTAACTGTGGGCGATTGTTGCGGAGCACATGAGCTGTCGCACGGGCGATCCAATCGGAACTGGGGAGTCCAGCCCGCGGGCCCCAGAAACTGAAGAAGGGAAATTCCCCCAGGGTCTCGACGAGTCGCGAGTCGGTCTGATCGAGAATCCCAAAGGCCTTCGACCCATCGCAGCCATAGTGCGGCTTGGGGGTCGCATACCATTTAACGGGGGCACCCTGATTGAACCACCAGAACATCTTCGCGGTGGTGAATCCTTCGTAAAACTTTTCACCTTGCATTAGGCGATTAGATTGTTGCCAGAACCGGATTTCGCCAGTATCACGAAAATACCAACCATTCCCCACAATCCCATGTTCGCGCGGCGCAAGCCCCGTTAGCATGGTCGCTTGTGAAGTGCAGGTGACGGCCGGATAGGGACTGGTCCAACCCTGCCCGATCCCCAGCTCGGAGATGCGTGGAGCATGTTCGAGCAGGGCTGGTGTTAGGCCAACCACATTGATAATGCACACGGAACTCATCGATGTCGATCTTTCTCGCCGGAGTGGGGTATAACCTTAGGCGCCAGCCTTATTTATCTACAGGATATTACAAGCAACAATTTCCGTTCGGGCTTGTCTCGGCGGGATTACAACTGGCGGCTACCATCAACGCCTCACAGACGTTCCCTCACCCCGCTTGTCCCACGAATCGCCGGAGTCGATGCGTGGGACAAGCGGGGTGAGGGACAAGTTAACTAGTTGTAACAGAGCTTAGCACGGAGTAAGCATGAAGATAATCGAAAGTCCACTCGAAGCCCATGAGCAGGTTGCCCAATGGCGACAAGCTAGACAAACTATCGGTCTGGTCCCCACGATGGGCGCTCTGCATGCAGGACATCTGGCATTGGTGCGGCGCAGTCGCGATGAGTGTCAGCGGACGATTGCTACTATCTTCGTCAACCCGACACAGTTCGCACCCAACGAAGACTTTAGCCGCTACCCGCGAACGATCGACGACGATTTGCGTGGTTTGCGGGAATTGAAAACGGATATGGTCTTCTTGCCCAAGCTCGATCAGCTCTACCCCTCCGGTTTTTCAACATATGTGCAGCCACCCAAGGTCGCCCTGCCGCTCGAAGGTGTGTTCCGTCCCGAGCATTTTCGCGGTGTGGCTACAATTGTCCTCAAGCTGTTCAATATCTTGCCAACGAGCATCAGCTATTTCGGCCAGAAAGACTATCAACAGTTGGCAGTTATCCGTCACATGGTCGCCGATTTGAATCTGCCGATCTGTATCCAAGGCTGCGAAACAGTTCGCGAACCCGACGGACTGGCCATGAGTAGCCGCAATCGCTACTTGAGTCCCGAGCAACGGCACACCGCTCTGAGCTTGTGGCGAGCGCTGACGGAAATTCGCCAGCAAGTCGCACATGGGTGTCGCGATATCGGCGATCTTGAACAGGTCCTGCAGCGCGTGTTGTCGGACGGCGGTGTTGAACAGATTGATTATGCCAGGATTGTTGACCGCGATAGTTTGGACTCGCTCCAGCAGCTCGATCGCCCAGCCATCGCCCTGATCGCCGCCCACTTCGGAACCACACGGTTGATTGACAATGCCCTGTTGGAAATCGATGAAAAACCGTGATATTACCTGAGACTCGCAACATGGCCTTCGAGTATCTCATCTTTTTGCCGCATATCTTTTTGTCGGAAGATGCGGACTCTGTAAGGTAATGACTGTTAACTTTTATCCAGTGCGGAAAGGGCCTCGACGAAAAAATGCATCCGACAGAAAGATGATGCGGCAAAAAAATTATTCCATAGGACACTTCTATTGCATGATTAACGTGGCTGCGGTCGCCAGAACGGCAGCTGGTAGAACTAGTATTTCCGACACTTCTCGCTGATCGCCACCCTCTGGTTCCCAGGCTCTGCCTGGGAACCCAACGCATTGCAGGCTCCGCCTGCGCCGAAGTGGCGATGGTTCCAACGACGCGGGAGGCGGAGCCTCCAAGACAGCGCGTTCCCAGGCAGGAGCCTGGGAACGAGCGGGAACGAGCGGGCGTTCAGCGAAAAGTGTAGTAATTTAACAGATTCTAACGATTGGGCTAAGTTTTCCGTTTAGGTCGGGACGATACCAAAGCTGGGGCGGAGGTATTGCGCGCACTCCTGCGCGGGGTTTGCCAGTTTCATGGTTGGGCTCAATCTCCAAAATCTAAAGCAACTACTGGCTTACGGCTGCAATGCTTTTTCGGATTGCATTGCTGTCACTTCCGTTGTCTACCTGCTGACTATCGGGGTCTGTCTTTCAGTACTACCTGTTTCGATTCACGCCCAGTCCTCTAGCAGCGCAGTGCGACCGTCGGTCAATCGTCCAGGAAAGATCCCAGAGCGGAGCCGGCGACCAGCTCTCGCACCCGTGCGTCAGGCGTCGATCGAAGTCTTCGACTCGTTTGCACCCGAGAGCTACGATACAACATTGGCTCCTGCTGCGATGGACTACGAAACGATCGACATGAACTCGTCCGCTGGCGGATGCAACGACTGTGGTGCTGCAACCGATGCCTGCTGCTGCCAGCCCTTCGGTTGGTTGCTCGATTGGAGTCGCGGAGATCTGTGGATTGGGACCACCGGCTTCACGGGGGCGAGTAACTTCCTGGGAGCAACGGCGGGTAGCGGGGGGCAAATCGCAGGCAACTTCGGTTTTCAAGAAGGTTTTAATTTTGGGACTCGGCTCCCTGGAGTCCTGGGTGGCCAGCTCGGTTCTCAGCTCGGCATGCGATTCACGCAAACGCAGCTCGACGGCACCACCGCTGGGGACGACAGTCGCACGCAGACGTTTGTTACCGCCGGACTCTTTCGTCGCGTCGACTACGGTCTGCAAGGTGGATTGGTCGTTGACTACTTGCACGACGATTGGGTCTACAAAGCGGATCTATTGCAGTTGCGTGGCGAGCTGAGTTTTCTGTTTTCAGCCTGTCATGATTTCGGATTCCGTTTTAGCGACAGCCAACAGACCGACGACACGCAAGCCACATTGCGCGGGGGGACCGCACCGCTCGATATCCGTCTAGCAGCCCTTAACACCTACCGATTTTTCTATCGCGCTCGCTTCGGTCAATCCTTGGCTGGCGTTGCGGAACTACAAGCTGGCTTTAGCGAAGATTCCGGTGCGATACTGGGAGCCAACCTCCGCGCTCCGTTGCAAAATCAATTGGGACTCGACGTCAACGCGACCTACCTTCTCCCAGCCGACGACATCATCCCCAGTTACACTCGCGAGGGTTGGAATCTGAGTATGTCACTGGTCTGGACCCCCGGCCGATGCTTTGGCGGCGATCGCGATTACTACCGACCACTGATGAATGTGGGAGATAACGGTAGCTTTCTCACTCGACATGCGGCGGAGTAGTCGAGTAGTGGGTGGCACTCTAGTCGGGCAAGTTAACCACTTCGCCACTGGCGCGACTGGCCATCCTTGTCAAAACGGTTTGATCGGTTGGAGATTGGCTGGGACTGTCGATGCCGTAGGCCATGAAACGCACACTCCCATCGGCCAGCGCCCAGACGCCACCGCCGGGATGCAAACTCCAAAAATGGTAGCGATGTAGATTGCTGGGATCATTGGTGCTGCCAGGCCGAAAATAATCGGTGATCGGCTGGGGGGCATCGGGGTAGCTAGCGTATTCGTGGACTCCCAACACCACATCGGTCGTTCCAAAATAGACGCGTTCAGGAGAACTGCCGACTCCGGCCCATTGCCAACCATAAAGGAGATTGTTTGACGGTGGTCGCTCGCCGATCAGCAGCGTATTGCTGGTGCCGTCGGTGATGCCACCGAAACGGACGCTGGAGTTGACGAAAAGTATTCCGTCCTGTCCCCCCACTTCTTGGAATTGATTGCGACCGTTGACACCTAAATATGAAGAGACCATCGCTTCATTGCCGCTGCCGTCGGTCCAGACGTGCGTGCCCCGCGTATCGGACGGACAGACGAACATTGGGCAACGATAGCCGACTGCATTGACTTCTCCTACGGTGTCGCTGGTGCGGATCTTTTGCCACCAGGGCCACGCGTGCAAATCAGTGGCATTATAGAGACTGCCATACTCGAGATAGGGAGCTACGCGCATGGTCCAGCTCCAGATCGGCCCCTGAGCGGGCCAACCCTGTCGCGCTTCGTAACCTCCAGGAGGATCATCGCGTCGGTAGTTCAGTCCCCAACGGGTGCCTTTGCCAATGCAGGTGGCTGAGGGAAAACGCTTGTTAGAGCTCTCAAAATTGTGGAGCGCCAGGGCCTGTTGCTTCAAGTTGTTGCTACACTGAATTCTGCGGGCGGCCTCGCGGGCGGCTTGCACGGCGGGGAGCAACAAGCCGACCAATACGGCGATGATCGCGATAACCACCAATAGTTCCACCAGCGTAAAACCACGCGGAGATGGCGCTCTTGGCGAGTGGTTAGGTCGGCGGTGGTTAGGTCGGCGGTGGTTAGGTTGGCGGTGGTTAGGTTGGCGGTGGTGCCGAGAGGGGCGACACGAGCGACGAAACATAGTCGTACTCCTGCTGGGGCGAAACTGCTCTCAGTGTACACTTGGTTGGCTTTCGGAACAAGTAATTACAGCGAGCCCCAACGCGTGAATCGATCAGCATTGCCCGAATCCGCCGAAAAAGACGAATACGAAGATGTGCCACCTACCGCGCACGAAGCGGCATTGGCTGTCTTGATTGGCGAATTGGCCGATCGGCTGCAACAAGGTGAGCGGCTCGATTTTGCAGAGGTCTGTCGCGCTCATCCCGACTTTCAAAAAGATCTATCCGAGTTGTGGGGTGCGCTGGTCGTGACCGAAGCGGCCGCAGCCACGGCGCGAGAAGTGCCCAGTTCCGTGGTGGCGACCAGCGGTAGACAGGACGCATCCTCCGCGCTCTATTTGGCGATTCCTGCGCTACCGTGCTCTATCGGGGACTATCAACTGCTGGAAGTGATTGGCCGCGGCGGCATGGGAGTCGTGTACCGCGCTCGACAATTGAGTCTAAATCGCATCGTCGCGGTGAAGATGATTCACGAGAATCGTCCTTCGAGCGAAGAAAATCGCAAACGATTTTTTGCTGAAGCCGAAGCTACCGCTCGCTTGGAGCATCCTGGAATCGTCCCGGTCTTCGAAGTCAGCCAGTTCGAAGGTCATCCCTTTTTTAGCATGCAATATGTGCGGGGAGAAACGCTGGCGGAACGACTCAAGCAGGGGCCTGTCCCGCAGCGTGCGGCAGCGCGGATCATGGTTGATGTCTGCCGCGCGCTCGACTTCGCGCACTCTCAAGGAGTACTACATCGCGATGTAAAACCTTCAAACATCATGATTGACACTCAGGACAAAGTTCGCGTGACCGATTTCGGTTTAGCTAAGTTTGCCAATTCGAGTGACAACTTGACTCGTTCCGGTGCCGTTCTTGGAACTCCCAGCTATATGTCTCCGGAACAAGCAACTGGTCGATCACAGTTGCTCGGTCCGCGCTCGGACATTTACAGTTTGGGGGCCGTGCTATATCACCTGTTGACGGGTCGTCCACCGTTTGTTGCAGATTCGCCGATGCAGCTTGCCCTACAAGTCCTCGAGCATGACCCGCCACTCCCCCGGTTGCTCGAGCCAGGCATTGATCGCGATCTGGAAATGATCGTGCAGCGGAGTATTCAAAAACCTCCCGACTTGCGGTATGCCACGGCTGGTGAGTTGGCCGATGACTTGGAGTGTTTTCTGCGCGACGAACCGGTCAAGGCGCGGAGTGGTCGGCTAGGACAGGTCGTAGCGCGTTGGTTCCGTGAAACGCATCACGCCGCTGTGCTTGAGAACTGGGGCTTGCTCTGGATGTGGCATAGCCTGGTACTACTGATCGTGAGTTTCGCTACGGAAGCCCTGCATTGGAATGGCGTCACCAGTCGACTCACTTACGCATCGTTATGGATCGTCGGATTGGGAACGTGGGCGGGTGTCTTCTGGGCGCTGCGGCGACGCATGGGACCGGTAACGTTCGTAGAACGGCAAATCGCACACGTGTGGGGAGCGAGTTTGCTGGTAATTGCCGCGCTGACGCCACTGGAATGGTTGCTCGAGCTGGAACCGTTAAAGTTATCGCCGATCCTAGCACTAGTGAGCGGCATGATGTTCTTTATCAAGGCGGGGATTTTAGCTGGCTGGTTTTATGTGCAAGCAGTGTGCTTGATCATCACCAGCCTATTGATGGCCTTGTTTCCCGAAGCGGCTCATGCCCTGTTCGGCATCGTTTCTGCAGCCTGCTTTTTTATCCCAGGATTGAAGTACTATCGCCAACGCATGCGAAGCGACACAGCGCTGCGCGTACATCGAGCGTGACAGGCAATTACGCTCAACTCCCAGCCTGATGAACCACGTCCTGAACCACACGCTGGGACTAGGCTCTGTTTGAAAAGGGGGCTGACCCTCTCCGGCAAGACGACGAACAAGGTAAAAACGGATTGCCTCCAAAGGGTCAGACCCCTTTTCAAACAGAGCCTAGCCAAACCGCTAGAATGTGACAACGATTATGCATCGCACGGAAACATCAGTCGTAGCTACGTTCGCCAGAACGTAGACTCCAGTCGTAGCTACGTTCGCCAGAACGTAGACTCCAGTCGTAGCTACGTTCGCCAGAACGTAGACTCCCTGCGGTCTAGCGATCGCAGCTGAACATTTCATCAATCAACGAATTTATGCTCAAACAAACGACAAAACTTAAGACGGCCGTGGTGGGTGGTGGCTTGGCCGGACTGTCTGCGGCGTGTGTCCTGGCCGCGCGGGGACATCAGGTCACGCTGTTAGAAAAGAATTCCTGGGTGGGCGGGAAGGCGGCAGTCCACCAAGCTGACGGTTTTCGCTTTGACATGGGACCGACCATCCTGACCTTGCCCTCAGTCTTAAAACGCATCTTTGCCGAAGCGGATAAATCGCTCGAAGATTATCTTCAGTTGATTCCACTTGATCCACAGTGGCGGTGCTTTTTCGAGGACTCTGCGGTACTCGACCTAGTCGCTAACACACAGCTTATGCAGGAGAACCTGCGACGGCTCAGTGGTGACGAGCGGTCCGCAGAGGGCTATCAACGCTTCATCGACTTTTCCAAGAAGTTGCACGAAGTCTCCGAGCGCTTTTTCTTTTGGCAAAGTGTGGGGGGGATCGCCGATACCTTCAAATCGTCAGGCATGTTTAACTTGGCGGTGCTCAAAGATGTGCTGTCGCTCCGCATGGGCAAGTCGGTGGCGACGGTCGTGCGACAGTACATTCCCGACCAACGCGCCGCTCAGATGATTGATCACTTCACACAGTACGTTGGTTCGTCCCCCGAAGCCTCCCCCGCAGTGCTGTGTGGCATCGCCCACATGCAGACTCAAGAGGGGATCTGGTATCCGATGGGTGGCACGCGCGCCGTCCCGGAAGCCCTTCAACGTTTGGCTCTGGAATTGGGTGTCGACATTCGCACTGAGTGCGACGTGGAAAAAATCGAAACCATTGGCAATACAGTCGTGGGTATCAAGCTCACCGACGGGCAGTCGCTCCCCGTGGACGCAGTTGTTTCCAACTGCGATGCGGTGCGGACTCATCGCGAACTACTGCGCGATCATCCACAGCCACTGAGTCTGTCGCGGAAACGCGATATCGAACCCGCCTGCTCGGGCGTAGTCCTGTATTTGGGACTGCGCGAAAAATACGATCATCTGTTGCACCACAATTTTATCTTCTCCCGTGATTCGCACGAAGAATTCGATTGGATCTATCGTCGGGGCCTCCCCGCACCCGATCCAACTTGTTATGTCTGCGCGCCAGCCAGCAGTGAGCCTGCTGTGGCACCACCTGGGGGCGAAGCGCTGTACGTGCTGGTGCATACGCCCTATCTACGCCCCAATCACGACTGGCAAGCCATGTTGCCCGAGTATCGCGACGTGATCCTCGACAAACTGGAGCGGACTGGAGGAATGCACGGAATCCGCGATCGCATCGTCACCGAACAATCGCTGACCCCCGAAGGCATTTTGAAGCGTTACCGAGTGCTGCAAGGAGCCATCTACGGATTGGCCAGTCACGGTACGTACACAGGGGCCTTCAAACCAGCCAATCGCAGTCGTGAGATCCATGGACTCTACTTGGCCGGAGGTGCTGCCCATCCCGGTCCCGGTATGCCAATGGTCATGATGAGCGGTTGGATCGCCGCCGACGCTCTCGATCAGGACGCCAGTCATTTGGTACCCGCCGGTGCCTAAGCATCGTGCGAATAATAAGTGTCGCAATTGGTAGTGAAAGTGGTAAGGCGGCGCTGGGCGATTGAGAAAATTGGAGGGAGAGCGAGGAGCGTCAAGGTGGTGGGAGATTGAAAAGGGTAAAATGGGAAGTGAAAAATGCAAAATGATGGAAAAGCGACGCGGTGAGGACTTGGAAGATCGATTGCTGGAATTCGCTGCTCGAGTCGGTAAGTTGGTCGATGCTTTGCCAGACACGCGTCTGGGACGCCACATCGCGAGCCAACTGGTACGCAGTGGCACGTCGCCTGCACCGAATTACTGGACGAAGCAATTCAATTGTGCAATATCGTCGGGAAGTCAGTCGTCACCGCGAAAGCCAACCAAGCAAAACCCAAACAGCCAACACCCAAGTAACACTCCAAACAATATCCATTTCAAATCATTTTGCATTTTTCACTTCTCATTTTAACTTTTGCAATAGGCCTAGCATCGTGCGAATAATAAGCTCGCGATTGGTAGTGGACGAGGTTACTAGTCCCGTGTTCCAGGACTCGTAACCTCGTCCACTACGACATTTATTTTCAACACAATGCTAAGGGAGTTGAACCACTTCGCCTCCAGCCCGGCTCCCCAGTCCGCGCCACACGCGCCCGTCGATCGCTTCGGAGATTAAATGCACCGAGCCATCGACCAGTCCAACTTCGACACCGCCGGTATGATGGCTGCGGGCGGTCACGGCAGCATAGGTAATCGCAACCGTCGACTTCCCTTCGCGCGATGAACTGAAATCGACGTCGTAATCGTTTCCACCTGATGAGAGGCTCACACGCGTATTGGGCGTGAAGGTCGTCGTGAATCCAGTTTGATGAACGCGCGCATCGACCCACTCCGTATGCCCTGAATCGGCTTTAAAGCTTCCGCCCCAAGCTGCAATTTGTGCTGGCTGCGTTGGGGATGGCACGCCAGATGCTACTGGATTCCCTCCATCACGCAGATAAGGAGTCCAGGCTTTCACTTCCGAGAATGCCAACGTGTTGCTGGTTCCATCGCTAATCTGCCCCATCCCCAGTGCACTGTTGGGAAAAAATACTCCCGATCCTCCTTGCTGAGTCTTCGGATCGTAAACAAACCACTCTCCCATATTAGCCCCATAATTGAGCGGATAGTGCGTGAAGTTAGGATCATGGGGTTTGGCGTCGGGACGCGGCAAATCGCGCGGTTCACTGGGACAGACGTAAACTGGCACGCGGGTTTGAGCGACCAGCCCCTGCAGTCCATAAGAATAGTCCCAATCAATTAGTCGTTCCAGATTGGCTTGTTCTAATTGTGGGAGCAAACGCGCTTGCACTGACCAAGCATCGCTGGGGGCAAACCGGTTGAAAAATCCCGAAGGGGGAAATTTGCGATAGGTATCGTGATAATTATGAAGTGCCAGCCCCATCTGCTTGAGGTTATTGGAGCAGCTCATGCGGCGGGCCGCTTCGCGAGCGGATTGCACGGCGGGGAGTAGGAGCCCGACTAAAATTCCGATAATGGCGATCACCACCAACAGTTCCACCAGGGTAAAACCGCGACGTTCGCTGGCTGTGTACACTCTCATCTCAGTTCCTAACCTATTTTCGACAAAGGGTTTACGAGACATTTCCAAGCATCAACACCCCCTTTTCTCTAATTAGGTATTGAGACTCAGTATCAACTACTTCGTGATTATTGACAATTTCTTATGTTTCATCAACCCCAGTCGGGAGAAAATCCAAATGAGAGAAAAAAATAGGAAGGCACACCACGCCATCGCTCCACTACCGGTTGACTCGGCGGGTAGTATCGGCTTACAGTGATTCTAGTTTTCGCTGCTACACATCGCGGCGAATTTTCCAACTCCTCACTATCCTCAAGGTGCATGCACAAATGAAAACTAAACTCGGATTGAGCCTGGCGGCTCTGGCCCTGATCACTTCTTCGCTGGCCATCGCGGCCGACGAATCGAAACTCGATGGAGTCATGTGCTTGCTGCAAGGCAAGAAGGCGGTCAACGCTGAGAAGGCATCGAAGTACAAAGATGGCAAGGTCTACTTTTGTTGCGACGGTTGTCTCGGCAAGTTTGATAAGATGACCGCCGAAGAAAAAGCCAAGCTGGCTCCCAAGGCCAATAGCCAACTGGTTGCCTCCAAGCAGTACACGCAAGAAGCTTGCCCCTTCACCGGCGGCAAACTGAATGATGAAATGAAGCTCACCGTGGGTGGAGCCGAAGTCAAATTCCGCTGCGGCAATTGCAAAGGCAAGGCCGAAAAGATGGAAGGTGCCGAGCAACTTGAAAAAGTTTTTGGAGACGCCGCTTTTGAAAAGGGCAAATTCAAGCCCGTCAAGCACGAAACCAAATAGTTGCCCATTGGCGATTGATTGAATATTGGTCTAACCATAGAAAGCACGCCGTGCACTAAACCACGACGTGCTTTTTTCGTAAACTGTCACGTAGAAAATAAAGACCATTTTGAGACTTCTCGCTGAACGCCACCACGCACAGCCCAGGCGGAGCCTGCAATGCCTTAGGTTCCCAGGCAGAGCCTGGGAACCAGATAACCAGATAACCAGATAACCAGATGAAAGCACTGATCGGCGGAGCGATCAGCGACGATCTTCCAAGCAATTTAAGATTTTTGAAAGTGAACCATGCGTTTAGTACGATTTGAATCGACCGCTGAAGCCGATGCTCCAACCACGTCGTGGGGAGTTCAAACTGATCACGGCATTTGCGATCTTGGACGCGGCCCCCACGCGCTAGCTCCGAACATCATCGATGCCATGCAGAACTGGGAGACTTTGCGAAATCGGGTTGCCACGGCCGCGCAGTCAGCATCTCACGTGGCTGGCCCCACGCGACTGTTGAGCCCAGTTCCCGAAGGTGGAAAACTACTCTGCATTGGTCTCAACTATCGCGATCACGCGATCGAAAGCGGCATGGAGATTCCATCCGAGCCAGTGGTCTTCAATAAATTAGCTGGGGCGCTCTGCGGACCCGATGATTGCGTCCCCCTCCCCGCATGCAGTTCCAAAGTGGACTACGAAGCGGAACTGGTTCTGGTCGTTGGCAAACGGACGTGGCAAGTCTCCGAAGAGCAGGCGGAGGATTCGATCTTTGGCTATACGTGTGGCCATGATGTTTCCGCTCGCGACTGGCAGATTGGACGTCCCGGCGGGCAATGGTTGCTCGGCAAGAGTTTTCCGAATTTCGCCCCGATCGGTCCTGCGCTAATTCCGCGGGAATTCATCAGCGATAGCGGCAACCTGGGTGTCTCGATGCGCATTAACGGTGAAGTTCTACAGAGTTCGAGCACAAAGCAGTTGATTTTCACTCCACGACAATTGATAAGCTATTTGTCGCAGTGCTGCGTGCTCGAGCCAGGAGACATCATTTTCACTGGAACGCCGCCGGGCGTTGGTGCCGCTCGCAAGCCACCTCGTTTCCTACGATCAGGCGATGTATGCGAAGTCGAAGTCGAAGGGCTGGGAGTGCTCCGGAATCGCTTTGAATAGTTTTCTAATTAGGACTGCATGGCTTGCTTATTGCGACCGCCAGGCTTTTTCTGCACGAGCTCATCGTCATCGCCCTTTTCGTCTTCTTTATCTGACGGCACGAATTCAAAACTCAAATGTTCACCGATGGCGTCGGCTAGGGCACCGATCTGCTGACAAGTGAAAAAGACCAACAGCGGCAGGAGACAACCTGCGGCTGCGGCGAGCGCTTCGTGCTTGCCGAGCAACAAGAACCAAGCGAGCGTTACACTCGAAAAAGCGATCAAGGTCTTCAAGTAATAGCCGGCCCAAGCTTCGGCGGCCTGGCTGAACGAACGGAAGATTGAAGACGACAACGGAGCGAAAACACTGCCATTGTCGAGCATCGATAGCAGGATGACGGGGAACATGGCAAAGGTCGTGACCATCATCCCTGCGATCTGAATCCTACCCGAACCCGGCCCCTCACCTCCCAACCACGAACCGACTAGAAATCCAGGTACCATCGAACCCAACACGGCAGCCATCACCACAGCAATTTCAGCCGCGTTGTCGAATAGATTGAACCCTGGCCAGTCAGCCACGCGTGGTTGACGGTTGGCGACTGACTCCAGCAATGCGATGCCGCCACTGAACATCGGCATGGCGAACAAAAGTCCGAGCAACGGTCCACCGATAGCGACCAACAGCAACACACCCTTAGCAATGTCCGATTCGAGATTATTGGCGGCAAATTGTCCCAACGCAAACAACATGGCAAAGACGATCGCGTAGCCGATGATATGGGCAATCGCAATCGGATCCTTGAGGAAGCCGAAGGTACGTTTCACAAAGCCAGCCGTATCAAAGTCACCGTCGTAAAGTCGCTCCAGATCCTCGTCGGATACTTCGCGCTGCGCTTTCTCGAGCATGGCCGACGCCCGCGACCGTTGCGACTGGAGCGTTTGCGCGTGATGCAATTCTTCGGCGGCGGAAAGAGGCATGTCCTCGTCGGTCAACTGAAGTTTTGCCTTCTTCTTGCCTGACCAGCCCGGTGGTGGTCCTGGAATCTTGAACTGCAAAAAACAATCGGGACATTTGATCTTCATCCCTTTGTTCGACAGCCGTACGTACTGCGCCGTGCCACAGGAACTACAAGTGATACGGTATTCCGGATCCTTGTCTTCGACCTCCTCTGCGTGTCCCGCCCCCACTTCGAGCAGCGGCGGCAGGCCAACGGGCGCAGTTGACTTTCCAGTTCGTCCGCTACTTGCACCTGTTGCACGAACTGGTGTGGCTCCCAGGCTAGGAACCAAAGCATCCAGATCTCCCAAATCCGATAGATCCACTCCGGTGTGCTTAGCCAATAGCTGGTCGGCCTTCGATTTCGCCTCCCGACCTGGTCGTGCGCCACTAGGTCGTGCGGCAGTTGGTCCGTTGGTTTGTAGTTCTGCCAACTCGGGGAGGTCGTCGTCAAAGACCGATCGTTTTACGTTCTCATCAGAGTCCGCGACGGATGGCTTCGAATGCTTGGCCGGAGCATCGACGCTTGTCAACGGTGCAAGCTCCGGCAAGTCATCGTCAATCGAATTGTCGGATGCCAATGCAGCGGCAGCAGTCTGTGGCTTCTTAAGTCGTGGTTGCGATGCGGCCTTCAACGACTCGGCAGTTACTTGAAGGCTGGCGGCGCGTCGAGCCTCATGCTTCATCTTCTTCGCTATCCGCTCGCGTTCCTTAGCCGCTTTATTATCTTCGACGTTTTGCTGCCTGACCGACAAGTCGGCGATGGCCGGTCCACCTAGATTGAGCCAATCATCGTCCGCGCTGCTGACCGGAACGCTAGCCAGTGATGTTGGCGTTGTGGCTGTTGTTGGGCTACTCGACTGGGGACTACTCGGATGGGGGCTACTCGGCTGAGCAGTTTTGGCCGCAGCAGCCATGGTGGCTGGCCCCGCTGATGGATCCAACGGCTTTGGAACCTCAACCGCATGCTGACATTTTGGACATTTGACTCGCCGACCGACGAGGGCTGCTCCTGCCCTGAGGCGTTTGCCACATTGCGGGCATTGAAAGGCAAAAACTTCGTCGTTGGGCACTGCGATGGCTCGGTTGAAGATTTTTCTAGAAAAAGCAATTCCCACTGACTTTTCGCGAAAGCGGACTAGTCTTACTTATAGGTTAGACGCTTTCGACCGTTCTGGCAAATCGTACGCTGCTAAGGGCCAGCCAGCAGTCTATAAAACATAAACCCTACCAGCTCAGCTCGTTCCATCAGGATGCTCAAGCCCAATCCCAACATACTGGTGGCATTTAAGGCGAAATGGACCACGAAGCAGGGCCATATCGAATTGGTCGAACGATAAATCAAGCCCAGTACGACTCCCAGCACGATCAGCGGTATAAAACTCAAGCCGTACCCCCAGTGAGCTAGGCCGAACAGGATTCCAGTCACTACGGCTGGCCAAACTGGCGGGACCGCCACGAAATAGTTATCGTCAAGCTCCGACTCAGTGACGCGTCTCACTGTGTCCTCCACGTTTCTGTCGTCGACTAAACCCGTAACAACGGGAGGCTGGTAAGGGTTTTCAACTGTATCTGCTGGCATATCGCTATTCACTTCTCCAACAATCGAGGGGGGAATTAACCCTGCCATTTGCGTCTGTCTGCGCTGAAAGGGACTGGCACCCAGCAGTATTTCCTGTGGAGAACTCAGAGGCCACGACTGCAACCAACCTTGCAGCATCACACGAAACAGAAACTCCTCGGCCAGCGGAGCGAGCAAGACTGCCGTGACCACTCCCAATAAGTAACTCCCGAGAGTGGCTGTGGCGCGTATTTCGTCCAGCAGCGGATGTTCGTACTCGGTATCCAAACCAATTGAGACGCCGGCCATCATCAGATAGACGATCGGTAACGTGGCAAGTGTAGCGACCCCCGCGACCTGCAGTTGTTTTAGCCAACCGCTTGTGCGAAATCCTGCGTGACTGGGGAGCACTTGAAACCGGAAGGCCAGCCACGCCAAAGTCAGTCCCACTGCGGCAACATTGCCGAAGCTGGCTGCTGCGCTCACTGCCGCTGGGAGCGGCTTATCCACTAGATTTCCCAGATCGATGCCCGCCAATCGAATGTAAGCCGTGGCGAATAGGGATTGAAACATGACGACCAGTACAACCACCACAACTAAGTCGGCCAGACCCCACGCCCGAGGTCCACGCGGCTCGACCGGCAGCCAAGCTTCGCCCCGTCGCGCTTTCATCACCAGATAAAACCAACTGGTTAGCGAGCCAACGAGCGCGGCGATGACCAACATCGACATACCCGTTAGGGCCATCGCAAGCAGCGGATTCTGCTCGAGCAACTCGGGTGTGACTTCGACGGACGATTTCTCGATCATGGCATTTTCAAACTTCGCAAAGCCAACTCAACATCGTGCGGAAAACAACTGTCGCGACCTAATCGTAGCTGCCGTCGCCAGACGGCAGGGAGTCGACGTTCTGGCGAACGTAGCTACGACACTTATTTTCCGCAGGATGCTTACTTCCCCGAAAAAAGAGCCGGTTCATTAGTACGTCTATTTCGTCCCGCTCCCCAAAATCCGAATGGCTTGAGCAACATAGTCTACGCCGGAGGCAAGCGTAATCAGCACCGCCGACCAAGCCAGAGCAATTGTCGCCCATTGTAGCCAGACTTGCGGTGCGTGGAGCAACCACAGGCTTGAGACGATCGCAGCGCACTGCACGACCATTTTCCATTTGCCCAGCCATCGGGCCGAGAAATCTCCTCCTTGACCTTCGACCATCGCGCGCAGGCTGGTCACCAAAAACTCGCGTCCCAAAATCACTGTCACCATCCAAGCTGCAATGTGGCTGCCGGCTTGCCCAACCAAAGCCACCAGCGCGGCGGTAACGATGATCTTATCGACAAAGGGATCGAGAACTCTTCCCAGTCTGGTGATTTGATTGAATCGCCGCGCCCACCAACCATCTAAGAAATCAGTACTGGCAGCGACGATGAAGGCCACCATGGCGGGTAAGTAGAATTGGGTTTCGATCAACAGTCCTACCGCGATGGCCAAGAACAAACGAGCCAGCGACAGTGCGTTGGGGACATTCAGAACCTGATCACCAGGAGGCTGCTTTCCAAGGCTGCCAGATGAAGGGCTAGAGGAATTTTCCAAGCCGAAGATCCTTGAATGTCGTGCACAAAATTAACGGGGTGTTCCAATTGCTGCGGCGATCAGATCGTAATCGCGATGACCTACAACTTCGACTGGCACAATTTGACCAGCGGACAAGGGCTGTCGTTTTTGTCCGGTCACATACACGGCGGCGTCTACATCGGGTGCGTCTGCATAAGAACGCCCCAACCAGACATTGGCGGCTGGATCGACTGCTTTATCTAGAATGACTTCCAGTGCTCCGCCGACTTGTCGCGCGCACCAATCGAAAGCAAGCTTCTGTTGGAGTTGCATCAATCGATCGCGGCGCTCGGCCTTGACCTCTTCCGGTAAATGGTCGGGTAGCTTAGCGGCTGGTGTGTCCGGCTCTAGCGAATAGGTGAACACTCCCAACCGTTCGAATTGCGACTCCTCGATAAATTCAGCCAGCTCTTGAACGTGCGCCTCGGTCTCGCCGGGAAAGCCCGTGATAAATGTTGTCCTCAACACCAGATTGTCGATTCGCGAACGGAGCTTGGCCACCAATTCACGCGTGCTTTCGGGCGTCACACGCCGCGACATGCGACGCAACATCTCGGCATTGAAGTGCTGCAACGGCATATCGATATAAGGGAGGATTTTTTCGGAATCCGCGATCGTCTCGATCAAGCGATCATCGATATACATCGGATAGAAATACATCAATCGAATCCACTCGAGTCCATCGACTTGTTGCAACTCAGTCAACAACTCCGTCAAGCGGCTTTCACCGTAAATGTCGCGACCGTAGTAGGTGGTGTCTTGCGCTACTACGATCAACTCGCGAACACCTGACTGCGCCAATTCCCGCGCTTCGCGGAGCACGTTTTCCAATGGCTTGCTGGCATGCTTGCCACGCATCTTCGGTATGGCACAAAAGGTACACAGTCGATCACAGCCTTCGGATATTTTTAAATAGGCAAAATGCTGGGGAGTGATGCGCAAGCGATTAGTATCATCCAGGGCGCGAATCGGAGCGGGGCGAAATATCGTCCGCTGTTCCTCCAGTCCATCGATCAACCGCGCGGCCATGCGC
>JBGSJT010000676.1:0-1991 GCA_041741715.1 Pirellulaceae bacterium | reverse complement strand
ACTTTTGGTGTCGGACACCTTTTCCCGACCCCCGGCTTTTGGTGTCGGACACCTTTTCCCGACCTCCTCTTGCGAGATCGGCTACGGTAAAAAAATGGCTGCTGCTCGTTCTAGGGCCACCAGGCGTCCAATTTCGCGGACAGTCGTTTGAATTCCTGCTCGTGGTCTGCTGCCAGATTATGCTCTTCCCAAGGATCTTTGTCCAAATCATAGAGCTCAGGGACTGCGTCAGGCACGCGTTCCATATTCGGAACGATTGCCTTGTGGTTTTTCTCGATCACCCAGCGGTACATCAAGCTATCTAGTGGCTTGTCCATGCTCTGGATGTCGTGTTCCAGAATTTCACCGTAGAGTGTGTCTCGCGCCGTCACCTTCGCTCGGTCGGTCAAATTAATACCGGGGAGTTGGCTGTCGACTGGGAGTCCAATCAGCGCCAGCGTGGTGGGCACCATATCGATGCTACTGGCCAGATTAACTTCGTCGCGCTGCGGTGTGACATGGCCTGGCCAATGGACGATGATGGGAGTGCGAATGCCGCCATCGTATTGGCTGCGTTTGCTCTTGGGCGCGTAGGCGCTTTGATCTGGCAAATTGATCCAGCCGTTGTCGCACACATACACAATGAGCGTATTGTCTGCCCGCCCCTGCTCGTTGATTACTTTTCTTAGTTCGCCGATGCTTTGATCGAACCACTCGCACATAGCCCAGTATTTGGCGATCGACTCAGTGGGGGCCAACGGCAGATACTTGGCCAACAATTCCTGAGGAGGATTGTGGGGGGCGTGAGGCAAAAAGGGAGCGTACCACAGAAAGTATGGTTGCTCCGCCGCGCGGGCCTTCTTAACGAACTCCGCAATGGGTGCCATCCCCTCGCGTCCGATCTTTAGTCCTTCATCGCCATGACGCCCACCGCGATTGTGATCGCCATGAGTCATGCCACTATCGAATCCCCCCCGCGATGGCTTTCCTTCCCACCATTTGCCGGTTTGGAAACTGGTATAGCCCAGTGGTTTCAAGCGATCGGGGAGCGTTGTCATGCGGTCGATGTGCAGCTTCAAGTACTGTTCGATATCGGCTTGATACTCTGGAGTCCGATAACGGCCCATGCGCCCTTCGCCGGGCGTCGAGGCGGGCGGATCGTTCCCAACGATTCCGTGCTGGTGAGGGTACAAACCGCTGATAATGGTTGCCAACGAAGGTCGACAAAGACTGTCGGGGACATAACCGCGTGTGAAGAGTAACCCCTCCCTGGCCAATTGATCGATCTCAGGCGTTTGAATGTGCGGATGTTTCATGAACGAATAGTCGTTCCAGGCCTGATCGTCTGAGATGATGAAAACGATATCCGGAAGTTGTTTGGCGGAAGCCGACGTGGCGGTCTCTTGTCCATTGGACAAGCCCAGGCAGAGGGTCGCGTTGAGAAATAGGCCCACCACCGCTGCATGCCAATGAGTTGCGCGGCGAGGCGGCGACGCAGTTGAGAGGTTCTCCCCCTGCGAAGCGCACAGAGTACGGAGAGAAGGTTTTCTGTAAATGGTTGTCATGAATGGTTCTACAAGGTGAGAGGCAAGCGGAAGCGTCTACCTAGCGGGTAACGCACAGCAACTGACCGGCGGAGCGATCAGCGACTAACGGATGAGTGTCACTATTATTCAAAGCCCTGGGGGTAAATGCAACTCCTTGCAGCTCTTCTCCACAAATCATGTTTGGATTTTATCGATATCATTTTCTTCCCCCTAATTTCCCTGCCTAATTTATGTCATCGCTCGAAAACTTGTGGTACTGGTCGAAGAGGCGTTCCACCTCGCTCGACACGAAGGTAGGAAAATTAGGGGTAGGAAGATGGAGTGTTAGCATCGTACGGAAAATAAGTGTCGCAATTGGAAGTGGACGAGGCCCGCGAGTCCCGTGTTCTGGGATTCGCAACTTCGTGGGGGGTGGGAGATTGAAAAAGTTAAAATGAGAAGTGAAAAATGCAAAATGCTGGAGAA
>JBGSJT010000675.1:0-11766 GCA_041741715.1 Pirellulaceae bacterium | reverse complement strand
CAAACGCTTTAGCCTGAGTATGCTCAAGCAGCAAAAAGACAAGTACAGTATCGCTATGCGACGTCGAGTTGCTGGATGGAACCTCGACTATCTTGCAAAAGTACTAGGAATTCCCTTGCTATAGTATGCGTTGGCCCTGGGTCGAAGCACTGCGGCTACTGGCAGCGATAATAGCAAAGCCAGCACAAGCAAACCAATTGCCCAATTCCGCAAGATACTCTCTGCATGTTCGCGCCATTCGCCCTCCAGGGGCAGGCGAATCCATCGGGCCAATTGTTCTCCGAGGGTATGATTTAAGAGCAACGCAAGGCCGCCCCATGCGATTCCCAGTATGCCAATTGCCACGTCAGGTGAAATTGCCCAGTTCGCTGTTAATCCATTGCCAGCGAAACCAATCAGGCTCGAAGCAACTAGAAGGTGCGCAAAAGCCGACTTGCGATGAGAATTCAGCGATTGCAGGCAGACCCCAGCGATAAGCAAATTTACACTGAGCCATGGCCACTCGCTCTCCACTGCGACACTCGCACGTCCAGCGACTGCCTGTGTGACGAACAGAAAGTATGCCCAACCCAAATAGATAGATTGTCCGAATATTGCTGTGTATGTAATGACCAGCGGCCATTGGTAACAAGGACGCAGGCAGCTTTCACCGTCGAATCCAAGCAGTGATTCAGATAGTGTGCGGCGACTGCGTATAAGTTGCGCACTGGCCACCAGTAGATTCATCAAGATCAGACCACTGACCGCCATGGCTGGGGCTGACCAGTCTGTCAGGCTCTTGAGCAAGAGCAGCAGGCCACAACTACCCAGCACGACGGAGGCGTACAACCAACCGATGCGCTTCTGCACCGCAGCACTTAGAAAACAGACTAAGGATGAAAGAAAGAGTGTCAGACCGGTGGCAAACACCTCTGCTAAATCCAACCGCAGTTCAATCAACTCCTCTGCCGCAGATGGCAAACCCTGAATAAAAGTCATTGCGGTGAGGGAAATAGCAACAAACACCAATGCTGAGGAATAATGGGAAAGCGGCTCTCCAAACGTCAGCCGTAAAGCGGCGGATGTTGGGCTTGTCGTGGTGTTCGAACGTGCGCCCGCCACCAACCAACGGCTGACAATCGCCAGCGCAAGAGCAGTGCTGGCCGCGCCGGGACCAAGTCCGCGGAGAGCATCCCAAGTCATCGTCGATGCCGCTAACCAGCAGGCAGTCAAACATAAACAAGCACCATAAACCATGATGCGAGCCCAACTGTCACGATGTAAAACGCAAAGCGATCGTGCGTTAAGCAGTAGTGTCAATGTTCCCACCGCCGATGCTACCACAATCGGCGTTTGCGAAGCTGCCCAACCGGCAGTCCACCAGAGCACTAGACCATGTCCAATTCCCATCACTGATAAAAATGCGGAAAATCGAATAAATGGCTGTTGATAGACACGAATAGAAGGCTCAGTTCCTGAATTTAAGTCCCCTGCATGTCTGCTATTGTTCCAATACTCAACAGCAAATCCCGCCGCCCAAAAACCAAGTGAGAACAGCGCCAAAGAGATGCCTAGATTGCTATTGGGCTGAGCGAGTATTGTCAACAGCGGGATGACACTAAAACTTATTGCAGCCGCAGCAAGATATGTCAGAATTTGAGCCGAGTACGTGCGCGCAGCTAACAGGAAATAAGTGGCCAGCAGCGTTACAGACCCTATCACTAGGGTCGGGGGTAATTCTCTGCGAACTCCGAAAGCGTACACAATGCTAATCGTCACCACAGCTGTCGTTAGGACGGAGTGATGAAGCAAACTGCTGTAGAGCCCAAGATCGCACGCGCGGCTTGGGCTTGCAGCCTTCTCCCGTGCAACAGCTGAAATCTGGAAGTAATTAGCCAACAATGTCGCGAGCGTCCAACCTAGGATTGCCGCAAACGCTGCTAACAGAAGATGCCAACTGAGGGACTCAGATGCAGGCATGGCAACCAGTAGAGTCAGATGTACGGACAAGTGAGTTGCCACGCCAGCGATTAGCAGCGACAGCAGAAACAAGATCCCTTGCTCAATCTTCACTGTTGTCAAGCGACTGAGTGTCTCACTGTATGCAAAACGGTTTCCTAGTGTCTGCGACGGTTCGGGCTCTCGTGTGGAAAAGCGAGTTCCGATGAATAAGGCGATGGCTGAAAAGTAGAGCGGCAAAACTATCAGCCAGCTTGTTGCTTGTGAGAATCTCTCCAAACTGGAGGCCTGTCCCACTAAGCCCGCCGCCAGCAGAGCCAACAAAACCGAAACAATTGCTAGAGGTTTCGCCCAAAGCGTTGCATCGAGCGAAACCAGCGGAAGTGGTAAACTCGGCCAGCAGTCAAGTAGCCGTGGCAAGCGTTCGTCTGAGTCGCCACGAGGGACGGTAAATCCGTTGTTCCAACCAACTACCCACCAAGCGAGGCTTCCAAGCAAGACGGCAAAGAGGGATATGGCAAGTGTCAAGTAGTTGCCCTGCGTGAGCGCAGGATCCCACGTCGATAGAAGGCCATGCAAGGTTAAGTAGGCGGCTGCCACGGCGCAATAGGATTGAATGCGCGAGCGATAAACGAAGCTCAGTAGGATAAAAGTCGCCAGTAGTAACCCCCCAACGGCAAGGCTAAGAATCACTGAACGAAAATCGCTCGAGCCAAAATATAGAATTCTCGCTCCCAGTCCAAATAAGACCAACTGACTGGTCAAAGAAGCGAAGTCCATAAGGATGCCCGCATAGAATGTTCGCAGCGGAGAGGTCGAAGCACGTAATTCTTCACTTCCACGTAGCGCCCGTCGGTTTAGCCCTACCGCTATACCGGTAGCTACCAAGACACATCCGGCCGACATGCCCCCAGCTCCAAGTAAATGAAGCCATGGCTCTTCCTTGATCGATTGCAGCCAAGTCGATGGTACTGCGATGGAGGTATGCACTCCAGCGAACGCCGCGATGAGACCACATAAATAGATCAGCGGGTGACGAACGGTCACGGTAGATAGCAGCCAGGTTACAGCCACTAGGCCGAAAACGATCGGGGTACTGGCTGCGAGTTCGAAGCTCTCAGCCGGTAAGGTTCCACTCGGCAATACGTTCCAAACGGCCGCTAAGCTGCAAACCATTGCATAGACCGTCAGCGGGATAGTCCACAGGGCCAACCCGCAGGCTGCGAGAAAAGGCAGCGGCTTTAGCCACAAGTCGGAGGACGTTTGTACCGCTGCAGGGTAACAGGCACTTCGACACATCAGCAGACATGCAATAAGAATTGCAACCGTTGCGACTATTGCGGCGGCCCCGTCCCAATGAGCGATAGGGAGCGTCCCCTGGCCAATCAATAAGGCAAGGCTAATTGCAGCGAGCGCCAAATAAGTCATGACCTGGGAACGATAGATCGAGGCAGCCGATGCGAGAACAATTGCGCTGATTCCAGCCGCGCCCAGTAAGCAAAAGGTGGATGTAGGCTGGTAGTACCGCCAGATGACTAAAATTAGCACAACGGTAACTACTGTGATTAGGCTAATGACGTGATAAAGGATTGCGACATAGAACGCACGTTTGGTGTAGATCTCTGCTTCGTCGGCTTCGGCCACTCGTTTTAGTAAAGCCCCACACCAGACGGCGTATGTCCCAGCCAAAATCCATCCCAGGAGAGACAGCACAGCCGCCAACAGCAAATGCATGGCAATAGCCTGCCCGGTATCTGCAGACTGCAGAACCAGAGCATGGGTAAGCGAGTGGACCGCAAAATAGCTGGCCAGCAACGCTGTGATCGCCAGCCAATGAACTCGATAAGTACGGGTCAGTAAGCCAAACACAAGAGCGGAAATGACGGTGCCCACAAGAATCCGTAAGTCGAATTTGCCCTGCAATATACTCCATGCGGAGGTGGTCAAACCGATGTAAGCTAAGGGGATGGCAGACGCCGATAGCGGTTGTGTGTAGAGGGTCGGGAGAATATCGGCCGCTGGTAGCTCAACGCACCCGAAAGCCTTAACACGTGTGTCTAGGCGACCTCGTGGTTCCTTTCGCAGCTTGCGCTTCAGGATGGCAGCGGTTAGGGTCGCGGCAAGCCCAACGGCCGCACTCCATGGGGGAACGGTGATCGCCAAGGCGAGCATAGCTCCAATAACCGGTAAGCGCGAACGATACTGGTAGGCCAAGGCAAGAAAGACCAAGGTACCGCAGCCCAGGGCGATCGCATCAGGTAAATTGACGATTTCAAAGTAGTACGGTGTCTCGCCACTCAAGTGCCTACGGAACACCAGAGCGGTTAAGGTAAGGGCCAGCAAACACGCACAATCAACGACCGGCGTTCGCCACTGGAGCTGAAGGCCCGCACGTTCACCCAGGGCTAAAAACAGAATCGCACTGGCCGCCAGAACGCCCAACCCGACGGTTGAATAAGGCCCACAGATTGGTTCGAGACCCAGCGAAATACTCAGGGCTGCGAGTAGGCCGCTCACGTAGATTAACTTTGGCTCTCCACGGCGAGCAGCGAGCATGCCAAAGAACAAACTGTAGATAGCGAAGGTCGCGCCCAGCCAGCCTGGCGAGCTTGCTCCCGTCATTCCGAAACGTGTCCAGAGGGTCATGCTGAACAAAGCCAAGGCCAGCCCAATTCCTACAAATCGAAATGGCAAGGCAATACGCTGGGATCTATCGGTGGCTAAGCCTGCGTTAGCCTTTTGCCTGCGTTGCTCCCAACGGGAGAAATAGTGATCGAGAGCGACGATCGCTGTGAACAGCGGCAACGACGCAAGTCCCCAACTAGCCAACCCATAGTGAGATGTGATCCATTGAGTAACCAGAATGTGATACTCGCCAACAATTGCCAAGAGGAGTAACCATACCGGTGGAACCGATTCGTAACGCCATATCAAGCAGGCATATAAAACAATGGCAATCAACAAGGCCTGTGCGCTATGAATGTTCTGCAGCAAGGGGCTGTCGATCGCCACCAACTGGAGTTGGCCGAGTGCTGTGCCTACATACGGCATCAGTGACAATGCAATTCCAACAAAGGAAACGGCATAGCCGATGAAAGTAAAGCGGCTAAACTTCCGCGGATCTTTGTAGGAGCTCTTCAAATGGTGATCGGTATGGAAGAGCAATGCGGCCAGTAGCACCATCAGCGGCCCATAGTTGCTTGCCGTGACGTACCCCACGGCCGACTCCCGCCAACCAGGTGTAGCCGTTATCGATACATGTAGAAATGCCAGCGTCACGATGGCCGCGTTGGCCAACGTTCCAAAGGTAAAGTAGGCTGCCGTCTTGCGTTGGAGAAATAACTGCCGCATGTACTCGCGGTTGAAACGCACTGCACCGTAGCCTACAACGGCGACAACAAAGTACTGCGCAAGAGTTAAGGCTAGCGTGGCAATTTGCGGGTCTGCCGTGGAGGCCAGCCAACGCAAGCCAGGCGCAAGTAACATCACGGAACATGTACCGATCAATACTTTTGCGTAGAGACGATAGAAGGGGCGTGCAAACATTCCCGAGGTGACAAGCGATAACCCATAACAGGTCACTGCCGACACAATACCGTAGAAAATTCCCAGAGCAACTGCTGACGTATTCATGGTTCACCCACGATTTCACGATAACTTGTTGAAGATTGGCCAGCCAGAAATAACGATCGCACGGTTCGAAGAATTGGCTTGGCTGAGTGCCTGGAGGGGAGCTTGGCCAAATCGAGCTGCAGCAGTTTCCTGAGGAGCGTTGGGCGGTAACGTTTCGGTACGGGTGCTGGGAATCATCGAGGTCAACATAGCGGCAGCAAAGACCAAGGGGATCAGCAAAGTGACGATCACCAACAATACATTGCTGGAGCTTTCTAGTTCGGGATACTTCAATCTCATGAAATAAGCAGTGGAAAAGAATGCGCCTGTGGCGGCGGCCAGCGATGCGTAGACCAGCGAATGCATCAAAATTTGATTTTGTTCAATGCTGCTCCAAAAGGTGACGATCAAAATGCCAAATCCGGCTACCACAAGAAATGCGCCGACAAACCAGCCAACATTGTCCAGCAGGAAGGGCTTCAACACAGAAGACCACTTAGAGGTCGCGTCAATAAATCGCTGTGCTGGATTTGTAGGCTCCTCGACCTCCTCAGCAAAACTGGCCGATATCGTAGGCTGAGGGATAAGTGCAACTGGTGCTTTGCGTTCAACGACCTGCTTGGACGGCACGGCTTCCAGTTTGTCCGGCGTACTATCGGCGAAAGTTTGCTGGCCGACAGAATCAGCCCCGGAAGAGTAGACTACGGTGGCGACCACGATGTCCTCGACTTGGCGAGCAAGTCGATCCGCCTGCGTGCTCTCACTTTGTTTGACGATTAACTCTGCCAGGGCATCTTCCAATGGCTGAGTAGGCTGGTGCTTGGCGATCGTCTCCTGTAACAGACTGATTGCTAGTTGGTACTGAGCGTTGTGACCCGCCTTCCGAGCTTTGGCAAGGCACTCATGTGCAACGTGAATACGTTGTCTTTCCAGCCGCTCGGATTTGATTTGAGTGAGCTGCTGCTGGTAGAACGCCGAGATCGTCTCGTACTTCGCGTCGTTGACCTTGTGATCATCTCGCAATGAATTTAAATCGGTGATAATCTGCTGGTATAGTTTTTCGCGAGCTGCATCTGCCTGCGGGGCAGAAAACTGAAGCGGTACAACCTGTTGCGGAAGTGGTGCTGTGCACTGCCGACACCACAGTCTGTGTAATGGGTTGTTCAGTCCGCATTGCGGGCAGGAAATATAAGAGCCGGACATAACGCACCTTCGATAGGGCCAGTGAGCCAGATCGATGCGAACTGTGACCAGTTCACATCTGCTAGCTTTGCACAAAGTCGCCGCTTTTCGTCAGACGAGCCTATTGGTTTTGGTTAGCGGCTGCCTGTTGTTTTAGGAGTGCGAGTTCGAGCTCCACCTCGGCATCTCTGGATTTTATTTCGACTTCCCGATCGAGCTCTGTTGTGGCGCCCGACAGTTCGGACAAAGCAGCCGCTTCGGCTTCCATATCTTCGATACGTCGTTCCATACGGTCGAATTTATCGAAGTTCCGCTGTAAGCGATTCAGCGAGGGCGCGATACTCTGAACCTCCCGTTGTGCCTCCGCAGCCATTTGGCGAGCAACCAAGCTGTCCCGTCGACGGATCGCTTCGTCAAGCTTTTCCTCGATCCGTCGATAATCGGATTTGAGTGCGTCGCTGACCTGCCTGGCCCGCTCCCACTGGGGCTGCAGGCTTTCGACGATGGAGTCGTACTCCTTTTTCCGGGTAAGGCACTTGCGAGCCAGCTCATCCTCGTTTCGGCCAATCGCAGCTTGGGCCTTGCCGTACCAAGCGGCAGCTTCATTGCGATTCTTGATCAAATTGGCTTCGAGCTTCTTTTCGCCGGCGATCGCTTTCGCTACGCCATCGCGGGCGGTAACGATTTGTTCTTCCATTTCGAAGATGAGCATTTTGACCATCTTTTCCGGGTCTTCCGCCCGGTCCAAGAGATCACTAACGTTGGCATTTATGATGTCCGAAATTCTGGAAAAAAATCTCATCGTGCTCTTCCATTAAACGGTTCTGAAACAAACGGCAGCGAAACGCTCCATGCCCATTTAGAGTCTGTTGCCGGGATTTTCGTGCGCGAATTACGGAAGAAATCGTAGAATTCGAGCGATCTGGGTGGTGCGGTCCCGCTTTTTCGTGCTATTCAACGCGAGAATTGCACTCGCCATATTCTCGATTTTCGCGAAAGCATACCTCTGTTGACAACCAATAGAGAACAGGTCGTCTTGTCAACGTTGACAAGGCACCTTGTTTTTTGATTAGGTCAATAAAAAGGTCGCAAGGGACGCGCTGGTCAGGTTTCTCATCCCATGCCCCTGGCATTTTCGCCAAAACCTCTCGGTCGTTCGAAATCATGAAAGTGCCGTGTTTTGCAGGGTTTCTGAGCATGGGACGTGTTTGGGGGGCGTCCCGAGGTTTCGAGCCTTTGGCCCCGATTCGAGCCATTTGGGGTGGCGATGGGTGTCGAGCACGTCCCGTGGTTTCGACGCCATCGAAGTTCGACGACGTGAAAAAGCCCCGAATTCCGGCGTAGAAATGCAAAGACCCGCTGGGGTGAGCCAGCGGGTCTTTTTGCTTCGAGTCACCTTGCGGTGGCCGTGTTAGTGGAGGCGGTTTCGTGGACTCGCAAGGGTGCCATTTGATAACCGACCTGTCGCAGGTTTGAGACTCGTTTGCGGAGCTGATACTCTTGGCCTCGAAACTGGCCAACACACTGGTAAACTGCGAACGCCGAGAGTCTCTGCTCACGGCGTATTGCATTGATGCGTGGATTTCCAAGGGTTTGCTACGATTCTCGCTTCTCGTTCCGACTCTCTAGTTCGAGGAGCAATTTACCGGGTCTGGAGGCAACCATGGAGGTTGCCCGTGCACCCCGGGAGCAACCCTTTCGAACTCTCTGACTCTCTCATTAACAAGCGCCACTCCTTAACAACCCGGTGTTGCTCTCGGACCCCGGGAGAAAGTTGTGGAAAGGTGACCGGCGAGATAACGCCGGAGCCTCACTCGAAGACGGAGCGTCACTCGGAGGCCGAGCACGGTTACAATGTGACAGGGTCGATGAACGGTGCAGCGCGATCAGAAGACCAAATCACGTACGCCACCGCGCAGGGCGCATGAGGACGCATAATCTGCCAGCCTGGCAAGAAAAATTCAAAGAAGGTGAGTACCAATCCATGCAAAGCCCTTGGCACATTTCCTTGCGGAACTCGCGGATCGTGGTTCTGCTGGTTCTATGGTCCTTTGCCGGACTGGAATCCACGACCACCGCACAAACATCACGTTTCGCCGCGATCGGTCCGGAAAAAGAAACGAGGCTCAGCAACGAACAATTGCTGGGTGCAGTCAGGGTGACATTCGATATGCAGCCCACTTCCATGTCCTTCGATCTACCATGGCATTTCTGCGCTGTTTCAGAGAACGGAATCAAGTTTGCGCACTTTGCAGCGGAGACGTACGACCCTCGCAACTGGGACGGAACAGGCGCGGATGCATCCTTCGAAGCGGGAATGGATGAACAAGCGAGGTATGCTCGCGTCTGGATCGAACATCAGTCGGCTGCTCGCATCGTCGTTCGAGTTCGATATGCGCTGACCAATTCTAAACTGCAGATCGCCCACGATGATTTACGCACGGGCTCGCCTTACAACGATGGCAAAGGGGATTGGGGTGAAGAACGATTCACTATCTATCCCGATGGTGTTTATGTCAGGCACATGACGATTCACACTGCACTGGCTGCGGCCAGCCAACCATTCGGTTTCTATCGGGAGCCGCCGAACGTCGTGCATGAGTTCATGGAAACGGTGGTCATCGGCCCGAAGGGTCACCAGCCAACGGATGACATCGAAACCAGCCCGACGCTTACCTTGTTCAAGATGTTTGGAAATCAACCGGGCAAGGTCTACGCAGAAGGCCTGAGCCAGGAAATCGACTACGCGCTTCCCCAAGGGCCTCCCGCAGACTTTGGCGAATTTCGCGACGCCAACATCATGCTTGTACACAGCAAGTCGCAATACAAACCGTACACGATCGGCTTGCCATACGGTGTCTCGGTCACTCCCTACGGCTGGGAAGACAATCGCGATTTTCCTTTCACGACGTGGACAGGTTATTCGGAACCCAGTGTCGAATACGTCTCGGCGCTCGGTCACATGGTCAATTGGTGGCACTATCGTCGCACCGAATCGACCATCGAGCAGGTTTACCTGCACGGGCTGACGAACAGCGACACGCCTGAAGCCGAACTCCTGCCGTTAGCGTGGTCATGGATCACCCCGCCCGAACTCCAACTGCCGAATGAGAAACTCTCACCAAACGGCAGCACGGGGAAGTACAACCTGTTTATGTATGACCAAACGCAGCGGGCTTATGTCGTCCCGCGAGAGTCAATTGGCCCAGAGAGAATCGACCTATCACTCGTGGCAATTTACGACGACCAACACCTCGATGGAACGATGTGGCTGGTCAATCCGGCGATTGTCATACCGAACTGGAACGACGATGATCCAAGCATCGACCTGAGAATCGACGACGAACCACTTTTGCAGGACCAAGATTATCGCGTCGGCCTGGAAAACAGCAGCACCGGGACCAACTTGGTTCTCTGGATAAACAGAATCTTTGATCTGAGTTCTAGCGAGGATCATCGGATCGGCTTGACTCTCAGCAAGGCAAATGCTGGTTCAGCAAGGAAGCCTCGATGAATGATTCAATGACGAGTCATCCGCTTTTGGACCTGTGATCGCAGGATCGCGCCCCAACGCCGTGGATTGGCCGTCCGGATTCCCAATAATTAGAGAGCGAAATGGCTGCAAACGTCCCACTGGGGCTGATACAGAGAAAGATCGTAATGTGACGACAACATTTATTGTATTGGTGACATTGGGCATCATTGCCGCTTTGGTGGCCGTGACACTACTCGCGAAAATCGCACTCGGTTTGATCAAGCGTCCTCTCGAGGCGCGAATTGCCTACCACTACAAAGCGGAAGAGGTTCTCATGAAAGACCTTGCCGCCAACTGTTTCGGACTGGAGTCCGCAGGCATATGGCAAGTTCGCGGCAACGGCGGCTTGGTACTGACGGAGAATGAACTGCACTTTTTCATGTTTCTTCCAAGGAAAGAAATCCGCGTGCCTTTAGACACAATTACCGAAATTACAATGACCAAGAGTCACTTGGGAAAGGCAACGATCTATACTCTCTTGAAAGTGCGATTCACTGAGCAAGGAAAACCGAATTCGGTCGCTTGGTATCTGACAGATCCCCAAGCATGGAAGACCCGAATTGAACAGCTCGAAGTGATCTAATGCAATGCATGACGGAAAAACGTTGATGGTGTCAATGTTCAATGTTATTGCTTACGAGGAGAGCTGATACATTTGGCCTCGAAACAGACCAACACACTGGTCAACCGCAAACGCCGAAAGTCTCTGCTCTCGGCGTTTTGCATGAATGCGTGGATTTCCAGGGGTTTGCGACGATTCTTGCACCCCGCCCCGACTCTCTAGTTCGAGGAGCAATTCTCTGGGGCCGGAAGCAGCCATGGAGGTTGCCCGCGCACCCCGCCAGCAACCCTTTCGAACTCTCTGACTCTCTCGTTAACGAGCGCCGCTCCTTTACAACCGGATTGCTCTCGCACCCCGAGAGCAACGGTGCTTACTCTTTGGCTTGGGTATGCGGTCTTACCAATCGATTCCCTTCCGGGTGAAGTCCTGCACTCTGCGCGAGGTCTGAAAGGAATCGTTCATGCGGCGTTGGCGAGATCATGATCGCCTTGAAGAAGCCGCTGCCAAATTGGATGTGCAGGCGATCCAGAGACAATGCCGGAGAGCTCAACGGGTTTCGAGTTGGACGAACCTCTAAAATGTCAGCGAGTACTACATGCTGGCGGCAAATGCCGAAGCGAATCGTCAGACGGTCGCCGCCTATCCCATAACGCATCGGAAAAACCAGGCCGAAGTAGACGCCCGCCACTAACAACAACGAGCCGAACCCCCAGGCCATCTCCATTGGATCGCCTGTTTTAAATGTCGATGCTGCGACTACCAGTGAAACGACCGGCGTTATCGCAAGTAGTGGGGCTAGCCCTTAGGTTTAGTCGCATTTTCGAAGCTAGTGTCCGATGTGTATTGAAAAGTTTTTGGTTGGGGGATGTTAAGCATGGACGAGTTTAAGCTGCGAGGTTTGTAAGTTGGATGGGGTTTGGATATTTGTAAGGGCAAT
>JBGSJT010000674.1:0-13293 GCA_041741715.1 Pirellulaceae bacterium | reverse complement strand
CGACGTGCTTTGACGTGCCGATACTTGATCCGAAAGGTCGCACGATCCAACGGTCCTTCGGCTTGAAACGTCCCACCACGCCACTTGAGGTCTGCGAAAAAATCATCAGCCCCATGAATGATGTAGCGATTGAACGGCCCACCCAAGCGGACTCGATAGTTGAGCAAGACGATCTCTTCGATGGCATCAATCTCGCCTGGTGACAAAGCATCCTCGCCAAGTTCCGACAACGGTGCCAGCGTGTATCGCGTGAAGATCCCGAAATGATTGGGATTGTCGTAAAGCAATTTGCCGAAGATCCGACAGTAGACTGGATAGGTCTTCTTCAAACTCGAGTTGAGCATCAATACTTCTTCGTTCATGTCGAAGATCATGGAGTCCTTGCGAGCTTCGCGAAAGGTGATCGTGTCCATTCCATTATCATCAATCGTTGGCTTTCGACTGAACGGATCGCCACGACGAATGCTCATCTGGATTTGCTTGCCCGAGAACCGAGGTGTCATGAATAACTTGCGACCACGATTGTTCTTCGCAAACCAGTCACCAGCGTCCTGGATCGCTTGGTTCAATCGCTCGTCTGTGATCGCGATCGGTGCAATGCCGAGCGGTTGCACAGCTTGATAACACTCCATGCGCCGCGGGGTCTTCCAAGTGTGCCAAGCGTGCTGGGTTTCGACCATCTTTGAATCGAACAGCCAGGCTTGCATGACGACGTCAGCCAGCGAGTGCTTTCCATTTTCATCGAACGGCATTCCAGCTTGCTGCGCAGCGCTCAACAGTGAGTCAGCGGCAAATGGAGTTAGCCGATCCATACGACGAAATATCGAATCCGACTAAATCGATGTAGCTGGATCTCAATAAGTGAATGGCATTCATTTCAGCGCCATTGGAAGCAAATGAACGCCACTTTGTGCCCTGCATTGCTTCCAGCCGAATTGGAGCCTCCGCACTACCGTGGATGCCGCGCAGGAACAAAGACTCCAAGCGCCCATCGTACAGGTATTGGAAGTCGATTTCTCCCGGAAGGAAATAAACCGTATCCCCTGGCTCAAGCTGCTGGTAACCCGCTGGCCGATCTGTCTCCGAGTAATACGAGACGAAATTCGCCGCAGTCTTCCACGCCGCCTCAACGCTGCGTCCCGACGCCGCATCGTCGCCACGAATTGGGTCGACGTGAAACACATTCATAGCCATCACAACACGTTGTGCTAGCGACTCGAAGCTCAGTGCGCGACGTAATCGATTGCAAGCATTCATATTTCGGGACACCGTGATTTGGGCCAACAGTTAGAGCATTTCTTTGCGAAGGCCTTTTCCAACGCAGAGCGGCAGCGGGCAATGCACCCGCCGCCGGGCAACTCGTGAACTATTCGCCGTTTGGTTGCCGATTGAAAGACTCAGTTAGCCGTTCGGTGCTTGATGCAATTCCCTCGAAAATATTGGCAGCGGTATTCGACGCTTTTTCAGCTCCAACCATCCAAGGTTCGGTGATCCGTTCAACGCGGCCCAAAAAGTCATCGCGACGCTGTTCAGGACGACTGTTGCTCGACGAACTAAGCAAATTAGCTGCGACGAGAAGGGCCACTACGCCCAAGACCGGGTACGCCAGCTTCATTATCAGTTTGTTGCTCGCGTTGTCTTCGGATTGATCGCTCATCTGTGTTCTCCCATGAAAGTGTAAGTTGCTGTTCACAGGGGAGAACGGATTTAGCATCGCGAGCGCTCGCAGTTCGACAATTTTTTAACGCCGAAACAAACGACCTTCTTACAGACAGAGATAGAAGGCGGCAAAAAACGCACCGAATTCCGGGCGGAATGACGCTTACGTAACCCTGGCGAGCCAGTGTACCTGACTCGACTAAATTATCGATCTTGACCAGTGAGCGTCCAGGCTGCCCAGTAATAGGGATGTGCCGCGCCAAAAAATTCTCGGCGCGACGCGATCATCTTGAGTTGAGCGTTGCGTAATGAAGCTGCGCGGGTTTGGCCTGCCGCAAGATTGGCATAGAAATCGATCATGATTTGCGAGCTCTCGTGATCGGGGACTTGCCACAAAGAGGAAACGACCGACTGGGCACCCGCCAATTGGAACGCTTGCCGCAGACCGGCAATACCCTCTCCGTTTCTAACGTCGCCGATTCCGGTTTCGCAAGCGCTCAATACGACGAGTTCAGTGCCCCGCAGGTCGATCCCAATGATCTCAAGGCCGGTCAAGATGCCATCGTCATCTCCAACGGCCGAATCTTGGGAGTTACAACCAGAAAACAACAGCCCACATCGCAGGAGTGGATTTTCGATTGGCGTACCCCTCACATCGATCGCAACTGAGCGTGATTTGTCGACTCCGAATGAATCAAGCGAGTTTCTATCAACTTCTTGCGCCGGTAAAAAGAATCCGTGGGTAGCGATGCAGACTAACTTCGGATGTCGCATTGCCTTTGCGACTCGTTCGAGCGCAAATTGTCGTGGGAACAACATCGGTTCTTGTCCAGCCCATGCTTTAATACTTGGAGCGACTACTGTTGCTTCGACTCCAGTGCCGGGGAGTGAACTGACTTTTGGCAACAAAGACCGGGCGGCGAAATTGCGCCCGGTCACATCGTTTACTGGTAGCGCTCCTCGATAAACCGATTCAATAGCCGTGCGTTTTTCAATCGCGGTTTGGTCGAACTGCGGATTCGCAAGAATAATCGGTGCTTTGGTTGCAGAGATCCTCGGTTTAGCAACTAAATCGCGTCCGCTTGTCACAAAACGAATCGAATAATTCTCCAAAAGCACCCTGCTTGCATCACTAGAAACAGGCAAGCAAGCCCACGGAACAAGCCACAAAGCCCCATCGGGACTAAGAATAAGAGAGTCAGTTTTGTCGCTAAACTTAACCAATTCTGATTCCAATGGTTTCCATATTTTATCAGCAAGTAACGCCAATTTCTTCGTCGCAACCCTTGTAGCCTCAGCCTCGCCGTTAGCGATCACTTGAGAGATTCCCTTTGGAATGCTTGCGCAAACATTTTTGAGCAACGAGTCAATTTCGTCAGCGTTCCCAAGGTCAACCAGTACCGTTTCGCCTTTATCTCCACCTCGTGTTATCCACGCCCCATATCGGGCCGCTTTCCATGTTTTTTCCCCGCCAATAGCCGAGAAGTCGTACGCATCAAAGCGCGCGAAGTCGATAAACGCCGTGTTTTGACTTAACGTCTCGTAAATCTTGTTAACATCAATCCAATATCCATTTTCGAGAGAACCCCTCGCCGCTGAAAGTTGCTTAGAAAGTCTCTGTTCTCGATCGACCAACTTATCGAAAAAATCTTTCTTCGCGCCGGCTTGCTCGGGATCCGACGTCGTCACCGCCAAACTCGAAAGTTGGCCTCGCACCTGCTGTAGCTGTTGCGCTACCGACGCCAACTTTGGATCAGCAGTGTCGCGGGACAAAAGGTTGCGCTGTGCGAGCGTCTCTAATCCAACAGCCTTTCCATTAATCAACCAACTCGCCGAATGGCTTTCGATAGACCGGTCGTTCGTATTTGCCACGCCAAATGAGAGTGCGGCAAAGAAAGCAGTCGTGAATCTTTCTTCGATATACTTTGCTTGCTCGTTCTCTGAAAGAGACGGCAAAATGCCTGCATTATACCGGCGTCCCGCTTTCTGACCTCGGTCAAAGAAAACATCTGCCTCCGAAGCTTCATTCGTCTTTTGCTTAAGAGTAGCAAGATTTAGAAAGCATGAGACAGTGAATGGATGGTCAGCGGGTAATGTCTTCTCGGCAATTGCAATTGATCGACGAAGTAGTGGCTCCGCGTTTTTAAGGTCTCCAACCCGAACCTTTAGCACACCCAAATCACTCGTTACGTGGCCGATTTCCAAATGTTCTGGGCCAAGGCTACTCTCAAACGACTTCATCGCACGCAGAAAAAACCTCTCGGCAGATTCAAAATCATTTTGACGAGCTTTTGTAGCTCCAAGAAGCTGTGCGCAGGCGGCCGTTCGCGGGTGTTCTTCACCTAACTCTTGACCGAAACTTTCGTAAGCACGCCGATACAACGTTTCAGCCTTATTGTAGTCCAGTTCACTCAGGTACAATGTTGCTAAGTTGCAGACGGTTGTTGCCGTGGTTGGATGCTGCGCCCCTAGTGAATCTTCGTTGATTCTCAGCGACCGCTCGAAAAGCGGCTTTGCAGCAGCGTAGTTCCCTAGATCCACGTACAAACCGGCGAGGTTATTTAGAATGCTAGCTAATGTCGGATGATTTGCTCCTACAGCCCGCTCGATCGTCGCTTTCGCACGGAGATAGGTTTGCTCTGCAGCGGCGAAGTCACCGGTACTTTGGTAGAGTCCTGCTAGTTGTTTGAGGCAATTCCCTGTATCAATATGCTCCGTCCCAAACGCCTGCTCACGGATCATTAACGCACGCTTGATAAGCGGCTCAGCGTTTCGGTAGTTTCCTTGAAGTTCCATGGCTGCTGCCAAATTGGAGAGAGCCACCGCGACGTTTGGATGGTCTGTACCATAGTTGCTTTCCATATTCCTCAAGGATCGTAGAAGCAACGGTTCTGCAGCATCAAATTTGCCCTGCTTCAAATACAACTCGCCCAGATTATTCAACGTCACAGCAGAGTTTTTGTCATTTGGCCCAAAAATCTTCTCGTCGATTTTAATTGCACGAACAAGAAGCTTTTCGGCTTCGTCATATTGTCCTTTGTAGTTGTACATGTGGGCTAGGTTAACAAGACTAGTAGAAACCTCACGATGTTCTGGGCCATAGATGCTCTCGTAGATTCCGAGTACTTTCTTCGCCAATTCACATGCCTCGTCGTAACTGCCTTCCTGAAATCTCTGTGTAGACGCATCTTCGAGTCTTCGAGCTTCCGCGACGCTTACTTGCTCGGCATTGGACAGCTGCCGGCTGCCGTTTTGACCAAAAGAAGAATTTGCTAGAAAAAGCAGGGGCACGAGAAGAACGCGAACAGAAATACAATTCTCAAGAACCATTTCAACACTCGCTATCAGTCTTTGAGGAGTAACTCGATACCTAATCACAGTAAGTGCGCTAGCTACTCTTGTTCGTCCGTATTTGCCAGAACAGCGTTATAAACTGCTTTTGCCCGATTGAGTCGTCTCAAGGTGTCCTGGGTTTTCTGATCGACATAACCAGTCGCGGCAATTCGGCTAGACGCGTAATTTGCTTGCTTCCAAAGTTTCTCCACCTCATTTAACGATTCACGAATCGTTTCTTCGCAGTGTTCGTGACAGACCGTAAGTGCCTGAATGCAAACCGCCGATTTCTCCGGCTCATCCAACATATCAGTCGTCCAACACCTAACAACTAACTGATTTAGCATCGATTCGCCAACCTTCGGCGAGATCTCCACGAGACGGACGAGGCTTTGCATCCCCTTTGCGAGATCAACTCCACCATAAAAACCAAGAACGACGATTGATTCATGGCCATCCAAGTGCAAAGGATCGGACTCGACCGCGTGCTCGAAAGCCGTTAGCGCGTCACCGAGGGTAGCAGTAAGTTTTGGACGATACTCATCCATTTCCATTGGCTTCAAAACGCTTGCTAATCCCAAACCGTAGTCTGTTTTTGCGGACCCGGCATACCAATAGATATCCGCCTTCCGCTTCCCATTGGGAAGTTTCTCTGCCGTCAACATGGCATCTTCCAACCGTTGATTCGCAGGAGCAAGCAACTTAATGTAAGACGTTGTAGTTTCTGACCTCCGCCTAGCCATTTTTGAATTCAGCTGCGCGATTTCCGCCCACGACAAGATGGCAACAGCATTTGCATCGGACGCATCCAAGCTTGTCGCGTTTGTGGCTGTCTCAATCGCAGACTTGAAATCCTCGACTTCAATTTGGACGCGAGCAAGTTGAATCAAAATTGGTGATGAGTCCGGCTCTAGTTCGGCGGCAGCCTTGAGATCTTTAATAGCCATCGGTTTTTCGTTCCGTAGCCGGTGCATTTCAGCACGGGTTTGTAGCGCCTCAATGAATTCGGGCTCGATTTGAAGCAATTCGTTAAGCTCGACAATTGCTTTATCAAAGTCGCCCGTTGCCGCCGTTTCCTTGGCAGTTTTCAACATCGAAATAACCTTTTCAGAAAATCTCGGCTTGGCTGTCTCGGCTAACGTCACTTTCTCAATGACGACGCTGGGTGCTGTTGGCGTCTTCGGCTCCGTCAAAGCGGCTTGTTCAGTCAACCTATCTGGTTCGGTTGGCTTGTCCTCGTCAGTCAACTTGCTCTGTTCGATTGGCGTCTCATCATCGGGCAGCCTGTCTAGTTCAGAGGGCTCGTATGCTTTTGTCGCAGCAACCTCGTTTTGAGTCGCTCGCGAAGTGTCCGTCGCAGAATCACCGCTACAGCCGACCGTTGTCATTGCCAGAGGCAACGCCACCAGAACTATTGCAACTTGACTTGAAGATTGAATCGCTCGATAAAACGACCGGTTGTTAATCATGGCTGTTCTTCCTGTTGCTGGATGGTGCCGCCGCGACATCGTTGTCGTACTGGCGTGGAACTGGTTGTACTGAAATTTTTCTAATTGTGTGAACGCGTAAATACTCGACTGCCCACGGTCGTTTCCGTAATTTCGCTGTCTATTTGCCTGCGTCCGACGGTGATTACCCGGCAGCCTGTCCTTCGTTACTATTTGCCTGCGAATCCCAGATTAACTACCTGCCGCTTGGCACAGGTGTTAACAAGACGGCGCTGGTCTCGCCGTTCTTTGAAGCCGTTGCAGCTATTTGACCCTGGTCATTGATAGATGCGCCCAAATCTAAATTCCAACCATCGGCTTGGTCAATTAACTCATTCAGCGGATACTCGACACTGTCGATCCAGATGACTGCCTGCCGTGGACTATTACTTGTTTCTTTCCCACCAACGATCCAGCCAAGCTTGTTGACCGACATCGCGTCACTCGCAGTACCTTGCATTCGAACGACGCTCGTTGTTTGAAGCTCGGACATCACTTTGTCCTTCCAAACAAAAGCACGGTGTTCACCGCTTGCCGTCTGCGCATTGCCGACGACAATTCCAGCGTCGTTGATATCCAGTGCCTCACTCTCAGGTCCGCCCAGGGTTCCGAGATCACGTATCTTTTCGCCACGGCCGATAAAAGCGTGTCTTTCTCCGTTCGCTGTCTTCGCAGTTCCTGAGACTACGCCAGATTCATTGATCGCAAAGGCTCTCGCGTCCTTTCCACCTAAATCAGCCAAAGCTGTGAAACCGCCGTTCTCATACACCCATGATCGCACTCCTGAATTTTCGAATGTAGTTCCCGCGATCTGCCCCTTCGAGTTGATCGCAGCGAGCATATGCAAGACGTTGGCAGGTTTTGGGCTCAATTCAGTTAGTCCTTTGATCTTCCAAACGTAATTTCGAGTTACATCACGGTCTTTCGTAACGCCGGTAGCGACCCATTCGCCAGCATCGTTGATGTCATTCACCAACGAGTCTCCAGGCAAATCAACGACCGTCTGAGTGCCCGATTTCCAGATGCAATGTATGGGGTGCTTGCCTTTCTGATTGATAAACCCCAAAACGATCCCCGTGTTGGAAAGCCGCTTGGCGACCGTGGGACGCCCTTGAACGTCATTTAGAAGAGTTAATCGATACCGGGGCACAACAGGCTTTTTGGAAGCCTGTGATGCGTCCTCGTTAACGGATTTGGGTAGAACTATTTCAGTCTGCTGTTTTTTGTCCGAGATGTGAACGGTGTCTGGTTGACCTTCAGTCGCAATTCTAAACCCAATCAGCGACATGCGATGATGTGGGTCTGCGCCACTTCGACAAGCAGAGCCTGCACGCGATGGCTCGCCAAACCAATGGCCGCCGCGAACTACATACTGCTTAATAGGGGCTTCAGGAGCTTCCGCTTCTGGTATCGGCTCAAACGCATCGAACTCGCTGCTGCACCATTCAAGCATATTTCCATGTATATCGTGTAAGCCGAAACCGTTTGCCCTGAACTTGCCGACTGGGGCGAAGTATGGATAGCCATCGTCGTAGGCCAAGCTCCACGGTAGACTAGGTGTGACTTTTAAGAGAGACACGTCGGCAACATTGGCGAAGCCTTCTAAGCTCTTCTCGTCGTCACCAGTAAAAAAACTCGTCTCCGTTCCTGCACGACAACAGTATTCCCATTCGGGTTCTGTAAGCAATCGATAGTCAAGTTCTTCCGATCTGCTCAGCCACTTGCAGAACGCATTTGCATCGTTCCAACTGACGTTACCTACCGGGTAATCGTCTGTTACCTGGAACCCGTAATTCTGCCAAGTGAATTCGGGAGATTGGCCCCACCTACCGTCTCGTGTAAGTCCAGTCCCGCCATTTCCATCTATTTCCGCATCCGTTTTATATCCTGACGCGACGACGAACGCTTTGTACTGCCCGATCGTGACTTCATTCGCGGCGGCATAAAAATCACGCTCGATTAAGACCGATCTCTTCGGCGGACTCTGCAAGAGGAATTCGAGACGTTGATCGACTGGCAAATCCATCGACTTAAGGATGAACTCTGGACGATCCATTTGGCCCATCGTGAAGCTGCCGCTAGTAATTGGCAACAGCGAAATACCAATTGAATTTGTCCACTTGCTACGAACAATCGGTTGTCCTTCTTCTTTTGGCGTCGACGCTTTTGCGTGCTCTCGTTTCTCATTTGCGAATCCAAATTCAACTAGTTCAACAATAGAGGTTCCCGTACTGGTCGTGTGAATCCGTTTTACCAACCCATCCAATGGCACATCTTGCGAACGCCAAATCTTGGATTTGCTTTCCGGTCCGCCGCGATCGGCTTTCAGCGAGAATGTTTCCCATTTGGCATCAAACTCTCGACCGGCCATCGTTATCGTTTCTTCGCCAGCACCGGAAGCCGTAATCGGAAAACCGGGTGGATCGAAGCCAAGGCTTTTGAGAATCGTATAAGGAGCTCGCAAACTAATGGTCTTCTCGGACTCAACGATATCACCGCCACTCAATGTCAACTTATTTACGATGACAACCCGGTCGTCGTCTTTTTGCGTGACAGTCTCCGTTTCGTCCATCGTCGACTCTTCAATAAACGACATGGAGGGCTTTGAAGTCCACTTCCTACGTACCCAGTCTCCGACGCTCGCGTTCTCGTAGGGATTGACCGTGACTTTGTTTCGCACATCCTGCGCGCACGCAAGACGGTATACGCCCGAATTCACAGCGCCGAGAATTAGCAAAATAGTTAGTATTCGCATCAAACTGTTACCTGATAAAGAAGTGAGGAACCGATTTACTCTTCAGAAAAACACACCAGCAATCGTTTCAATGCGGCGCAAAGACCGGCGGAGGGGAAGTCTCGACTATGGGAACATCCACCAGTAGTGGGATCTGATTGCCGATTCGGTTGAAAAGAGCCAAGGCCCAATGACCATGCTCCAGAGCAACCAAAAGATCAGAAATGTTACCAAAAGCCGAATGAACCAAACGGGAAGTAGAGCCATGATAGTCGTCGGTAGTCCTATGGACCATAAAGGGGGGCGGTGGTGAGTGTGCGAGGTCGCTTTCAAAGCCTAAACGGCAACGATCGGCCATCTGTTCGCACGATTTGCGATATCCACCTGCGAATTCGATTCGATCAACAGATAGCTCTCGCAATGGTCGCAGACCCCTGGGGATGGTGTCTTCAAACTGATGAAGTCACCAGGTGCTAAATTGGGAACGACGTGAGCATGCCCGCCCATGTGCCCGCCTCCTAATTCCTCGACGTGACGGCCGAATAACTCCGAAGCGTAGGAGTTCGTCTGTTGGTCACTGTTCTGCAAGAAGATCTTGGTCTTGATGTTTGCCAGCAAGCTCATGACAGCGTCCTTCTTGTCGCCTTGCATGGTTAGGTTATTCATATTCTGGGTCGCGACCAAGTTACAGTGGTCGAATTCGCGAGACACCGCAAAAAAGCGAGTGTCGCTTGCCTCTTGATCGCTTGTAAAGAACTCCTGAAATTCATCCGCGAAGAAGAACGAGTAATTTCCACTGCGAAGCTTCTTCTTCCGAACCTCCGCAAAGAATGACAGCTTCAGTAACAGGCCAAGAGACCGCCCTGCTTTCGGTGCCCTCGCTTGGGGCAAGTCAAGATAGATGATCTTTGATCCGCTGGTCGCATCTGCCAAGCTGACCGTGGACGGGCCATTGATAATCGACGCGGCGTCATCAGCGCACAACGGATTAAGCATGTTGTTTAGTGTACCCAAAACGCTATTTCGCGTATCCTCGGGCAAACTGGCGAACTCATTATAGAAATAGACTCGGCAGCGAGAAACTGGATTGGAACGATTCGCATTAGCATTCTCTCCGGGGAGTTGATTTACCATTTTGGTAATGAAGTCACCATCATTCGCAAGGCGATGAATATTCTCGATCGTCGGCGGTTGTTCTGGTCCACCAACAAATCGAAGCAATGTGATTGCGTTTTCAACGAAGCTTTCCGACTGGTCGGCAAAAAAGCTTGTGTTCGTGTCGCGCTGGCCGAGAGCCTTCATTGTGGAAACAAAACGTGACGCAATCTCACTTGCCGGTTCATCGCTATCCAGTGGATTCCATTGGTGCGGACCGCCCGGCGAGAGCACAATCAGGTCCTGGTCTCGCGAGTGTTTCGCACAGAGACGCTGTAACTTATCTAGATAGTCGCCTTTGAAGTCGAGGACTAGGCCTCCCGCAGCTTGAGTTTTCAACTTGATTTTTGATGAAGCTACGAACTCATTGAGAAACGCATTCATTACGCAGGCAGTCTTTCCGCTGCCGATACTTCCGAAAGCGATTAAGTTCTGCGTAAGAGCCGCGAAGGTCCAGGGGCGATTTCCAGCAAGAAAGCCATCTTTAGGAGGAAAGAGAAAAAACTTTCGATCGGGTATAGAGCCGGTTAGTTTCCACAAATCACTGGTGCTCTTGGGTTGGTAGAAATCACAAGTAGCCATTTGTCGCCGTAAAAATCGGTAGTGTTTGAACATGCTGTTGAGACTCGCTGGGAACCAGTATGCAAATGCGACCAAGGCGACAACCGCTGCCCACCAAATTAGCCCGTTTACCCCGAGCATGATTCCGGGAAGCGTGAACCAATTCGAAACAACGGAGACGCTCGTCGAGATAGTCAGTACGACGAGTATCCAAACAACCGAATTCAAAACAAAATCAAATTCTTCGACGAGGTTCTTCCAGGCGTTCTCCATTGATGGCGGAGCCTCCTCAAAACGCCAACGATTGAGCGTTGAAAGAAATCTCGGGAGTGTTTTTTTGGTATGCAACAAAAATCCCACAGCGCACACGAAATAGCCGCATGTATAGATGAGTCGTAATGTGTCTCGTTCGGACCCATTTTTGGGCGTAAGTTCGATGTAGATCAATGCGGCGAGCCAGCATGTCGCGCCCACCACAAACATGGAAAAAGCTTCGACCACTCTGCTGCGATTCGGTGTTGCGTAAACAACCATAACGTTGACCTACTTAGTTATATTTACGTTGCAGTGAGTACAGAGTCACCAAAAATGCGACGGCGGCTTGCGCGAGCATCACGCCAATCCAGAAACGTGAGTCGCCAGGAAAGCGCTCGCTTGCGGCTCGAATTATTTCCCAGCTCGTCCGAAACCCGGCATACGCGGTGATCGAGGATTCGGCAAACCAAAGATTGAACCCTGCTAGCGGGGCGACCAGACCTGCGAGGATAATCTGCGGTATAAGCACGATTGGGACCGCTGCGATTGCCGATTCCTCGCGACGGGCAGAGGCGGATATTGCGAGACCGAAAGCGGTGCCCACGATCGAAACCACCGTTACAAGTGAAATCCAGGTATTTCTGTCACCGGGCAACTCACACCACCAACGAACAAGCCCCAGCAGCAGTAGTGATTGAAGCGTTGCGATGAACGTGAGTGCGACAAACTTTTCCCACGCGAAACTGTGGGGTTTGACAACAACACTTCGCTCCTGCTCAAAGATGGCTCGTTCGCGAACGATTTCTTTCGAGGAGTTGTTGCAGCCGAACCAGAAGCAAGAAAGGATAAGGATGAAGCTCAGATTGTCTGCCGGCGTCATCGCCGCTGTTGCTGCCTCGCCGACCTGTCCAAAGACGGAGCACAACAAAATCCCGACGATTCCAACCTGAGAAACTCTTAGCAAATTGGTTTTTGAATCGTTCGCAATTCGTTGTCCGTATCGCTGGAGCAAAATAAGAAACTGACGAAGCGAAAAGCTATAATCAAAGCGTGTCGGTTGGCGAGCTGATCTTGGCGTTGCCTCCAGCACCCTTCGAGGACGCTCGATGTTTGAGTTCGCGATGAACGACCGAAACTTTGCGGCGACTTCATCTGCCTTCTCCGGCGACTCAACCACGAGTTGCGCATAGACGTCGCTAATCCGCTCAACGCCAAAATATTTGAGTGCCTCCTTCGGAGTTCCCTGGAAGGCTAGCCTCCCGAACCGCGTAAGCGCCACGACAGAGTGGCAGTCGCGCGGCACACAGGCGACGCTATGGGTGACGCAAACGACGGTCTTGCCCTCATCTGCGACTTTGCGAAAGAGCTTCATCATTTCGCTGTCAGTCAGCTCATCGAGACCCGAAGTTACTTCGTCGAGAAACAGGAGGCTTGGTTGAGCGAGAAGCTCGTTGGCTAACGCCGCCCTTTTTCGCTGTCCCCCGCTTAAGTTACCAATGAGTTTTTTGCGACTGTCCTCCAATTGCACCGTTCTGAGAACCCGATCCACCTGATGTGTGATTTCGAGTCGAGTCGCATCCGCTGGCAGACGTAGTCTGGCCGTGTACCTCAAAGATGATTCTAGGCTTAGGTCATCAAAAAGGATCTCATGTTGAGGCACAAACGCAAAGTGTTGCTTTAGTTGCGCGAAGTGCGTGCGAAGGTCGAGGCCATTGAGTTCAACGATTCCCTTTATAGCAATGCGAGTATTCGGAGCCTCTCGATTGGCGAGGGCTTTTAGTAAAGTTGATTTGCCTGCGCCACTTGGCCCAACGATACATACGAATTGCCCAGGCGTAATTTCGAGTTCAATCTCATGTAGTAAGTGTTGCCCAGTCTTTGCGATCGAGCGACCAATGCCACTGCAAGCCAACGTGGCACCGAGGGCCAGGAACTCATTCGGTGAGTGACTTGTTGTGCTTTGCGGTATTAACCTCCCGTTGACGTACAAGAATAGAAAAGGACCGATCCCAATTTCGTCGCGGTTTTGGACGTCCGTTGTCTTGTAAATTCTCTTGCCGTTAACAAACGTCCCATTTGAACTCCCAAGATCCTTGATGATGGCTGTCG
>JBGSJT010000673.1:0-2678 GCA_041741715.1 Pirellulaceae bacterium | reverse complement strand
CGTACGGCCGATGTCGCTGGTCGATTCGATCTACGGGACGTTGCTGGAAGCCATCGTGTCGGGCCAGTTGCCGCACGGTTCTGAGCTGAACAGCGTCGGCTTAGCGAAGCAGCTTGACGTCAGTCGAACACCGTTGCGTGAGGCCCTACGGTTGCTGGAACGTGACGGGCTTATCCACCAGATGGGAAACCACAAGGCGCGTGTCGCGGAGTTTTCAGCGGACGACATTCGCGAGATCTACGAGGTCCGTCTGCAACTGGAAGCCGCCTCAGCCGAACTGGCGGCGAAGCGCATGCCGCCCGACTTGCTGGACGAATTACGAAGCGAAGCCGATGCGCTGAGTCAGCATGCGGGCGAAGTCGATTGGTGCGAGAAGGCGATCGCGTACGACCTGCGTTTTCACGAACTTCTCGCGACAGCCAGTGGGAACAAACGATTGAAAGACGAAATTCACCGCTATCGTTTGCTCGTTCGCAGTTTCTGTGTGATGACCGGACGACAGGCCACATTGCAACAGGCGCTGAACGAACACATCGCTATTCTCGACGCGTTAGCAACAGGTCGACCATCTGCAGCACGCAAAGCCATGGCAGCCCACATCGCGGCGCGGCTGGAAGAAGTACTCAATCGAATGGCTGATAAGGTGTAGACCAAGACTCATGAGCGTACTTAGACTCACAATGACTCTAACAATCCGTGTCCTGATCGTTTTGATGTGTGTGCTGCACAGTTCCGTTTCGACAGCTCAACAACAGAATGCGGCGCGAGATGCGGCAGTGAAAGAACTATCTTACGACGCGGAACTTGTGGCAAAGCTCGCTGCAGATTCACAATCGCATGGCGATGCGACTCGTGGAGCCGCTGTATTCAGCAATGCAAAGCTCGCTTGTCTATCGTGCCACAAGGTTGGTTCGCATGGCGGAACCGTTGGGCCTGACTTATCCGCCCTCGCGAAAGACCGTGCATTGTCGCATATCATCGAGTCGCTATTGTGGCCACGTCGCGAGGTGAAACCGGAATTCACGACGTGGACGGTTCTGACGGTCGATGGCAGAGTCGTCACGGGGTACAAGGTCGATGAAACGGAGCAGGATATCACGCTGAAGGATCCCGCATCCGGCAAAATGATGTCCATTACCAAAGGCGACATCGACGAAGAAGTCGCTGGCAGCACTTTGATGCCAAATGGATTGACTGCCGCACTGACACATCAGCAGCAGCTCGATCTGATTCGCTTTCTGAGCAACTTAGGACGCGATGGTCAGTCGCTTTCCGCTGAACTTCAACGGGTCATCGCTCATTCGCAGATGCACGGCCCGGCGAAGTTTGAGTTCACGGCCGCGCCGATTCACCCCGAGCGATGGCCAAATTCAACGTTGCCTGTCAATCGCGATCGTGTTTACGACTTTTACACCAAGCAGGCAGAACACTTTCGCCAGCAGCATCATGTGCCGATGCTGCTTTCGGCCTCACCCGAACTGGACGGTGGCCAACAGGGACACTTCGGGAATCAGATAGAAACGGACTGGGCCGACAACCGCTGGAACGAGACGCTACTCGGAAGCGTACAAGCCGGTGTGCTGCGCACTGGCGATCGAAAGACAATTGCTCGCGCGGTCTGCGTTCAAATTGGTGATTACAATGAACTGTCAGCCTGCTTCAATCCAGATACGCTCACATACGATGCGGTTTGGGAAGGTGGATTTGTTTCATTCTCGTCAGTCCGACATGGCTTTCTGGGCGGACTCAAGATGGAGGGAACGCCACAGTCGCTCCCGAAACAGCGATCGCCACAGCAGGAATTTACTTATCGCGGCTATTACCGACATGGCAATCGAATCGTATTCGCTTACCGGATTGGCGATGTCGAGTACCTTGATGCTCCGTGGGTTTCAGACGGGCGATTCACTCACGAAGTCGCACCCGTCGCGCAACACTCCCTTCGCGATATCGTCCATGGTGGTCCATCGCTATGGCCTCAGTTATTGGAGACCCGAATCGTCCCGGGAAACGGCCGTCCTTTTGCGATCGACACCATCGAACTGCCTGTAGACAACCCGTGGAAGGCGTTGTTTTTTTGTGGCGATCATGACTTCCTTCCTGACGGCAGCGCTCTACTTTGCACGATGCAGGGAGATGTGTGGCACGTCACCGGTTTGGACTCAGGCGTTGGCGAGCCGGGGATTGCTCGCTGGAAGCGTTTCGCATCCGGCCTGCATCAGGCGCTGGGATTGGTCGTGGCTCCCGATGGTGTCTATGTTCAGTGTCGAGATCAACTGACACGGCTCAACGACCTGAACGGAGACGGAGAAGCAGATTTTTACGAGTGCTTTTGCAATGCCTTCGTGACCTCACCGGGAGGTCACGATTACATCTGCGGACTGCAGCGCGATCAAGAGGGCTATTTCTACATGGCGTCCAGCAATCAAGGACTGGTGCGCATGTCACCCGATGGCCTGACTGCGTCGGTGGTTGCCACCGGGTTTCGCAATCCGGATGGGCTGGGATTGCTTCCCGATGGTAGTATCACCGTGCCATGCTCCGAGGGCACCTGGACGCCGGCCTCCATGATCTGTCAGGTGCCGACCGGCCCCCGAGCGGAATCCGATCCGCCGCCACACTTTGGCTTCGGTGGACCTCGGGACAATCGTCCTCCTGAATTGCCACTGGCTTACCTA
>JBGSJT010000672.1:0-2559 GCA_041741715.1 Pirellulaceae bacterium | reverse complement strand
GGTGGAAGGTTCCAACGGATCGATCGCTTGGGGATTGACGAATAGTCAATGCGACTCTGGTGATGTCGTTGAACTCAAGATGGACGATGGCTCAGCGGACAGTTATCTCACGCCGGAAGGCCCCAGGCAACTCGAACGCTTTACGGAACAGGTTTCAATTGGCGGCTCAAAAACTCGAAGCATCGATTACGAGTGGTCGATTTGGGGTCCCGTGGTGGAGAACCGCGACGGACGTCGGTTTGTTCACCGGTGGACGGGCCATGATCCTGAAGCAGTAAACTTCGATGCGTTTGACTTGGCGACTGCGAATACGGCCGAAGAAGCCTTGCTGGTCGCTATCTGTTTGGATTAACCGCTTCGCATGTCGGCTTAGGGAGCAGCAAATCGCGAGTCGAGCAGGGAGCGTTTCAAGCCAAGACAGGAGTGACCGGTGGAATGCCACTGGCTTTTGAAGACGTTACTTGGGAGTTGCTCGAGGCGCAGCCTGAGAATTTCCTACCGCCAGCGTTTCAGACCTGGGATGATTTTTTAGGTGCCATGGTAGTTTCAACTGAAAAATACCTGGGCAGTGAAGCACCCACGAATGCGAAATCGCTTAGCAACGCTAGTTGGGGCGCGTTGAACACGTCAGCGATTGATCATCCGATGAGCGCCAACTTGCCATTTCTCTCCAGTTTTCTGAACATGCCAAAAACACCTTTGCCAGGAGATGACTTCATGCCGCGAGTTCAATCAACCAACTACGGATCGTCGCAGCGGATGGTGGTTACACCCGGAAACGAAGAGCAGGGGATTTACCATCAGCCGGGAGGTCCTTCCGGAAATCCTTATTCGCCGTTTTATCGCACTGGTTTCGAAGATTGGACAGCGGCAAAGCTTCGCCCCTGCTACCAGGGAAGACAGTTCATCGCCTAACGCTCAACCCCACAGCAAAAGGTGGTTTGTCGAATTAGGTATTGCGCGGAGTCATAATTCGTATCCTTGCAACCAGTTCGCCTTGCACGTTCTGTGATTCAAGAAACCGTACAAGACTTCGTGTGTTATCAGCACTTTCGCGCGAAATTCTGGCGATGGACTTCAGTTGCTGAAGTTGGGTGCTGAGCAATTCGTCGTCGGAGGTCAGCTGATCACAAAGCAGGGCGATTCCGCTGAAGTTGCCGCCGATTTCATCGTGAAGATCGGCTACCAGGTTTTCTCGCAAACGATTCATTTGCCTGAATCGCATGAACCGCTGCCACAAAACAACCAGTGCGAATAGCGGGAGTGCATCAGTCCGTGTACGCAGATGGCCTCGATAAGGACACACTGAAATTTCAGGAGCGTCAGCTTGAAGATCAATTTCAACGGGTTGTTCTACCCTTTGTTGAAACCCATTGTGTGAGTTGCCACGGGCCAAGGTATACTGAGGCCAAGTTTGATATCAGTGGTTTTCGATCGCTGCGTGACGTGGTGGTGGGGCATCGTCATTGGGATTTAGTACTTGAGAAGTTGGTGGAAGAGGAGATGCCGCCGGAGGACGAGGAGCAGCCTTCGGCAGAATCACGGTTGGCAGTGATCCAATGGATTGAGGCGTCGCGACATCACGAAGCACTGTTGAACGCGGGGCATCCTGGATGCGGTTCTCGCTCGGCGATTGAGCAACGCGGAATACGATTACACTATTCGAGACTTAACCGGTGTGGATATCCGACCCACACGTGATTTTCCCGTCGACCCCGCCAACCAGGCTGGGTTTGATAACTCCGGTGAGTCGCTGACGATGTCGCCTGGGCTGTTAAAGAAGTACCTGCAAGCCGCACGTGGCATCAGCGGATTTATTGTATTAGAGCCCGACGGTTTCTCGTTTGCGCCACATCCAGTGATGACCGATACAGATCGAGATCGTTATTGTGTCTCGCGTATTGTAGATTTTTATAAATCACAGCCCATCGATCTTGCGACTTACTTTGAGGCAGCGTGGGCGTATAGCCGCGCAGCTGATTAGACGGAGTCCAGCCAAGACGCGGCAACGGCGATTTCGACCGCTTCTTACACAAATTGCACAAGGATTTTCAACGGCAAGGACTTCGAGGGTTGGGACGCAGACACATCGACCTGGAGCATTGTGGACGGCGCCATGCGCGGCGTCGGAGGCAGTTCTCGTCTCGCTTTCACAAGAGCCGACTATGAACGACACTTCGACCAGGCAGAGCCTGCAGTGCATTGGGTTCCCAGGCTGAGCCCGGGAACCAGAGGGTGGCGTTCAGCGAGAAGTGTCACATTTTTCTGGAATTAAATCCGCAGGATGATATATTGCTCACAGTTTCCACCGCTTTAAGAAACTTAGTCGAAAAGCGTTCACAAATAGACAGCTCCTCAGGACGCTCGGCGCTAAACTGCATCAAGGCATCGGGCCGAACGACGAAGTGTGAGACGGCACTAAGCATCGAGCGGGAAATAACTGTCCGATTCGCGTTATCCGTAGCGAAAGTCATTTCCTGCACGATGCGACGCCTATTGAAAAAGTTAAAATGAGAAGTGAAAAATGCAAATTGATTCGAAATGGGGGCTGTTTGGGAT
>JBGSJT010000671.1:0-9123 GCA_041741715.1 Pirellulaceae bacterium | reverse complement strand
CTCTAGGCCGACAGCGAAGTCGTGACACAAAGAGCTACATGCTGGAAGAGCTACCTGCAGGCAACCGCATCGTGATAGCCGGACGCATTGAGTCCAAAATCAGCAGAGAGCAATTAGCCGTACAGGTCCTGACACCCAGCTCTGCGCTTGTATCGAATTTGAGCTTGGTCAGTGTCCACCGACTGCTTGATCGCAACGAACACTTCAAAGAGCCATTAAAGTCGGCGTAGAACCGGAAATGGAAACACGACCCCACCCACGTTCAATCGTATACAACTCTCGAGAAGCAAACATCTCAATGAAACACTTGGAAGCCGCATTCAATAATCGATTTCGGGGTGGTGGTGGCATTGAGCTGCCGAGATTAAGTGTTCTAGGACGGACGGCGGGCATCCTCAATAATGGTTGCTGGCACGTCCTATTCCTTTTTGGGAAAAACAAAAAAGAAGACTATCTTGACTATTCCGCATACAGTCGGTTTTACGGACATGAACATTCCCGGATCCATCAAGATGGCCAATTTGAAGATCTGCCAACTTACCTTGAGTTCTGTCCGAATGGAAAAGAAGAAAAGTTTCGCACGCACAATGCCAACGTTCGTGAATTACTTCTGGAGAAGGGACTGAATGAGACGCGTATCATGTACGGAGTGAGGATCATCGATCTAAAGGAATGTAAGCTTGACGGACTCGTGGACTTCGACGAGACGCAGATTGTAATGACCGACGCCGTCGTTTTGTTCTGGAAGTCTCCCGCCGTTTTTAGTCAGTGGACGCGGGCGTACTTTGAGGTGAACGGACAGCTTTTCACGTCGGCCGAGCAGTATTTGATGGCGCAGAAGGCGCGACTGTTTGGAGACGAAGGGACGCAAGGCCGAATCATGGCGTCGAGTGACCCGGCTGAGCAACAAAGACTTGGGCGGCAAATCGTTGGATTTGATCAAAGAATATGGGAAAGAGAAAAGTATCGAATCGTCGTGGAAGGGAACTTGGCGAAATTCAGCCAAGACGCAACAAGAAGAGATGCGTTACTTTCGACGGGTGACAGAGTCTTGGCGGAAGCGAGCCCCAGTGATCGTCGCTGGGGAATTGGCTATTCAGCATTGCAAATTGAAGCGTACGACTGCAGAATTTGGGGCCGGAATTTCTTAGGGCAAACGCTTATGGACGTTCGTAGCCGGCTGCGCTAGTAGTGACATCCGAAGAATAGTCGTCTGATTCAATCCGCAGGTGCTTACCAATGCGCCCCTGCACCTCGGTCACAGAAAAATCCATTTGGATTAATCTGCAGACGCCCCCCGTCGTGCTCAACTGTGTTTGGGACCGTCTCGTTCAAGGCCATGAGAATCTTGTTTGCGCTTGCGCTTAACTCGCTACCATTGGAGTAGCTGTGATTGAAAAACGTTCGCTGCGTCTTGATTGGTAGTTCATGCTGACTTGTCCGAAGCGGCGACGACCAACGTTCGAAAATCACGTTTTCATGAACCGCGTTTTCGTCCGCGCGAATTAATTCTGTTCGTCACGCAGATTGGCTGTGGACAATAAATTCAGGAAGCGGAAGTACAGGTCGCGCTAGCCCTCATCTTGGCGAGTCTCCGAGTTGATCCGCAAGTTCTGGCAACGATCTCAAGCGCCCCGTCATCCCCAGACGGCTGCGGGGTTTTTGAATCGCTGGCATCTGTCTGATTCGACTCAAGCACAATCGTCCGAAAAATTTTCCTGCCTAACTTGGTGTTTGCTCGGAAAAAGCGGCACATCGAATCGCGGGCAAGTGGGACGCAGACGGTGAACTGCGTTAGGTGGCTTTATTCCACGTCGATACTCAACGCTCCGGCCGGTGGCCGCGATGAATCGCTTTGTCCACCCCACTGACTCGTGACACCGATTGGCTTTGCCTTGCAACTCGAATGAGTTTCAACGCGGTACGAACGTCTGATTCATCATGCCTGCATTCAAGCAAGTATGCAATTGTCGAAGGCAGGGTATTGCATTTTTCACCCAGTTTGCTGCGTCGGCGGTGGAAAGTTTCCCCGAATTTGAACAACAGTTCGACTTTTAACCATTGCCGAATCGCAGATCTCCGAGGCGATTTGAAGTCCCTACCAAGTCGTGCAGTCGGCTGCTTGCAATTGGGACAAGCGTATTGGCGTTCTGAATCGGGTTGGCTGAACGACAAACGACAATCAAAGCAGACGAAATGTACTGTGTTCATTGCATTGCTCTGTTTGCACAAATGAAAGAAAGTGGCAGCGGCTCATTTGTGATTTGGTTGAGTGGAGAAATGATGGCGTTCACTACGTGGCCGAGATTAGAGGTTTAACAACTGGCTCCGTGACATACGTTCAAGTACGACCTCTGCACGACATTGTATTGGTTCAGCAACCGCGCCTTCTCTCTTTGGGTTAGACTGATATGACTTGGTAGGCGGCTCCGCAAGATACTGTTCTCCGCCTTCAGATAGCTCACTTGGCGGGCTAGCTCCTTGTTGCTGGAGCCCGCGATGACGAGCATCAGCGACGTATAGATGTTTCGGAACCTGGCCATTAAAAAGTGCTTTTTTTCTGGGGAAATCATGGACGGAGCGCGGCTTTTGCACAGCGCCAGTAGGCCTCCAGGTTAGTAGGCCGGCTGTGAAAACCGAAATCTTTGGTCGTTGTGAATCCATCCGACACTAGCCTTCTACCACCAACGAGAACCTCCCGAGATTCTGTTAACCATTATTCCGAAATTGAACGGTCAGGTCGGTGCCACCGAACCGGACTCGGAAGTAAATATTCGCCGAAGTAGTAAAAATGGGCGCGTGGCGGTTCCTTGTGGACGTCTCCAACGAGAGCTGAGGGTGCATTCGACGGGAATTGGAACACCTTCGCCTCGTCCGCTACGTCGATAATTTCTTCATGCGCAGGCAGGTGACATAAGTCTCTTCGTTTGGGGGCAGGACGGCCGGGCTGCTGACCGCGATTTTTGGATTACTGGGCGGATATACAGAATCGGCTAGTTCGTTCGAGCGGTCAGCTGAAGAGTGCTTTTCCGATCGCTTTCCGAAGCGTTCGTCTTTGAGTTGACGAATCTCCGCTTTTGCCTGATCTAGCTCCGCCTGAAGTTTGACGTTCTTCCTGACCGTATCGGCATGACGACTCTTCCAGTAGGATGCGTGGCAACTCGATAACCGCACCATTCGCGGCGATTGGGATTTCGATGTCGGGTTTCCTTCGGGCATTGGCAATCTCAACCGCCACGGCATCGTCTGCAATCGCCCTGTCCGCCTCCATGAAAGATTCCTTGCTATCCGTTTTAACAGTTGGAGCCGACAATTCCTGCGCTGCGGAAGGTGGCTTTGGTAAAACGACTGATTTGCCTCCTACTGATTCCAATTCATTTAGATCTATTTCGGAACTAGCATCGTTCGCAGAGGATATTGTTTCGTCGGTAGTCTGTTCGTGGTTGGTTGCCCGCGGCTCGATTTCGACAGTCGCTGTCACAGATGGATTCACTGTCGTGTTGAGTGACTGGCTGGACCGGGGGCACAGATGGTAGTAACGCGGCAATTTGTCTATACTATTTACACTAATGGCTTACACAAATGGACATCCTATTCGCCTAGAGAAACGTGCCTCGATGTCCGTGACGTACAGTGTTGGTTCGACTCGTGAGCGGTCAAGAGCGCAGGAAATCGCAAGAATCGTTTGCGCGGTGCGGCGTAGTGTATGTAAGGGAGATCGTCGATTGACTTCTGATGAGGGGCGCGATTTTGCGGAGTCGCTACGAACGGTTGCAATTTCGGGCGAGTCCCTTCTCAAAGGCAAGGTTGGGCCGTACAAACTGCTTCAGAAACTGGGCGAAGGCGGGATGGGGACGGTCTGGTTGGCCGAACAGTCGGTCCCAATTCGTCGTAGAGTGGCGTTAAAGCTGATTCGATCTGGCATGTACGACGATCAGGTGCTCGCTCGCTTCGAAGCCGAACGCCAAGCACTGGCCCTGATGGATCACGAGCACATCGCCAGGATTCTAGACGGCGGTGAGACAACCTTTGGCGAACCCTACTTTCTCATGGAGTACATTAACGGTGTCCCTGTCACTGAGTTCTGTGACGACGGTCAATTGACGATCGAAAGACGACTACAACTCTTTATGCGGATCTGTAAAGCGGTAGACTACGCGCATGACAAGGGCATCATCCACAGAGATCTCAAGCCCTCCAATGTACTCGTCACACAGCAAGAAGGAATTGCAGTTCCAAAGATAATAGATTTCGGCTTGGCGAAAGCAGTTGCCAATGGAATAAAGCTGTCTGACAAGACGATGCACACTGCTGCCGGACAGTTGGTCGGGTCACTTCAGTACATGAGCCCAGAACAGGCTGGACTAGATCGTGGTAATGTCGATCGAAGGGCTGACGTATACTCGTTAGGAGTGCTATTGCATGAACTCCTGACCGGCAGCACGCCGATTGGCAGAAAGGCGCTACAAAACGAGTCCTTAGTGCAGACACTACGACGAATTCGCGAGGACGAACCGATACGGCCAAGCAAGTACCTTGCTATACATTCAGACAAGATTCAGGATATCAGTGGCAAGCGAGGTTCGACTCCAACTAGATTGCGGCAGCAGATCAGCGGTGATTTAGATTGGATCGTTGTAAAGTCATTGCAGCGAGAGCGATGCCTTCGCTACAATACTGCGCTGTTGCTCGCCGATGACGTCCAGCGATATCTTGCTAGTGAAGCGATCAGTGCCCGCCCACCGTCTGCTTCGTATCGAATACGATCTTTTCTTAAACGCAACCGTACCGGCGTTGTGTTTTCGTGCGCGTTGGCAGGTGTCGGAGTCGCTGGCATCACTGGTACAGTTCTCGCATTTTGGAAATCTCATCAACCACGCCGACAGTTCGCTGCAGAGGTCGAGCCCCTTAACGCAGGAAATGGCTTGGATGACATTGTGCCTACCGCGGAACTGTCACCCGTTAAGGGGCAGCAGCCTATTCGGCTCACGGAAATCCTCAAGGATACTCCTCTCGTGCATGCGTTTGGCGAATTACCAGGAGGAGTACCGTGGACATGCGCTTTCGCGCTGAGGAATCCGTATCCATTTCCGATCGGTATCACGTCGGTACGGTCGAGTAGTGATTTCTTTCGAGCAAGTATCGATCGCGATGTACTATTGCAGAATGACGTCGCAACAATAACCGTGCAAGTGGCTGAGTCTGTCAACCAAGGCTCGCATGCAGCGACGATCCATGTTGCGTTAGACGATCCTTCGGCAACAGAGTTCAGCTTTACAGTCACGATTGATGTTAACGGTGAACTGCAGTTTGAGCCACGAGTGGTTGACTTTGGAGTATTTAATAGGGGAAAATCCGAGGATCGTGAGTTGCGTTTTGTGCATCGAGGTACGAACATCAAGCCAAGCGATTTGACGATGGTTTCAACGAGTTCCTCGATCAAAGTTGAACGTCTGCTTGGCAACACGCTCAGGCTGCGCCTCTTCGATAGTAACCTAGGTGGACAATTTGAGGAGCACTTGGTTTTTCAGAATGGCCAATTGAATCCCGAAGAGTTTCGCGTGCGCGTGACGGGAGTGGTTAGAGCATGGTTCGGGGTAGGTCCGAAGAGAATCAACTTTGACACGGCGAGAAGTAACGAGTGGATCGAGCGGAGACTGTCGATTATATCGAACGAAGCGTTCATAATAGCTTCCGTTAAAGCCGAGGCGATTGCGGCATCTAATATAGACTTTGCGGTAAATGCAAATTCTAGCTTCGGTCAAGTCATCACTCTTAGAATGCGATTTCACGAAATTGGAGAGTATAATGGCGAACTTGTGATTAACACGGATCGCGGAGAGATAAGACTACCCGTAACCGGACAAGTTATTCATTGAGTTCCCGTACGTTCAGCCATGCGTTAGGTTCAGCCAATCTTGCAGTCGCAACCGATGAAATTAAACCAGTCGCAAAACGAAATGACACTGCGCGATGCAGCGATTAGCGAAGAAGTACAATCGAAGCTAATGAACAGTCCGGTAGGGAATTCTTTAGATTCGGGACGATACACGCTACTTCGAATGTTAGGTCAGGGAGGGATGGGGACCGTTTGGCTCGCACAACAAACGATACCATTCCGACGTACGGTGGCGATTAAGTTTCTTCGCGGCGGCCTTTCGGACCGTCATCTCATCGCGCGGTTCGAGGCAGAGCGTCAGGCGCTGGCCATGTTGGACCATGCCAACATAGCCAAAATTCTCGATGCGGGTGCAACAGAAAACGGTATGCCCTATTTTGTCATGGAATGTGTGGACGGAATACCGCTCACGGAGCACTGTGAGACTCATGGTCTGCGAGTTCACGACAGATTGCAGTTGTTCGTAGAAATATGCAATGCTGTTCATCATGCTCATCAACGCGGGATTATTCATCGCGATTTGAAGCCATCCAATCTGCTGGTGGAGCTCCGCGATGGGCTTGCAGTTCCAAAGGTAATTGATTTTGGCCTAGCGAAAACCTTGCAGTACCAACACAAATTGACCGACAAGACTCTTTTTACTGAGTACGGTCACTTAATCGGTACGCTGCAGTACATGAGTCCGGAACAGGCCGAAATGAATTCTGTCGAGCTTGACCAACGCACCGATGTTTTTTCACTTGGCGTGGTCTTGTACGAACTACTTGTAGGCAGTACGCCGATTCAGAAGGAGAGCATCGGCGGCAGCGATTTGCAAACGGTGCTCGCTTTGATACGCGACGAAGTTCCCAAGCGTCCTTCTATAAGACTCAGTGCGTCGTTGAAGTGTCGACCAAAGGCCACTAGTGGCTCAGATTATCGTGCGACTCTTAGTCACCAGTTAACAAGCGAGTTGGATTGGATCGCGATGAAATCCCTAGAGAAGGATAGGGATCGACGGTATAAATCGGTGGGACATCTCGCTGAAGATTTGATTCGTTTCATGTCGAACCAACCTATTGATGCGCGGCCTCCCTCCCGTATCTACAGTTTTCGAAAAACCCTCAGACGTCACCGCTCGTTGCTTGCCATGTTTTTCGCCCTGTCAGTTGTCGCACTACTGGGAGTCGCTGGTACTACCTATGGATTGCGCCAAACAAAGGCTCCTGCTTTGACTCAGGCACTTAAGGGTAGCGACCGGAGTATAATTGATCGATCTAGCAAAGCTGCCAATAGCACAATCGAGTCGTTGTCCACAAACGATGGTTGGGCAGATGCGAAAAAGGACTTACAGCTCGACCGGCTAATTCTCAATGTGCGGAGAACCGAGGAGTTGTACGGCAGGCATGACACTCGTTTTGCAGCCAGTCAATGGGAGCTGGCAGATTACTACCTCGGGGACGAAGACTACCCTCGGGCGGAGGAATTATACTTAGAGTGCCTTCAAGTGCTGGCGCACACGCAGCCGGGCACGTCAGGACCTGGGTATTCTGCAAGTCTTCGACAACTGGAAAACCGCAAAACAACTGGTAACGCTAAAACGGTTTCTGCGTTACAACGTGTGTTGGACCAACATTGGCAAGCGATTGGCAATTTAGACTCGGTGCCACTAACCTACGAAATGAGAAAGGCACTTTTGGACAGCCGCCAGCCCGTCATCCCATCGGAGCGTAGGCTCCATGATTTCGGGACATTGGCGCGGGCGTCAAAGTCGGAGCATCGCTTCTTTTTTATTAACAAATTCCCTCAAGACCTACACGTTGCCTCTGTTAGGTCAAGTTGTGGATGCGTGACGGCGATAGTGGAAACCAAGTATGTTAAGTTTGGAGAAGTCGGCTCAATTCTCGCCAGGTTTAATACAAGGACTTTTACTGGAAGTAAATCGGCGACCATTACCGTTTCTTTTGATGGCGCGCTTTCCACAGAGGTACAACTGAATGTCAAGGGTTATATTCGCAGTGATATCGTGTTTCCGCCGAGCGAGATCAATTTCGGCGAGGTCAGTCAAGGAGTCGGAAAGCGTCTACCGTTAGTGCTGGATTATGCAGGTCGCGACGACTGGGAAGTCATCAAGATCGTAAGTCCTTTCGACCATATTAAGCTCACGATTGAAGAGACGTCTAGGTCAGCAGGTCGAGTCAAATACCAAATAAACGCCAAATTAGAAGATGATGCTCCAGATGGCCGATGGTCTGGACAGGCCGTACTGCATACAAATGATAAGAAACTTACAACGGTCCCGGTTCAAGTAAGCGTACACGTTGCGCCTCCGCTGCAATGCTCGCCAACGAGTATTTCGTTCGGCCGGATTGGCGTAAATGAACTAATTTCGCGGCGACTCATCGTAAAAGGCGAAACGCCAGTAGCAATCCTGGATGTGACCTCCGATCAGGGTGAAGTTCGAGCCGGATATGCTAACAATCACCAGTCAAAACCAGCTCATGTGTTGAATATGTCGTTCCAAAATCGCAAACTAGGGCCCTTTAAAGGCAAGATTACAATCAAGACCGACATCGGTAATCTGAGTATCCCCATAACCGGGGTTGTTGAGTAGAACCGTTCAACTCAGCATTGGTTTACTGGCCCAATCGCTCGAATTTCGATTGTTTTTTGGGTTACTCAGAAGAATCTGTGGGTAACCGCTCCCTACGGCAGTTTTTCGGAGTTTGTAGCTCGCAACCTAAAGATACCGCCACCTGTTGTGACCAACGTTCTAAAGGGTGCCAGTTTCAGTGGTAGAGTGGAAGCCGAAATGGAGTGTTTTAATTCCGGCGGGGTCGTCAATTGCGATTCATGTGTCAAATAAATCATGTGAACTTCAATGCGCAATGCCCCAAACAATCCAGATCGGGTAGGTGGCAGTTGCGAACAGACTGATCGCGACCGGCCGGCAAGTTTCAAACGCGTTCTTTGATTTCAGTGAGGGAACGACTCACACTGCCAAGGAATGCCTAAAAGTTGATCATCACCGCTCAATTTTTCGCAGTGAACTGCGCCCAACCATTTGCGGAGTGGACGTGATCGTAAAGCGTTGAGACGGTGAATCGTACTGTGCATTCGTGCTACGGCGAAAGTTCTTAGGTCGGAAATTGAGTTCCCGATGTCCCTTGTCTGTTGACAAGGGTATCTCGTGGTAGGAAAGAATCAAATTCAGCTCCGCCTACCCGAAAAGAGACTACGATGCG
>JBGSJT010000670.1:0-27420 GCA_041741715.1 Pirellulaceae bacterium | reverse complement strand
GTCGACAATTCCCTACAGTTTGCCACCACGGCTTCGGTTCGCCAATGGGAGGTACAGGATTCGAACCTGTGAAACCGAAGTAACGGATTTACAGTCCGTCCCCTTTAACCACTCGGGCAACCTCCCGGAAACCGGCCCTGCACAACTTCCACACCTGTTGCCTGACGGACAACTAACCCCTGCCCTCGGGGGCCGCTAAGTGAGTTTGACTAGGCAAATGCCTAGATCACCAGCAACTCCAAGAGCCAGCGGAGGGACTCGAACCCCCGACCGGCTGATTACAACTCAGCAGCTCTACCAACTGAGCTACGCTGGCCCAGCAACCTGTGTGTGAGTTTTCAGGAAGGGGATAGTGTATCGACCGCCCACGCTACCGCAAGGCGAATTTTGACTCCTCCAGCCCGAAATCGACCGCTAGTCGCTCAAATCTTCCGCTAACCACTCCCAAGACACCTGTTTGGGGTTCCAGGTTCCAGGTTTAAGGTTCCAGGTTCCAAGTTCCAAGTTCCAAGTTCCAAGTTCCAAGTTCCAAATGACAAATGACAAATGACAAATGACAAATGACAAATGACAAATGACAAATGACAAATGACAAATGACAAGTGACAAGTGACAAGTGACAAGTGACAAGTGACAAGTGACAAGTGACAAGTGAAATTCGCGTTTCAGGCAGTTGTCGTGCCCACCAGACAGTTCCACTGGGGAGACCTGTGGTAGGTGAAATTCATTACTTCGAGCGCTTAAGAAGAACCACACCTGCTACAGACTCAACTCCTTCGGCAACACTGGCCCCAGCCAGTGCCACCCTGCGACTCTGACGGGCCTTCAGCCCTAAACCCAAGCACCACTCCACAGGTCTCGCCCCTCTAGCCTCAAGCCTCTAGCCTCAAGCCTCTAGCCTCAAGCCTCAATCCTCTAGCCTCTAGAGTGGGATTCATACCGCATTACTTGCTGGAGACCAGTTCGGCCAAACACTCAAGCACTTTGTCGGTCATGGGGACTGTCCCTAGCGATGCTGTGCCGCGGGGGACTAGATCGGCCGTGCGATGGCCGGTCGCCAAAACCCTTTTGACTGCCCCCTCTATGGCTTCAGCCTCCGCATTGAGTCGGCATGAATACCGCAGCATCATGGCCACGGCCAGAATCGTGGCTAGCGGATTGGCAATGCCCTTCCCGGCGATGTCCGGCGCGCTACCGTGAATTGGTTCATAGAGTCCCGGACCACGGGCACCCAGCGAAGCGCTCGGCAACAACCCCAACGAACCAGGGAGCATCGAGGCTTCGTCGGTCAAGATATCACCAAACATATTGCTGGTGACAACCACATCGAACGAAGTGGGACGACTGATCAAGTGCATCGCCATCGAATCGACCAAAACCACTTCGTATTCCAGATCGGGGTATTCTTCTTTGATAATTTTTGCGCATACGCGGCGCCACAGACGACTCGCTTCGAGCACATTGGCCTTGTCGACCATCGTTAGTTTATTGCGACGCAAGCGAGCTGCATCGGCGGCCAATCGGAAAATGCGCTCCACTTCATAGGTCTCGTACACCATCGTACTGAACGCTCGCTCGCCGCCATTGCTCAACGTTTCGCAGCCCGAAGGTCCGAAATAAATCCCCCCGGTCAATTCGCGAAAAAAGAGAATATCCGTCCCTTCAACGATCTCACGCTTCAGTGGCGAAGAATCGAGCAGTTCTGCAAAGGGAGCGATGGGGCGCAAGTTCGCGAACAGTCCGAGTTCCTTGCGAATCTTCAGTAGCCCCGCTTCTGGTCGCGTCTTGGCCGACGGATCGTCCCACTTCGGCCCACCCACGGCCCCCAATAAAACCGCGTCGCAATTCTTGCAGGCCTCAATCGTTTCTGCTGGGAGTGGATCCCCGGTTTCATCAATGGCGTTGCCACCAATTCTGCATGTTTGATAGTCAAACTGATGTCCAAACTTAGTGGCCACCTCCTCCAGCACTCGCTTAGCTTGCGATACAATTTCGGGACCAATACCATCACCAGGCAAGAGCACAAAACGCGCGTTCAAAACAGATTATTCCTTAAAAATTCCAAATTCCAAGTTGTGAACCTCAGGCGCTAGTGCAAGAAGTCTTAAGTACCGTCCGCTCTAAGCAGCCCGCAATCACATTGGCTTGCAATAAAATGGACTGGAAAGCGAGACGCCGAAGGTACACGTTTTAAACGCGGAGCTGCGGAGGAATTGAGATTCGCGGAGAAACGAAAGCCCCCCTGCACGATAAATATAAGCGGTAGCCTCCAGGATTGTGGCGTTGCCGATGCGAATTCCACTCTAGTTTGTTGAATATTCTGCTGCCTCTGAGCGGTTAAGTAAGTCTAGGCTTCCGAAAACAGTCCCCTGGCTCCGCGAATCTCAATTCCTCCGCAACTCCGCGTTTCAAAATCCTTCCGTCAAAACTGAGTGCCAAGAGGCGGCTATGATGTAGCTCACAAACAGCGGTCGCTAGACCGCCGGGAGACTACGTTCTGGCGAACGTAGCTACGACATTTCGCACGCCCCCCTAATCTACTTCGCTATCGGTGTTTCTTTGTCCCCATCGCGAATATAGGGCTCACGAGTTCGCTCCCCTTTGGCCGGTACCAAATTCCGCACCCAGATGTTGCGGAAACGAACCGGATTGCCGTGATCTTGCAGGGATATAGGACCCTCAGCCGGATGAGCTGTGTATTGTGGCGGACGATTAAAAGGTGTGTCCCCCAACACTTCAAAATGATTCAAAAGCAGCACACCATTGTGAATTAAAGTGACATACGCAGGGGATTTCAACGTACCGTCGTCGTTAAAACGCGGAGCGGTCCAAAAGACGTCGTAGCTGTTCCACTCGCCAGGTGGGCGCATGGCGTTGGCCAGCGGTGCGGTCTGTTTGTAAATCGCCCCAGCTTGACCGTCGTAATAAGTTTCATTGTCGTACGAATCGAGGATTTGAATTTCATACTTGCCCATCATGAACAATCCGCTGTTGCCCCGCCCTTGTCCGTCCCCCTTGACGACTGTGGGGGCCGCCCATTCCAAGTGCAATTGACAATCGCCAAACTTTTCCTTGGACGTAATCATCCCTTTGCCACTCGACATCACTCCATCAGCCACGGGCCATCGGTCGCCATTTTCCCAGTTATTCAAATCTTGGCCATTGAACAGCAGCGTAGCATCCGCAGGTGGTGAACCGACAGTCTCTCCAGGTTGAACTATCGGTGGTTTTTCCCATTGGATACCTGTCAGGTATTCTTCGGCGCAAAGCGGTTGGATTGAGGCCAAGCAGACGGCCGACAGCATTAGGCAAATGAACGGAGTGCGCATGGTGGTTAAGCCTTGGAGTAAAAGGGGAGGTGAGAGCCGCGTAGGGGAGCATTATCTTCGGCGAAACGGCGGCTGGCAAGTAAACGATGAACTTTTCGAAACCGTCGGGCTCACTGCACTTCCAGCATTCTTTCCAGCGCGATCAGCGAATAACGCGATGTCTCTGCGTCGACTTCGATCTTGTTGACGACATCCCCTGCGATTAGGTTTTCGATCGTCCACGCCAAATGTGCCAAGTCGATGCGGTACATGGTGGCGCACATGCACACAACAGGTGATAGGAAATGGACTTCCTGCTCAGGATGTGCCTGCTTGATGCGATTGACCAAATGCAGCTCTGTGCCAATCGCCCATTTCGTCCCGGGGGGCGATTGTTCCACGGTCCTTAGAATGGCGCTGGTCGACCCCGAAACGTCAGCGATGTCATTAACTTCTTGTGGACATTCCGGGTGAACCAAAATCTTGATGCCTGGGATCTTTTGTCGGAACTGGGCCACGTGCTCGGGTCGGAACATCTGGTGGACGCTGCAGTGCCCTTTCCACAACACCACTTTGCTCGACCTGATCGCCTCTTCGGTATTCCCTCCCATGTCATCGGCATAGGGATCCCAGACTGGCATTTGCGCGTTGGTAATCTCCATCTTCAGCGCGGTGTTGCGACCGAGATGTTGATCGGGAAAAAAGAAAACTCGCTCGCCCCGCTGGAAGGCCCAACGAATCACCGCCGCCGCGTTGCTACTGGTGCACACAATCCCACCATGCCGACCACAAAATGCTTTGAGACTGGCCGCCGAATTGATATAGGTGACTGGGATCAAGCGTTGGGTATCGATGACCTCTCCCAGTTGATCCCACGCATCTTCGACTTGGCGGATCGCCGCCATATCGGCCATTGAGCAGCCTGCAGCCATGTCGGGGAGGATCACGTCGACCCGGCGGCCATCGCGCTCCGCGAGCTTGTCAGGGCGGTTGGCTAGAATGTCCGCTGTCTCAGCCATAAAGTGCACGCCACAGAAAATAATCGTGCGGCAATCGGAGCTGGAAGCGGCCAATTGGCTCAATTGATAACTGTCGCCACGCAAATCGGCATGCTCGATCACTTCGTCCTGCTGATAGTGGTGCCCGAGAATTAGTAGCTTTTTGCCCAGCCTCTTCCTCCCCGCTTCGATACGCGAAGACAACTCGTCATTTCCCAGCGGTTTGTAGTCGCTCAACGGGAGTTTACCAGGGGAAGCTGGCAAGATGGGGGCTATGGTCATGGATTGCTCTCACTCTTTGTTGATTCCCATTTCAGCCGCAGGACTCATCGGTTCAAGGGGCTCGTCGATAGAGTTTATCAAGTTGCGACAACTTTGACGACGATAGTTAGCTAGTGGTTGTCCCCTTCCTCTCCCCACGCCCCATTTAGCCAGCAATAAAGCCGCGATTGATGCTCAAGCCCTACTGCCAAAGTGTCTTGCAGATCCGCGTCCCATTGGTAGTGGTGCTAGCCCGGCAGTCGATGCGTGTCGATCAAGTCACCAAGCTGGTGCCGGGGGTGCTGATCCAGTTCGACAAATCGTACGAAAGCCCGATGACGGTCGAAGTCGGGGAGCAGCCGATTGCTGAAGGGGATATCGTCAAAACTGGCGATAAATTCGGCATTCGCATCGGCAGCATTCTAAAACCTGCCGAACGTTTCAAGAAAATCTCCGATCAAGCCCGGTGATGCGACTCTAGCTAGGTCGAGTCGTTTTCTTGGTTGGCACCAAATCTCACCGTTGGTACAATCGATTGGCTTGCTACGATTTCTCGCTTCAATCACCGGCGGCATAAGCAAGCGTCCGCAGCACTCGACATGGCATCTGACAATGACGCTCAAGCAATTGGAAGAATCGATAGCCCACCTCCCACCGGACGAACTTGCTCGATTCCGTGACTGGTTCTTCGAATTTGATGGAAAGAATTGGGATGCGATGATCGACGCTGACGCTACGGAAGGTCGGTTCAATAGGCTCACGGAAGAAGCAATTGCCGATCATCGTGCAGGACGCACACGACCACTATGAATCACTTTGCATCTCCGCGTGTTTGGGACTGTTACCGGACTTTACCCAACTCCATACGCGAACTTGCCGACGAGAACTTCGCTCTACTAAAAGCCGATCCCACTCACCCTTCACTCCACTTCAAGAAGGTGGGCCGCTATCGCTCAGCCCGTGTTGGTCGCGACTTCCGCGCGCTCGCCGTTGAGATCGAAGATGGCTTGTTATGGTTTGGGATCGGAAGTCACTCGGAATATGATCGATTGCTCGCCAACTGAGCGGTGAAATTCGATTTTTCGCGTTGACTGCGTCGAGCTCTCTGCGCTTATCAGGCAGGATACTTCACGCGGTTCTTAATCATTTTTTGTTCGACGGCGCTGGCTAAATCGATGTTCAGGGCGTTGGCTAGGGCCAGGGCATAGCTGGTGATGTCGGCCAGCTCTTCGGTCACTTGCTGCAAGTCGTAACCGTCCCCCGCGACAACCTGTTCGGTGGTCAACCACTGGAAATGTTCCATCAACTCCGCCGCTTCGATCGTCAGAGCCATGCTCAAATTCTTGGCGTTGTGAAACTGCTCCCACTTCCGTTCGCCAACGAATTGTGCCACTAGCGCTTTGAGATCGGCAACCGTGCGAGTTAGGTCAGAGTGAGGCATGCAATTCAACTATCTTATTGTGTCTGTTTGCGGGCTTGGTTGTTTTGTCGTGGACCGCTCCATCGGTACATCGCTTGCGCAACCCGCTATTCGGCCGCGTCAACTTGACGATTGACAAGAATATCATAATGAATCACGAAAGCGACTGATCGACGGAGCGGTCAGCGACAATCGGGTGCATGGACAACTATATCGGCCCGGCACTGCGACCGCAAAGGGTAGCCTCCCCAATCGCCTCTGGGGCTGGTAATCTATCGCTGACAAGTTCCCTTGTTGGAGACCGGCCTTTAGACGCCTTTGAATGTCAAACGCAGCTCAAGCCTTGACTCCAGCCCAGCGTGGAGTTGCCCTACCTACCCCCTTATTAAGGAGAGATTGATGAGCGTTTTAGTTACCCAACCCGCACCGGAATTCAAAGCCCAAGCGGTCATGGCCGATGGCCAGTTCAAAGAATTAAGCTTGAGCGATTACCGTGGCAAATACGTGCTGCTGTTCTTTTATCCGCTCGATTTCACGTTCGTCTGTCCAACGGAAATCATTGCCTTTTCGGATCGCGCGAGCGAGTTCGAAGAACTTGGTGTGCAAATCGTGGGGGTGAGCGTCGATAGCCACTTCTCGCACTTGGCCTGGCGCAATTCGCCGCGCGATCAAGGTGGCATTGGAAACATTCAGTATCCTTTGGTGGCTGACTTGAGCAAACAGATCTCGCGCGACTACGACGTGCTGACCGGTGACACCGTTGCGCTTCGCGGTTTGTTTTTGATCGATCAGCAGGGGATCGTACGGCACCAGGTGGTCAACGATCTACCGTTGGGGCGCAGCGTCGACGAAGCCCTGCGAATGGTGCAAGCCCTGCAGTACTTCGAGACTAATGGCGAAGTCTGTCCCGCCAACTGGAAGGAAGGGGCTCGTACCATCAAGCCGACCGTGGATGGTAGTAAGACGTTCTTCTCCGCCGAGTACCACAACTAAGCAGCGTGCGGAAAATTACTATCGTAGCTACGTTCGCCAGAACGTCCACTCTCTGCCGTCTGGCGACAGCAGCTACTGGAAAATTACTGTCGTAGCTACGTTCGCCAGAACGTAGACTTATCTGAAGCGGTCCTGCAACGCTTCAACGCCTAGTTCTTCCGTGCGCAGAGCCTGCATGGCTTTGAGTGCGGCCATCGCGGCGGCCATGGTTGTGATACAGGGTACGCCGTTTTGAACTGCGGCAGCGCGAATCCGCCCCTCGTCGGTCCGCGCTCCTTTGCCACTGGGCGTATTGACGATCAACGACACCTCGCCGTTCTTTAAATAGTCGATGAGGTTCGGTGACCCTTCGGCAATCTTCTTGACGCTCGTTACGGGAATACCGGCCGCTTCAATGCAGCGAGCCGTCCCCGGCGTGGCCAACAAGGAGAAGCCGAGCTCATGCAGCTTGGTCGCCAGATCGGGAATGCCATCTTTGTGACGCGAGTTGATACTGACGAATACATTGCCGTGCGTCGGCAGCACGACCCCGGCGGCCAATTGACTCTTGGCAAAGGCAATGGGAAAACGTTCGCAGATCCCCATCACTTCGCCGGTGCTCCGCATCTCTGGACCCAGCACGATATCGACTCCGGCAAACTTGCGAAACGGAAACACGCTTTCCTTGATCGACACGCGTTTCGGAATCGGCTCGCTGGTAATCCCCAACTCTCTGAGCTTCATCCCCGCCATCACTTTTGCGGCCAGTTTGGCCACGGGTACCCCGGTCGCCTTGGCCACGAACGGGACAGTACGGCTAGCGCGTGGGTTGACTTCCAAGACGTACACATTCATTTTCCCCTCTTCGGACTTGACGGCATATTGCACGTTCATCAGCCCAATCACTTGCAGACGCTTGGCCATGGCCCAAGTCGCTTCGCGGATCTCTTGCAACACTTCGGGTGATAGAGTGTAAGGTGGAATTACGCAGGCTGAATCACCAGAATGGACCCCCGCTTCCTCGATATGCTCCATGATCCCCATCACCACTACGTCTTGGCCATCAGATAGTGCATCGACGTCGACTTCGATGGCATCTTCCAAGAAGCGATCGATCAACACGGGCTGTCCTTCGGCGACGATGAACGCCTCGACTACGTAGCGTTCAAACTGCGCCTGGTCGTAGCAAATCTCCATAGCTCGTCCCCCAAGCACAAAGCTTGGACGTACCAACGAAGGGAAGCCAACGTTCTTGGCTTCGGTGCGCGCTTGAGCCATGGTGCGCGCGATGGCGTTGGCGGGCTGCTTGAGCCCCAACGTATGCAATAGCTTTTGAAATTTCTCGCGATCCTCGGCCGCTTCGATCGTATCGACCGAGGTACCAATGATCGGCACGCCAGCCGAGGAGAGCGCGCGAGCTAGATTGAGCGGCGTCTGGCCACCGAATTGCACGATCACTCCGTCAGGCTGCATGCGATCACATACGTTTAAAACATCCTCGGTCGTCAGCGGTTCAAAGAACAGAATGTCACTGGTGTCATAATCAGTGCTGACTGTTTCGGGATTGCTATTGATCATGATCGATTCGATCCCCATCTCGCGCAAGGCGAAACTGGCATGGCAACAGCAATAGTCGAACTCAATTCCTTGCCCAATGCGATTCGGGCCGCCACCTAAAATGATGATGCGTTTGGAATCAGGCTTCTTATCGGGGGCTTCGTCTTCCTGTTCGTAGGTGCTGTAGTAATAGGGTGTGTATGCCTCAAATTCTGCCGCGCAGGTGTCAACCGCTTTGAACTTAGCCACGATCCCATGCTGTTTGCGATAGGCGCGGACGTCCATTTCATCGCTCCCCAGCAGTTTTGCCAGCTGCCGATCAGAGTAACCACATTGCTTAGCATAGAGCAGTTCCTCGAGCGGTAGTTCCTCTAACGAGCCGGCTTGCAATAGGTGATTCTCGATTTCGACCAGTTCGGACAAATGATCCAAAAACCAGGGGTCGATATTGGTGATGTCATGGATCTCAGCCACGCTCATCCCCGATTTGAGCGCGTACCGCAGGTGCCAAATTCGATCTGGGTTAGGACGCGAGAGCTTGCTACGAATCTCGTCCTCATCGGGAGCAAAGTCGGTCCCCCATAGATCCTTGCTATCGCAGCCAAATCCGAACGCACCGACCTCCAGACCACGCAGCGCTTTCTGCAACGATTCCTTGAATGTCCGACCGATGGCCATCGTTTCACCGACGCTCTTCATTTGCGTCATCAGTGTTGTGTCGGCTTCAGGGAATTTTTCAAAAGCGAATCGCGGGATCTTGGTAACGACGTAATCGATTGTCGGTTCGAAGCAGGCCTTGGTCTGTTTAGTAATATCATTGGGAAGTTCCCACAGGCGATAACCGACCGCCAACTTGGCCGCGATCTTGGCTATCGGAAAACCTGTCGCCTTGCTTGCCAGCGCGCTAGAGCGACTGACCCGCGGATTCATCTCGATCACAATCATGCGTCCTGTATCGGGATGCAATGCGAACTGGATATTCGAGCCTCCCGTTTCGACGCCAATCTCACGCATGACTGCCAACGAAGCGTCACGCATCCGCTGATACTCTTTGTCGGTCAAAGTCTGGGCCGGTGCGACCGTAATTGAATCGCCCGTATGCACACCCATTGGATCGAAGTTCTCGATCGAGCAGATGATCACGACATTGTCATCCATGTCGCGCATCACCTCCATCTCGTATTCTTTCCAACCGATAATCGATTCCTCGATAAGCACTTCAGTCACGGGGGATTGCACCAATCCATTGCGGACCAACGCATCGAAGTCATCCCGGTTATAGGCGATTGCGGAACCACTCCCTCCCATCGTAAAGCTCGGACGAACGACACATGGTAGGCCGACATCGGCCAGCACGCGGCGGGCATCTTCGATGTTCGATACCACTTCACCACGGCAGACCTCGAGCCCGATTTTTTCCATCGCCTCTTTGAATTGATCGCGTTCTTCCGCCTTGGCGATCACCGAGGGGATGGCGCCAATCATCTCGACATTGTATTTCTGCAGAATGCCATGTTTGTCGAGATCCATGGCCACGTTCAGGCCGGTTTGCCCACCCAGCGTGGGGAGGAGCGCATCGGGGCGTTCCTTTTCAATGATTTTGGCCACTATCTCCCAGCTCAACGGCTCGATATAAGTCCGCTCGGCCATGTCGGGATCTGTCATGATCGTGGCTGGATTGCTATTGACCAAAACGACTTCGTAGCCTTCCTCGCGGAGCGCCTTACAAGCCTGAGTGCCAGAATAATCGAATTCGCAAGCTTGCCCGATAACGATGGGGCCGGAACCGATGAGCATAATCTTTTTGAGGTCGTTTCGCCGTGGCACAGCGTAGGGTTCTCCAGGTAAGCGAAGTTGGCTAGCGCAAAATAAAATCGCTCAAGAGTACCATGCAATTCGTGATTTTGCCAAGGGGTCGATAGGGGAGGCTCCCAAGTGGCTAACGCTTACAGAGCGTGACTTTCTGGAAGCTTCATGATTTCTACGATTCCCCTAATTCCCATCTTTGGCTTGTGTCCCAGCACGCGAGAAGTCGCACCCGCAGGACCGCCCCACTAATAAGTGCGCCCCACTAGTATGCGCGCCCCAATTTGAGCCCCCTACCCCAACTCTGGGAAAATCTCGACATCCAACGACTGCCGACCAACCAACGCCTTGGTTCGCGCCAAAAAGTCGAATTTGAAGTTGGCTACCTGTTGCTCGCTGATCTCCAGCAGCTCAGCCACTTCCTTGTTGGTGCGGCCCAGGACGAAAATGAGCTCGATACACTTGAGCTTGGTCCAATCACCACGCGTTTGCCACTTGTCAATCTGATCAGCGAGCGCCGAGGCGATGGCCTGTTCTTCGATTTGTCTGCGCTCGCCGCTTCGCACTATGCTACTGGCCGCGCGTCCACGAGCGGAAACGATGTGCCAGGTCGAACCAGACGAATCACCTCCGCTGGACTGCGTCAGTGAGATGGTCGGGCGGCGCCCTTCGCGACGCAAGTGATCGGTCAACTTGTACGCACAAATCGTGAACAGATAGCTTTCCAGCGGACGCCGGCGATCATAGTTGGGGAGGCTATTGAGAAAGCCCACGAAGGTTTCCTGCACGATATCTTCGCTCATACCACGCTGCCGCAAACGGCTTTCGACAAAAGCAAGCAAACGACCTTCGTAGCGACTGATTAGCTCTTCCCAGGCCCGCTCTTCCCCTTGGCTGATCCGCTCGACGAGCAGTTGTTCCACCTCCTCGGCCGCCGTGGGTTTTGAATTGGCATCGTCCGAGTTTGGTGATTTCATCGTCGCGGCTTACGCCCTCTAAAAACTAGATGCAATAGCCCAACGCAACTGAGTAGACCCAGCATCCCGACACCCACGGGGGCCAGCCGCTGGCGTTGCGTCGCTTCGCGCTCCCAACTCCTGATCATATCGCGCTGCTGCGGAGTGATCGAGACCGTGACCCATTTTTGAAACATCGGTGCATCCCCCGTGTTGAGCCGCGCCAGGTAGCCGTCGGGATCGTCGACCAAATTCTTCCAAATGAAATCGGAAGTGATCTTGGCTGTTAAGCCCCTGGCGTTGACCCTGCGCTGCAATAAGCCCGAGCGAGTGTCCCTGTGGGGGAGTAGCGCGGTGTCGATGTAATCGCAGACAGCCGACACGAGCGCTTCGTCCAGTTGAGCGGCCGCATCGCGTTCAGAATCGGCAATCCCACCTCCCACGTACACGCGGTGGACTTCGCCTGTCGTATCTGGGAGTGCGCCAATCCACGCCGGTGCATCGGCAGGGAGCAGTGGTTGAGTACCTAGTTCGACCGATAGCTCTTGACCAATTGAATCCTGGTCGATTTCAGCCCTGAACTCTTTAGCCTGAACATTGCGAGACCGCATGGGGCGCGGTGGCTTACCTGTTGCAGGTTGCGCTAAATCAAAATTACTGGTTACCACTCCGGAATCACTGGCCGCGGCTTGCTCATTCACGAAATGGTCCTTCAGTGGATGCAGCAGTAGGCCGCCAAACACGAATGGCACGACCACAAGTAAGCTACGCCTGTTTGATGATCGATGCTTGTATTTGCACATGGTTAAAGTCTTGAGGCATAGCCTGGTTTGGGAATAAACGTCGCAAACTCTTTATGAAACAGTTCACGGGATAGTCGCTCTTCGCTCCGCCGATCAGTTGCGTTGGCGTTGCCAATTAGATGCTCGTACATGCTCGACTCTGAATTCTTGTCTTTTTGCCGCACATTTTTTTGTCGACGCGATTCAGGCCGACGTATCTTCTGAGCCGCAATAAAGCCGAGACTCACTCCCTGTCCGCCGCTACGAATTTTCGGCAAAAACATGTGCGGCAAAAACATGAAACTCTCGGAATCGTTTTCGAAAACACCAACCGATGGTTCGGTCCATTTGATGACAATTCTCCCTGCGACTTTTGAGTCAATAGCCAAAGCCGGCATTGTCCAATTACGCAACTTGCAAGCGTTCGTTGGGATTGATCCACGGACTCGACAGTTGAATAGCCAGCGCTGCACCGGCGGCGATGAGTGCGCCCCAGGGCTGCGGAAAGGGAATCAGTAAGTGCACCAAGCTAGCCGCCAGCGCGGACCAGATCACTGGCCAGAAGCTTAACCGTGTACGGCGGAGTGGATCGACTTGCTTCCACCAACCGACCATACCCATCAGTAGCGGAAAATAAGCCAGGTAGGCGGGGAGCAGTGGCTGGCCATCGACTCCGAAAAAACCGCTCCATCGTCGCACAGGGATCTCTCCCAGTTGTTCGCGGGTAATACTCTCCCAGGGGATCATCAGGAATTCCGCCAGCGTGAAGGCGAACGCACCAATCACAAAGCCGCTGGTTAGTTGCATGAACGCACGAATCGCCCAATCCCCTTCCTCGCGCTGCCAACGTTTGCCAAACGCAATCGAGCTCCAGGCGATGGCCAGCGTGACCAGTGCGGCCCAGACCGTTCCCATCAATAATGGCTGAACCGCGCGTCCCGATCCGATTTGAAACAGGGCCGCCAATGTACTGAAGACCGCGATGACAGCAGCCGAACCGATCCAGCTACCGGTGACTTCACTCCACACCATGCGGCGCGGAACCTGTGCCAGTTGTTGCCGACGCGCGACGCGCCACTGTTTGACACTCATCGGACGTTCCACGGCGGGTCGCGCAGGTGGGTTGCTACGCGGCTGTTGGGGGACGTTTCCCGGATCGCGCGCCACCCTAGTTCCACAATAGGCCACCTGTTGTGTTCGCTGTCGCGCGCTGGCCGCCGGACTGCGCAGGGTCCACCATATTGCATAGTAAGGAACGTACAGCAGCAACCCCAACACCAACAACGACAACAATATCTCAGCGTTGAGGACCAAGATAATAATTGCAAAGACCAGCAGGGCTGTCTTGGCACCTGAATTCATTGCCAAGCTTCCCCACCAACGATTCAGTCCGGCCCAGCTTTCGCGTATCTTTCGCGCGATTGGCTCACTGTTGCGAAGTGTCGTCACTTCTGCGCGAGCGGTTCGATCCGGCTCAGTGCTACCCGCATCTCGAGTTGTCTCAGTCGCCACGCGCGGCGGATCCGCGAATGGATTCACCACCGGCGGCGTATCTTGACGGCCATGAGCCAGTTTATTGGGGACCAACAAGTAGCGGTCATCGATGGCCCAGCCCAAGGGGCCTAGCATTTCGCGAACATCGCTTGTCCGCTTGGCGGGATTCTTAGCGAGAGCCCGCGCGATCACATCACGTATCGGGGAAGCCACCATGGATAGATCGGGATCGGCGGTGAGATGCTTCATGATGATCTCTTGGCTGCTCTCACCATCAAAGGGGACGACGCCCGTCGCCATTTCGTACAGCATGATCCCCAATGCATAGACATCGATCTCCTTGCCGTATTCCCCGCGGCCGATTTCAGGAGCCATATAATGGAACGTGCCGACACTTTCGGTTTGTCCTCCACGCCGTGAGCAGGAAATGAATTTAGATAGTCCGTAGTCCCCAATTTTGACGATCCCCTGATCTTCAAAAATATTGGCTGGCTTCAGATCGCGATGCACGATGCCATGATCGTGCAGATAAGCGACCCCAGCGGCGATTTGTCCAAACCAACGCTCCAGTTCGAGACGCGGCAAACCTCTTGGATTGGCCTCCAGCGCATCGCGAAGACTTTGCCCCGCCACGTACTCCATCACAATCCAACCCTCTTCGGCGGCGTCAAATTGGATGTCGTAGAGTCCGATCAAATTGGGGTGCTTCAAGTTCAAACACTGACGCACGCCGCGGACTTCCACTTCCAAATTGCGCTGGATCTGCTTAAGTGCAACTTCTTTCCCCGCAGCGTTGGTGGCGAAATAGACTTCGCCAAAGCCACCAATCCCCACGCCCCGTTTGATGGTGAAGCCGGACAGCGGTTGATCGCCGTTTCCAAATCTGAATTTCATGGCTCTCCCCTGAACTTGAGGGTGGTTTTGAACCGCCACAGTATCGCCAACCCGTGAATCGCCAACTCGTGAATCGCCAACTCGCGCGGCTACCACCGGCGACGCAAGGTCACTTGCGGGGGCTCTCTTTCTGGTCAGCAGGTTTAACATTGTGTTTACTTCTCATCGCCTCAGAGTAATATCCCTGGCTCCGAAAACGCGCTATCGAGGCGCTTGGGTCATTCGATACTCAGTGAAAAATTGTCGCCGCGAATTCGCAATCCGGAAGCCAGCGCAACGTGCCCCCGCTCCGGTCGAGCATTGATCTCTAGTTCGTCCGACACGCGAAAAAACCAGCCTTGACCGCGTCGCAACAACATAAGTTCCGTATCCCAATCGGGACAAGCAACATGGCTCCCAGGCCCCGGCCCTAGAATGCACGCATCGGCCAGCAGCAAGACCGCGTCGACCTGCGGTTGGAATCGACCAAGTCCAGCCAGTTCCAAGCGAGCTGTCGCACTCAATGGATTGGGTTTGGTGAACTTCAATCGCACTCGGTCACCGAATTGAATCTCATCTCGGCCAGTTAACAATTGAGTGCGGTCAACCAGCGCGCCATTGAGTCTGGTGGCTAGCTGGAACGGCTGCAACAAGTAGTCACTGTCCGCTCTACGAATCACTCCTGCCTGACGACTAAGGTCTCCCACGATGGGGATGTCTACCGAGCTGCCCACTACGGCTTGACCCAAGCTGACTTCTTCGCGATCGACCAACAAATAGCCCCCGACACCATCGATCCACAGGATCGGCTGGCGCGGCGAAGCGGCTTGGTCAGGTTTCGGTTCAGTTAGCATACTCATCATTGTACATCTTCAGCGCTGCTCTTTGACTGTCAGCATGGATGGCACTGGCTAGAAGCTAGAAGCTAGAAGCTAGGGCGAACGGACTTTTCGATTGGCAAATGTGCATCCTAATCTCAAATGCGTTACTGCGACGTATTGGAACGAAGTGCGACAACTCTAACCCAACCCCTTCGGTTACCACTGGCTAGGCCAGTGACACCCAATTCCCATGCCCACGAAGCAGTAAGCAGTAAGTACTAAGCATTGTGCGGAAAATAATTGTCGTAGTGGACGAGGTCACGCGTCCTCGAACACGGGACTCTTAACCTCGTCCACTACCAATTGCGACACTTATTTTCCGCACGCTGTTACGCCTATTGAAAAAGTTAAAATGAGAAGTGAAAAATGCAAAATGATTTGAAATGGATCTTGTTTGGAGTGTTACTTGGGCGTTGGCGGTTTGGGTTTTGCTTGGTTGGCTTTCGCGGTGACGACTGACTTCCCGACGATATTGCACAATTGAATTGCTTCGTCCAGTAATTCGGATACTCGTGATTCGGGCAACAGGTCGGCTTTCAGGACCAGCCTGATCCAACATCTCGATTCGCGAAGCTCCTTCAATGCGATACCTAACTTGTGAATAAAATCTCGCTTGCTCTCCGCAGCGCATGCTTCCGCGTAATTCGTTGCAGGCGACGTGCCACTGCGTACCAGTTGGCTTGCGATATGGCGTCCCAGACGCGTGTCTGGCAAAGCATCGACCAACTTACCGACTCGAGAGCGAATTCCAGCAATCGATCTTCCAAGTCCTCACCGCGTCGCGTCACTTTTCCATCATTTTGCATTTTTCACTTCTCATTTTAACCTTTTCAATCTCCCACCGCGTTGACGCTCCTCGCTCTCCCTGCCAATTTTCTCAATCGCCCAGCGTCGCCTTACCTCGTCCACTACCAATTGCGACACTTATTTTCCGCACGATGCTAAGTAGTTTCTAGTTTCTAGTTTCTAGTTTCTAGCTACTAGCCACTAGCCACTAGCCACTAGCTGCCAGTGCCCACTAGGCTCTCGACCTCGGGAAGTCCTTGGCCAAAGTAGTCAGCAATTTCATCCAGCAGATCTTCTGAGGTTGGAGTGTCTAAGTTGATCGTCCCCTCTAATGCCCCTTCGCTGGCCACCATGCGCTCCGCCACATCGATACGCGTGCGAATGTCATCGAGCAGCTTACGAGTAGAGCTGAGCTGGCCATCGTCGAGTGCGATAGGTGAATTTGTTTGCGCAACTTCAACTAGGGTCAAGCGAGCTTGGATGTTCTCGATCTCGACTTCCAGTTCGCGTTTGGCGGCCAACATGCCTTCTAACTTACGGCGCGAAGCGTCCAAGTTTTTCTCGCGAGCCGAGAGGACTTGACTCAGCTTGCCGGTCGTTTGCTCGTGGACCTTGAATTGCTTGAAACGGTTCGACAGATCGTCGCGAACCTGATCTTCACTATACTTGCGACCGGCATAGGTAAAGTGAACTTTACCAGCCTGGCTTCCGCTCTGTAGATCTTCCTTCAGACGCAGGATGTCACTGTGACTCTTGGACAGTAGCGTTTCCTTGGCGGATATTTCTTCGGCCAAGCGCTTGACGGCCACTTCCTCGCGAGCCACGATTTCGGCATTGCGGCGGATCTCCGGCTGCAGGTCGGTGATCATATCGCGAGCGCGTTTGATCTCCCATTCGATAGGCATGCTATCGCGGACCGTTTGCCGCGCGGAGTGCACGCCAGTGCGGACATAGCTCCAAGCACCGGTGCCGGCGACAGCCACGGCCCCAAGTGCCCCCAAAACTCCAACCATCGCCATTTTCTTAAACATGTTTCTGCTCCACTCCAAGGGGACTGACTGGCATGACCACTGGCTCATCCTCGCCGCGATCCTACTCTTTAAATTCTGATGACACCCAGCTCGCTTCCCGCCGCTGGACTGGGCCAAATACCTCGGCTCCTAGTGGAACTTTGTGGCCCATGGTAGGTTCTTCGTGAGTGGCCCGATCGTTCTTGGCAAAGTGGAAGGAAAAGTTCCGATATTTCAGGAAACGTGTCGAAAAAGCGACAGTGGGATGCATTTTGACAGCTTGTGCGACCGGACGGAGAATCGCCATAACTGCGCAGACCCAACCTTTCATGGCATATACCGAAAAAATCCAGCCAAAAACTACTTTGGCACCTTACGTGCTATGAACTTAATGCAGTCAAATGCGTCTAACAGTTAGGCGTTCCCGAGCGACACCGAAACTAGTCCACTCAGACCGATGGTCACCTGAGCCCTTTTTCACACTCCGAGGCCCAATCATGACTAACACCAGCGATTCTTCCGGGGCAAGGCCCACCGACGAAGCCAAACCAAATTGGAGCTGGCTGCAAGATAGGATCGATGCCACCCAAGCTGGTTCAGCCGCCGCCATGGAATTGGACGATTGGCTCGATCGCGAATTGTCCGAACTAGAAGATGCGTTTGCTCAATTCGTCACCCCCAAGAGCCTGACTCGCGACCTCAAACGCGCGCGATAAGTCCAATATCAGCTCGACGCGCCAGCGAGTGGGTCGACTGATACTGAATTCTACGTCACCAGCTTGCTGGGTAGGTGCCGCGTGGAATTGAAATCTCCCATCGCCCAGCCCGTCTCCTCGCGTACGCACAGCGTTATGCCGGTGTTAAAAAGTGGTACCTCAGCCAGATCAATTTTGCGATCGTCAAGCTGCTGATCATTGAACATCGTTTGCAGCAACATACGTTTGAAGTCAGCGTGAATAATCAAAACATGTATCCCACCTAGGCTGGATATTTCGCTGGCCAACCATTTCTCGACCGTGGCTGCGCGCAACAGACCTTGCTCAAACGACTCGTAGTCGCGTCCCCACCAGCCACTCTCTGCAATCAGCCCATCAATCTCCCAGGCGGGATAAGCATCGACGAGTTGCGATCTTCCAAGGCCAGGTTCGCCGCGTTGCTTGCCTGCCTCATGGCCGCTGTAACAGCCTCCCAATTCGAACAGATCGCTGCGAATGCGAACCGGCAACCGCTTCGTCTCGGCCAACGGTCGCATGGTTTCCAACGAGCGCAGGAAGGGGCTGCAGTACAGATGATGTATCGGCTGATCGCGGAGCCAAGCGGCTAGAGCGGCGGCCTGCTGCATTCCGATTTCAGTCAAGCTCGGATCGGGAACGCGCAGGTGTTCTTCTAGTGCATTGTTTGCCGACTGAGCATGTCGAACTAGTACGATTTCGGTCATTGCGTTCCTGTCTTCCCGTACGTCAGGCTTTCCTGCCTGACCTGCTTCCACCACGAAACAATCGATTGAGGCGGTCTAGTAGATTCCATTCCAAGATAAGCAACAAGACGGGGGCCACGTAGAAGAATAACTGCCCAACTCTGGCCACCACCTCTTCGTTATTGGGCTTGGGTACTGCCCCGTAGATCGTCAGGCAGAGCAGTGCGTTGACCAGCAACAACCCGACGCTCACCACCACCACGAAAGCCACGTAGAAGCAGCCCGACAAGGCGCTGCGCACCGGTCGTTCCGCAAAGGAATCGGCATCATTGATCAGGCTATCGTTACTCACACTTAACTCATGTCTTAGCTAAAATGCATTATGATCAGCTCGACGCGCCAGCAAGTGGGTCTCCGTTTGGCGAGTTGGGGGGGTGCCCAGCAGCCAGGGACCCACTCGCTGGCGCGTCGAGCCGATATTGCGAGGGTCATTGCTTTAAACCGGAAAGGGCAATAGCGTCACGTATAGTAAAGTTACCAACAACCCGGTGACGCTGAGAATGCACAGGATCACTGTCCAGCTTCGCAGAGTCTCTCCTTCGGTCAAGACGCCCATCTTGGCAAACACCCAAAAGCCCGAGTCGTTCATCCAACTCCCCATCAGCGAGCCTGCGCCAATCACTGGCACCAAATAGGCGACGTGAAAACCGAGAGTTCCATTCGCCGATAGCGGAAGCGCGATGGATGCCACCAATGAAGACGACACAATCATCGCCACCGTGCTCGAGCCCTGCGCGACCTTCAGCACGGCTGCCAAGCCGTAGGCCAACATCACGACGATTAAGCCACCGCTGCTTCCCCCTTCAAACCAAGCTTCGATCACATTTTGAATTTCTGTCATGGCTAGCAACGCGCCAAAGGCTCCGCCAGCGGCCGTGATCAAAATGATCACACCTCCGCTGAGCAACGCGTCCTCGACGTGATCAGCCAATTGTCGCAACGAGTGTCCTTGGATTCGCCAACAGAGATAGATTGCGAAGAGCGCAGCCAGAACCATGGCAAAGTTGGCATCGCCGATCAGTCCCAACCAGCCTTGAACTTGTCGTTGCGATTCGCTCGGATTCGGGCCTAGAGTGGCCTTAAACACCGTGTCAACGGTAATCAGCACCACCGGCAACATGACTGGGATGAGAGCCATCCACAGTGGCGGCAGGAGAGTGAACTCTTTTTCTTCAGGCGAATTGCCCCCCGTCCCGGCCATCGGACGCATCTCAATTGGCATCAGTCGATTGAGCCAGGCGGCTGCTATCAACCCGATCACCGCCGACGGTGCACCGACCGCCAATCCGATCATCATCACCAGCCCGATATCGACCTTCAGAGCGCTGGCCACCAGCAGTGGACCTGGCGTGGGTGGGACCAAGGTGTGAGTAATCGCACCGCCAGCGGCAATCGCTCCCAAATAGAGCAAGTAATTCTTCCCCGTACTGCGATACAAGCTCCTGGCAAGTGGCACCAGCAAGTAAAAGACAGTATCGAAAAAGACCGGAATCGACAGAACAAAACCGCTGACCATCATGGCCAGCGCCGCCCGCTTCTCGCCTAAGACCCCCAGCGATGATTTGACAATGCGATCCGCAGCACCACTGACCAACATGCACTTGCCGATTATCGCAGCCATGGCGATGAGCACGCCGATGCCGGTAACCGCATTGCCGAGTGAACTAGTGACGCGATTGATAATTTGAACCGGAGCGCCCGTTTCAGCGCGGATCACATGCGGTTCAGGAGATTTGACAAATCCCACGATATCCAACGGCACAAAACAACTGATCGTCAGGGCCCCTAGGATCAGTGCCACGAAGGCATGAACTTTCAACCCAATCATCAGTGCGAGTACGACGAACACGCCGACTCCCATCGCGATCAGCGGCCGCCACATGTCAAATTCTGGAGCTTGCTCCGTTGTCGCGATTGCGTCGGCTGTCGCTAAACTGGCTGGCTCAACCGCCTCGGTTACATCGGTAGCAGCTTGTTTTTCGGTGGCCGGCGTTTGTTGTGCGCACGCGGCAGTGGGAATGCCAGTGAAACCAACGGCTAGCAAGCAGGCGGCGAAAAATCGCATTGTAAAAATCGGCATGTAGCTAAGCTGATGTGTCCGAATTGAAACAGACCTGTGACAAGTAAGCATGAGCGTTCCTGAGTGAAAAGCAGCGGTGGGAGCGTTGATAAGCTGGTGTGCGTGGGATGTGGGGAGTCGATTCCAGACCCTGAATATAACCGAATCCCTTGTCCAGCGAGAGTAGAACAATTGTCCCCAATTGTTCAGCAGTTTGATGGTGGTAAGCATCGTTCGGGAAAAAACTGTCGTAGCTACGTTCGCCAGAACGTCGACTCCCTGCCGTCTGGCGACGGCAGCTACGGTAACCCTGCCGTCTGGCGACGGCAGCTACGGTAACCCTGCCGTCTGGCGACGGCAGCTACGCTTAAGTCGCGACAGTTATTTTCCGCGCGATGCTTTATTAATCCGCAGCGGTGAACCACGAGATGCGAGTCCACGAGGTTGAGCCTGTAAACGTTCTCGCTGTTTGCCAAATCATGTCAGGCAGGAAAGCCTGACGTACGGGAGGCATCGACGGTCGCAGCCTGCAAACTCCGACGCACCCCCGTTGGCAAGCCAACGCGACCGGATACCATAAAACTTGAACTTGAGTATTGCCTGCTTACTTAGTGAAGCTCAGGCACTAGCCGTGGGCTGTGCTACCAGATACAAGCGTCCCAAAGAAACTGAAAAGATGTCTGAATTTCGAACCGAACGCGACTCGATGGGTGATGTCCAAGTCCCCGCAATGGCCTACTACAGCGCGCAGACTCAACGCGCGGTCGAAAACTTTCCGGTCTCGGGCTGGCCGCTCCCACCGCCGCTGCTGCGCGCCATGGGACTCGTTAAATATGCCTGTGCCGTCGCTAATCGCGATCTCGGAAAGCTGACTGGCAGTGGCAAGAATCCTCTGACGACGGACCAGGTTGCGGCGTTACTGCAAGCGGCCCAGGAAGTAGCGGGAGGGGGACTGGCCGATCAATTCCCGATTGACGTCTTTCAAACCGGTTCGGGAACATCCAGCAATATGAATGTCAACGAAGTCATCTCCAATCGCGCCATCGAGCTGACCGGCGGGGATCGCTTTGCCAAGGAGAAATCAATTCATCCCAATGATCACGTCAATATGGGCCAAAGTACCAACGATACGTTCCCAACGGCCATACATGTTGCCGCGGCGGTCGAGATCGAACAACTTCTGCTCCCCGCCCTGCGCGCATTGCACGAGAACTTGCGCGACAAAGCCAAGGAGTGGGATCAGGTGATCAAGATTGGGCGGACCCATTTGATGGATGCCACACCACTGAGATTGGGACAAGAGTTCGGAGGCTTCGCGCGACAAATCGAACTGTCGCTGCGCCGCGCTACCGTCGCTCGCGATGCGGTATTGGAATTGCCCGTGGGTGGTACCGCCGTAGGGAGCGGCATCAACACTCACCCCGAATTTGGAAAGCGAGTGTCCGCTGTCTTGGCTAACGAAACGAAGATTCCCTTCATTGAAGCAGTCGATCACTTCGAAGCCAACGCACAGCGCGATGGCTTGGTGGAAGCCCACGGAGAATTGAAAGCGGTGGCCACCACGCTCTTCAATGTGGCCAACAACATTCGCTGGCTCGGCTCCGGCCCACGCTGCGGTTTTTTTGAAGTCAGCCTCCCCGAACGCGCTCCCGGCAGCTCCATCATGCCTGGTAAAGTCAATCCGGTGATGTGTGAGAGCTTGATGCAAGTCGCCGCGCGCGTCATCGGCAACGATCAAACCATCACGCTGTGTGGTGCCGCCGGTGGCAACTTTCAACTGAACATCATGATGCCGGTGATGGGACACACGACACTTGAGAGCGTTCACCTGCTGGCCCATGGCGTGAATGCTTTCATCGAATTCTGTATGCGCGGGCTGACCGCCAATGAAGCGGTGTGCGAAGCGGCCGTCGAACAGAGTCTATCGATGTCCACCAGCCTCAACCCGCTCATTGGCTACGAGAAAGCTGCCAAGCTAACCAAAGAAGCCTTTGCCACCGGCAAAACCATTCGCGAGCTAGCGCGTGAACAACAGCTCGTCTCCGACGCGGATCTGCATCAGGCGCTCGATCCGATGAGTATGACCCAGCCCCAAGCCTAACCCACCTGAAGCGATGAAACCAGAAATCCATATCTCTCCCAACGGCGAGGCCTTGGCTGAGTTTGCACGGCAATGGCTCGTCAACTTAATTGCCAAACACTCTCAAGCCCACTCCACTCCCTTCGTTTTAGCCTTAGCCGGTGGTTCGACCCCCAAGCGGTTGTATCAACTTCTGGCTGAACTCCCGCGCGATACTATCGACTGGAGACAAGTCGTATTGGTGTGGGGAGATGAACGCAATTTTCCGAAGGACCATGTCGATAGCAACTATCGTATGGTCAAGGAAAGTTTGCTGGACAAAATCGATATCCCGCTCAAGAATATTCTCTCCGTCCCCAATCCAGGCGCACTCCCAGAAGTGGCCGCGCAACAATACGAAGCGCTGTTGCGCCGCGAGCTTAAACCTAGCGACAATGGCTTTCCGAACATCGATTGTGTGCTGCTGGGTATTGGCGACGATGTGCATACCGCTTCACTCTTTCCACACACAATGGCCCTGCGCGAGCGAGAACGGTGGAGTATGGCCAACCATGTACCACAACTCAACACCTGGCGCATGACCCTCACCGCCCCCCTGATCAACGCAGCGCGGAATGTGGCTTTTCTCATCAGTGGCAAAGCGAAGCAGGCTGCCCTGCAAACCCTCTGGCACGGCCCCAACGATCCGCAACTCTATCCCGCCCAGTTAATACAGCCGACTGACGGGCGACTCTGGTTCCTCGTCGACAAAGCCGCCGTGGGCAACACTGTTCTACCCATTGAATAACCCGCTTTGTAACACACTACTAGTGATGCTCCGGCGGTTTGCCTTACTGGTACGGCCAGTCTTGCGCGGTGTTACCCTCCCGCTTGCGGGAGGGTCGGGCTCTCAGGCCCGAGGAGGGGCAACTTGCTAGGTGCTTCATCCCCTCTCCGCTCGCCGACCAACTACGTCGGTGCCCGTCGCGACTCTCCCAGGGAGAGTAGCTGCCCATAACGATACTCCCCGCAGCAGTGGGACGTCGATCATTTGGGGTTGCGTTTCCGTTTTTCATTTGGGCTATTGACGTTCAGCATGCCAGCACCGGTTGCGTTGCGCTTTTTATATTCGTATGGCAAGCCCATTTGACGTGCTATGGAAATCCCAACGGACTCAACGTCGTGAAGCAATTCCTCGTTGGGAAAGCGAATTACCTTCCATCCTCGATCCTCGAAATGCTTTTGGCGTTCACGGTCTTGCTGCTCGCACTGTTCATGGTAGCCGCCATCGACTTCCACTATCGTTTTTTTCGAGACACACGCAAAGTCTGCGAAATAGGGGCCGTCTGGATGTTGCCTACGAAACTTGAGGCCGCATAGTTGCTGTGCGCGAATCAATTGCCATAGCAGGGATTCGGCCTTCGTTTGTTTTTCGCGCAATTCACGCGCCCGCTGCGTTGTTTGATAGTCGTTCATGTCGTCTCCATGCAATTAATTCGATCGCATGTTCCCAGTGCCGCGTACACAATGACCACTGCCGGCTGTTGTTCTCTTTCCTCTCCCCAGCGAGAGTGCAAGTGAAGCACTGCAACCCTCCCGCTTGCGGGAGGGTCGGGCTCTCAGGCCCGGGGAGGGGCAACTTGCTAGGTGCTTCATCCCCTCTCCGCTCGCATTACTCGCGACTCTCCCCAGGGAGAGTACCGATAAAAAGGGCTGCTCGCAACCAGTTGTCAACTACGACATGAAACGACTGCAAATGGCGTCTCTTTTCTTACGGCAATCTGGGGTCGTTGGTGCGTCTATTTTGTCCCGCCGCCTTACAGCGGCCAACCGTAGGATTGATTGAGAACTTGCTCGACGGTGCCGGTCAGGGTGCGTAGCGTAAAGGGCTTGGACAACACCTGGGTCGTTCGCAATTCCTGAGCGCGTCGTACAATGGCTTCGTCGAGTCGAGCACTCATCAAGATACAGGGGAGCGCGGAGGCGATACTCTGACGAATTTGCAAGAGGGCTTCCAAACCGGATAGTCGTGGCATGTGCACGTCCAACAAGACCACATGCAATCCGGTATGCTTGCGAACGATCTCAACCGCTTCGCAACCATCGGCGGCCAGTCGCGTGGTATAACCGCGACGCGCAAAAACCTCCGCCAACGACTCACGAAAATCGCGGTCGTCGTCTGCTATCAATATATTGGGTTCTGTCCACTGCATTGCAAACTACCCTCCGTTCTGCCACCTTGGCAGTCGAATGACTTGGCCATGCGCCAACCTGCATTATGCGTACCCAAACTCACCACTGGAAGAGACTCTAGGTAAGATAGCATCCTTTTCATCCCCTTTCACGCCAACCACCGGCAATATCAGCTCGACGCGGGGGTGCCAAGACCCGTAAGTTCTGCCTGTACTGAAACCCCTCGTTCCCAGGCTCTGCCTGGGAACCAGAATTGACCAATGACCAATGACAACTGAAAAATCCGAAGCGATCGTGCTGCGTGTTATCCCTTGGAGCGAGACGAGTGTGATCGCCAGTCTGTACACTCGCGATTTCGGCAAACTGTCGGTACTGGCCAAGGGAGCGCGACGTCCTAAAAGTCCCTTCGAAGCTGCCCTTGACCTGCTCTCAATCTGTCGCGTAGTGTTCATTGCCAAGTCGTCCGATGCGCTCGATATCCTGACCGAAGCTAAATTGCAACAGCGATTTCGCGGCGGAACGCGGGATCTACTGAGATTGTATGCAGGCTATTATGTGGCCGAATTGCTGGAGCGCTTGACCGACAAGGGAGACGAGCAACCCGACATTTATGAACTGGCTATCGCGACGCTGCGCGACCTGTCGGACTCCGCCTGCAATGTGGCTGGCGTGGTCTTGCGGTGGGAACTGCAAATGTTGCGACTAGTCGGACACTTGCCCAGTTGGCGACTCTGTGCGCAGTGTGGTCAGAGCGTGGATGATGCCGAGTGGTTGGTCTTTGGAGCGTTAGCCAGTGGCATTCTGTGTCCCACATGTCAAAACGGAGCTCGACAAATGATTCGCCTCCCCAGTACCACGCGGAGTGAATTGGAATATTTCAGCCAAACCAATTGGGGCCAGATTGACATATCGGCCTTGAGCTCCGGCGGCCGATCGGTTATTCGCGGAGTAGTGACACGCTACTTGACTGTCATGCTCGATCGAAAATTGCAGATGCATCCCTACCTTGAGGAGCTTGGGCGTTGAGACGCAGCAGCCCGATACAACCTGACCGCTGGCCTCGCGCTGTTTTATTGACAGCCTGCGTTAGCTCTCTTTTTACCTTTTCCGTGAGCGGTTGTTCGATCTTTGCGCCGCGCAAGACACTGCTGTCCGACTACGAAGAGACGCGCCGCAGTATCGAGAATCCAACCCTCAACGACGATGAAGACGATGGCATCTTTCGCCCCGAGGGGGTGACCGCAGAAAAGGGAAAGGGAGGAGATGACTTCTTCACGCGCATGGGGCTTAAGGCCAAACGCCGCAAGGATATCACTCTAGCTAAAAGTCTCTACGGCGACGGTGAGACGCTTTACAACCAAGCTACGGCGGCCAGTGGTGTCGAGCGCCCCCGACTATTCCGCGAGGCCTCCGAAAAATTTCAAGAAGCAGCCAAGAACTGGCAGAGCTCTTCACTGGAACAAGATGCGTTGATGAGGGCCGCAGAAAGCCACTTTTTCGCTGAAGACTACTATCAAGCTGAACAACTCTACGCCAAGCTGATCAAGGAGTATCCTCGCAATCCTTACCTGGATCACGTCGATTCGCGACGCTTCGAAATCGCCGACTACTGGCTCAAGACCGACAATGTCAGCCATAAGCCCTTCGTCGTCATGAACGTCTCCGATCCAAAATATCCCTGGAACGACACGGGCGGACATGGCAAACGCGTGCTCGAAAAAATGCGCGTCGATAATCCGACTGGTAAAGTCAGCGACGATGCCACCATGCGTCTGGCAGTCGAGGATTACGAAAAGGGGAAATTCGAAAGCGCCGCCGATACCTTTGCCGATTTGCGCTTAACCTTCCCCGACAGCGAGCATCAATTCAATGCGCAGTTTCTAGAAATGCAAAGCCTACTCAATTCGTATCGTGGCGCCGACTACAGCAGTGTCCCGTTGACCGACGCACAAGCCCGCGTCAAGCAAATCGTACGGCAGTTCCCCAACGAAGCTAGCGAGAAGAAAGATGAACTGAATCAAGCCTACTCGAAGATTCGGTTTCAAATGGCTGAGCGGATATGGAATCAGGCCGACTATCGCCGCAAACGGAGCGAAAACAGCTCGGCCAAGTTTCACCTGCAGCGCATCCTCGACCAATACGAGGATACCCCCTTTGCCGCACAAGCCTCCGAGATGCTGAAAGAAATGGAAGGACTACCCGACGATCCACCGCAACGCTTCAAACCATTGGTCTGGTTATTCCGCGCCGACAACAATGATCAACCTTGGATGAAAGATGTCGCGGCTCAATCGCAGCCCTGAGTGGTAAGTGGTAAGTGGGGCGCACGTGCCGACTGCGACCACCGCGGTCGACGCCGGCTTGCCGGGCTGTCGGTTTAGTGAACCTCAGGCGCTAGTGCTAGAAACCTTAAGTTCCGTCCGGTCGGCATTGCGTTTGAAAGCATAGCAAACTGGATTATTCATGCGCACTTAAATCAAGCTGCAAGGTACCCTCCCGCATGCGGGAGGGTCGCGAGTAATGCGAGC
>JBGSJT010000669.1:0-3444 GCA_041741715.1 Pirellulaceae bacterium | reverse complement strand
GACCAAGATGCGGCGCATAGCTTCAGCGGCAGCGGCAAAGAAATGGCCGCGCGTTTCCCATCGTTGCTGCGAAGCATTGCCCACCAAACGCAAGTAAGCATCGTGGACCAATGCCGTCGCTTGGAGAGTCTGGCCCGGCTTTTCCTGTGCCAACCGAGCAGACGCCAGTCTCCGCAATTCGTCATAGACCAGCGGCAACAGTTGCTCTGCCGCCGACGGATCGCCAGATTCGATTTCAGACAGAATGTGGGTAACGTCGGACACTTTTTGAACCGCGCTCAAAAGGAATGGGCTGAACAACACGATTGTATCAATCTGCTCCGTATTTTGCTTCAGAATGACAGCAGTCTATCTATTAGTCTTCGTTCTCTTAAACGTCGTCCGGTCAGGTCCGTCATACCATGGTTAATCCCGCGACGGCGGTTACCGTCAAGGATCGCCATGACTAGCGCCGCCCGAAGCGGTCGTGGCTGACGCGATAGCTCCACGCCATCCACGTCTCACGGTATTCATTAACAATCATAAGTTTGGCGAATCGAACGAATGCACGACGACGTTCTCCTTTCCACCAAAATCTTCCAGCACTCAAATCGATCGCACATTAGAATGCGGACATGCAGGCGCTGTAACAAAACTGTCTTGGTCTTATCTGCGATCGGATCAAGACGCGGACCACTACGAGTTTAAGCGAGTCTTTCCCCTCGGTGAGCCGAATCAAGAGACAACTAGCAAGGAAGTCGTCTTTACGGGAAACGAGATCATTCTCTTCGAAAGCGACATTCAACGAATTTGCTTGCGTCTAGCTTCAACTGCAGGATCGTCGAGCATTCTCGCAATTTGCGTAATACCCAAGGCTGTTGATAGTGGGTGGATCACTCCAGACATGTTACCATGGGGTCGGTATGTTTCGCTGTGCTGCTTTGGAATGGGACTATCCGACATGAATTCTCGATACATTCTGCGATTGTCGATCGCATTTTTTTTGTGCATCGCCGAAATAGTGGTTGGTCAACCGAAGTACCAATACGAATCCGAAGGGATTTTAGTGAGTGTACCAACCGCCGATGAGCCCAAGGTGGCGCAGTTTGATTTAGACACGATCTTGGCTGCGGCCAAATATGTCGAAGATGGCGCGCTGTCCTGGGCTCGTGGCCGCGCCTGCGTGAATTGCCACACAACGGGGCCGTACTTGGTTGAACGCACAGCTTGGTTACAACAGTTCGGACAGCCCAGTGTCGAGGTATACGAGAGCTTCCGCAAAGATGTGCCTAATGAAATTAAACCGGTTAAGGAGACTGTTAAAGACGGGCACCGCTTCTTTCCTGGAACTTTTTCTAGCGTTTGGCGAAGCCTCGGCCTAGCGGAGTGGGATCGTCATGTCACTCAATCGACCACGCAATGGACCGACCGGTCGCTGCGGGATATGTTCGAGCGGCAATCGGATAGCGGGGCCTTTGTCAGTCATGGTGAAGTTGAGATTCCGCACATCACCACTGATTTTGAATTGTCGCTCCAAGCCCTGCGAGCGATAACAGCTGCGCCCGGTTGGCTGGAGTCGCTGATGGAGCCTGAATTGATCGCCAAAGTAGAAAAACTTAAGAATTGGCTCAAAACGGCTCCTCCCCGGAATGATTTTGATCGCGTGCTCAAACTTCAATTGTACAGCCTTGAACCGGAGCTGGTTTCGCAGACCGAACACCAAACTGCTATCGCATTGTTGACTGCCAAACAACACAGCGGTGGGGGTTGGAGCACCCGCGACATGTCGGCTATCGAGGACTGGCATTTTGAAATGAGCGAATACGTTGTGAAACTCATCGCGGGACTGCCCGATGCAGAGCAGCCGGAGAGCGATGCGTATATGACCGCTTTGGCGATTGTCTTGCTCCGCCAAGCTCAGGTTCCCGTAGACGATGCACGCATCCAAGGGGGGTTAAACTGGCTCAAACAGGAACAACGCGTGAGTGGTCGCTGGTGGATGCATTCACTCTATCGTGGGAATTTTCACTACACCACGTATATCGCCACTATCGAAGCGCTCAAGGCGTTCGAGCTGTGCGGTGAGCTAGATCAACTGCGCGTCGAAGCTCCTTAACAATCCCAGACGCCGTCAGGAAGTCCATGCCTGTGTCGACACTCCCGACGCTGACACATTGTTTCGTGCTAAGGATTTCTTTTCGCATGGACGTACGCCGCGTCAAATCCTCGGCATTATTGCGACGGCAATTTCTTTGTTTCTCGTAATCGCGACAGTAGTTTTGATTTCGCTCCGAAGAGAATTACCTGCAGGTGGGCGACTTGCGGTTGGGACACTAATCATACTTTCGATCGCTATTGCTGTTTATGGATTTGTTGCACCGAGACGAATGTAACGAATGCCAGCCCCAATTCACGTGATGTCGGTGGACGGATACTTACTTTCGCGTTCCCTGCAATCAATTCGTTCATCGGCAATTGAGGGCTAGCAGACCGTTGCCCCGCCGACGAATGATCCGTTAAATCCATTTGGCACACCCACCGCAGGTCGCTTAGGATTGGAACAGCTATTCTCGGACTTAAACCACCTATGGCTTTTTGTGATCATGCTCTTCTTCACCTGCTAACCCAAGGCGACGGAGCTCTTCAACCTTTGCGAGTGTGGCTTTCGGGTCGGCCTTGGCTTTAGCAACGCAGCCTGCGCAGCAAAGGTAAACGGGCTTGCCTTCCAGTTCAAGTTTGATGGGAGCGCCCATGGCTCCGAGAAAACTGCCTTTGGCGATCGCACAATACTTTTGTCCTTCAGCACTGGCACGCTCCTCGGGAGAGAGCTTTGCCAGTTCTGCAGTGGCCTTCTTCAGTTTCTCAACTTTGGCCAATGTCGCCTTTGGGTCTTCTTGCGCGTCGCTTGTGCAACCTTTGCAGCAAACGAATGCAGGCTTGCCGTCGAGCATCAATTTCACAGGAGTTCCCATAGCGCCGAGTCTGCCATATTCCATGACGGCGCAGAATCGCTGAGCAATCGCTAATTCGCGGTCCTCTTTTGATAATTTGGAAAGCGCTCCAGCGATCTTCTTTTCCGCATTGGCAGCTTTCTCTTCGTGTTCCTTACCTAACGATTTGGCAGTGTTTTCTTGAGCATGGGAGTGCATCGCCGAAACCAAAGTGAAAAATGCGGTGAGCGAAAACAATGCGAGCCATTTGTAAGTCATGAACTTGGCCTTCGTTTTTAAAGCAGTGAAAATAGTACCCGTGTGCTGTTAGATGCCCCTAGAAACCTGATCCTTCAGACTCAATTAAGCTAAAACTTCAATTTTCTGACACTTTTCGCTGAACGCCACCACGCACACGCTCGTTCCCAGGCTCCTGCCTGGGAACGCACTGTCTTGGAGGCTCCGCCTCCCGCGTCCTTGGAACCAACGACACTTCGGCAGGCGGAGCCTGCAATGCATTGGGTTCCCAGGCGGA
>JBGSJT010000668.1:0-36895 GCA_041741715.1 Pirellulaceae bacterium | reverse complement strand
CCCTCCCACCGAAAGTTGCGTCTTTCAGACGCGTCTTTCAGACGCGACTTTCGGAAGGGAGGGTCGGAGCCCCAGCGACGGGGAGGGCAATCCCCCCTCTCCGCTCGCGTTACTCGCGACTCTCCCCAAGGGGCGAGTTGGGTAGTACTGGCGATCAGCGAGAAGTGTCCCAATTGTTCGAGTTTTTGATGTCCCAATTGATCGGGGTTTTGACAAGGCTAGCGCCTGAGGTTCACTAAATCAACTACCCGGCGAGCGGGCAAAGGGCGTAAGATCGCGAATCAAGAAAAGTGATCGTTACTACTGTGCGGCCAGATAGCCGAGGATGGCACCGAACAGGAGAGTGGGTGGGACGGCGACAGCAATCGTCAAAGCTATGATCATGCCCGTGCTCATGGCGGCCGAGGAGGGGGCATGGATATTTTTGGAACGAGTACTCTGTGGCTTGCCGCTCATCAACGATCCACTACCGCTACCATCACTGCCGCTACTGAATTCGGGGAGAGGTTGCTTCTCAACTTCGCCATTGCTCGGATTGGCCTGTTCGAACTGACTGTCTTGTAGCGCACCATCGCTCCCGTCAACGGAATTCCATGTCGCTTGCGTGCGTTGTTCGACCGAAGCGGTGTCGGTCGTGGGGGAGGGTTCTACTGGCTTATCTTGATCGTGCGACGGCGGGGGAGGTGCCATCCAAGGTGAACGTGACATACTCAGACTCCCTACCCCCATGACGTCTCCAATCCAGGGCTCCAATCGCGAGGCGACTTCGGCCGCGTTGGCAATTCGCTTACTGGCGTCCTTGTCCATCATGTCGGCAATGATGTCAACAAAGTCCTCGGGGATGTCGATGGCGAAACGCCGCGGATGCCAAGGTGTCTCCTCCAGATGCCGACGCAATTTGGAAGTGGTATCACCGCCAGGAAACGGAACCTTGCCGCACACTGCGTAGTAGAGGGTGCAGCCGAGTGAATAAATGTCACTGGCCGTTTGAATCTCCAGCGGTGTACGAATTTGTTCAGGTGAGATGTAGTCGGTCGTCCCCACAATCTTCCCTGCCCGTGGATCATTGATTAAATCCTTGGCGAAACCAGCTAATCCCACGTCCGAGACCTTAGCATCGCCAGCGGGGGTGACCAAAATATTCCCAGGTTTGACATCGCGATGGACCAGCCCCTTGCCATGTGCGTACTCGAGTCCCAACGCGGCTTGCATGATGATCTTGGCGGCTTGTTGAATCGGTAGCGCACCGCGCGATTTGACCAGGCGTCGTAGGTCCATACCGGGGACGTACTCGGTTACCAGGTAGTGCACATTGCCATCTTGCCCCGCATCGAAGGCACGCACCAAATAGGGACAATCCAAACCAGCTTGCATGCGGATCTCGCGGCGAAAATTGTCGCGCGCCTCCTGCGTGGCCCGCGCCAGTGGCAAAACCTTAACGGCGCACTCACGCCCCATCAATTGATGTACTGCTTTAAAGACTTGGCCCATCCCTCCCTGGCCGATCCAATCGGTGATCACGTAGGGCCCCAGATTGAGCTTGGTGCGTCCCTCCAGCAACTGATCGGCTTGGTAGGGAGTCAACGCCTCTTGCTCGATCAGCACGTCGGCCAGCAAGCGGTCGGGGAGCGGGGCGTCGGTGGCCAAGCCCTGTTGGCTCTGACGGTGCCGCGCAATGCGTAGGGAATAGTCGAGCTGCTGTGGGTTGGTCAGTCCACTGGCGATCGCTGAGGCGGAAAATAGTGATTCAGTGCGAACAGTCATGATGGTTCCCAGCCGCTACTTGCTCAATTTCCGTATCCCGATCACAATCTTATCACAGCTTACCAACACCTAATTCTCAATCGAATGACACTGCAGCGCATGAGCGGACGCCTAATTGCCATCGGAGATATTCATGGATGCTCCGCAGCCCTAGATGCCATTCTAGCCGCGATTGACCCTCAAGCCCACGACACGTTGGTCGCTTTGGGGGACTACGTCGACCGAGGGCCCGATACGAAGGGGGTGATCGATCGGCTTATTGAATTGAGGAGCAAGTGTGAGTTGGTGTGCCTGCATGGCAATCATGAAGAAATGATGCTGGATGTGGTGCGTGATACCCAGCCCCCGTTTCGTTGGCTGCAGTACGGCGGGGTCGAAACGCTCGACTCCTACCGCTTTGCGGGTGATATGAGCGTGGTCCCACAAACGCATCGCGACTTTTTCGCCTCCATGCGCGACTTCTATGAAACTGATGACTTCTTTTTCGTCCATGCCAATTACGACCCCGATTTGCCGCTCAATGAACAACCACGGCAGTTGGTCCGCTGGCAGAAACTGACCGACGTGGTACCCGGCCCCCATCAAAATGGTAAGCGAGCAATCGTTGGTCACACTCATGACCGCAACGGCGAGATTTTTGATATCGGTCATTTGGTCTGCATCGATACCTTTTGCTACGGCGGCGGTTGGCTGACAGCCATGGATGTCAATTCAGGCAAGCTGTGGCAAAGCAATATGGCTGGCGAGCTTAGGTAGCTAAATCCCCTCCGCATCCGTTTGGTTGATAGAATTGCTGGTTGGCAAACATCGAACCGCAATTTCGTAGGCACACCGCCCTGGCCGAAAAGTCAACTTAGCCGGAAAATCTTACCAGCTTTACTTAACCGACCTGAGCGGTAAAGCCGAAATGTGTACTGGGCGCTGACGCGCCCGAGCAGTATTGCATTGCTCGGTTATTGCTTTCAATTAGCCTTGCTCAGGGGGGCGAGTCATGAGTGGCTGTCTCGATATCTGTTACGAATCGAAGCGGATTGCCAATTTTCCATCTTCAGTCAAGCCATTGATCCTGGCGTTGGTGGGGCTAGCTGTCTGTTGGCCAAGTAGTCTGGCACAAGCTCAACTGCGTGGTGGTCGAACCCAACGCAGCTTGTACGCCGATTCAGTGCAACTTGCGTCACCACACAGCGCACAGCAAGGACCTGCCGTGCACACGGCGAGTGGCGAGCGAAGAGTAGCGATCGCCAGCTCGGGCGCTAGCACAAGTTCCAGTGGCCAGCGGGCCGCAGTCACCCCAGCATCGCACGTCGTCAGCGCCGCCTGCGATTCTTGCGGCGATTCGTCCAACTCGCCACTGTTCAGTTCCAACTCCGGCATGTCGATCGTCAACGAATCTTATGACGGCGACTCTGTGACAGATAGTTATGGTGCCTGCGGACCGTTGGGTTGTGACGATCCAGGATGCGATGCTTGTGGTTGCTATTCCGATCTTGCTCCGACCTGTTCATCGATGGCCTGTTCGCCGGGGTGCGGCCCGCTGATGTCACTGTGGTGTCGGATGAGTGTCCGTGCCGAAGTTCCGCTATATTGGCGACGGGGCATGGATACGCCTGCTCTCGTGACCACGGCACCCGACGGTACCGACGCCGATTTGGCTGGTGAACTAGGGCAAGCCAGCACGCGCATACTGTTGGGGAATGGCAAGCTCAGCGAGACGCTCAATGCCGGAGTCCGCTTAACGCTCTCCACTCCACTGGGGTCCGATGGGCGCTACGCACTGATGTTTCGCTATTGGAATGCCGGCAGCCAAGACAAAGACTTTAACTTCAGCTCCAACGACTTTCCAATTCTTGCACGCCCCTTTCGCGATACCTCGGGTGTTACGCCAGTGGCTAATACTCAGTTGGTCGCTTTTCCTGGTGACAGCATCGGCAACATCTCGGTGGCCACCACTTCGACCGTCGACGGTCTGGACCTGACACTCAAACGCATGATCTACAAGGATCGCTTCACGCAAGTCGATTGGTTGTGGGGCTACCAACACGTTTCGATCGACGAGAGTTTACGAATCTCGAGCAGCACTACGGTGACCGGCAATGTTCCTGGGCTGCAAGGGAACACGATTGCGGTCAGCGATCGCTTCGCCACCCAAAACGATTTCAATGGTGTTGGTTATGGATTGATGAGCTCGCGACAAGTTGCCTGTTGGAAGTTGGAGTCGATGTTCCGTTTAGGACTCGGCAATCTCCGTCGCCGAGTCGATGTGGCTGGCCAGACCACCACCACGGCGAATGGCTCAGCGCTGACTACGTCGCAAGGCTTATTGGCCCGCAACACGAACTCGCAACCATTCATGGATGACACTTTTGTGGTGGTCCCTGAAGTCGGAATCAATTTCGCTTGCATGATTCGACCAGGGATCGATTTCAATGTCGGATATAACTATCTGATGGTTCCCAAGGTGGCTCAGGCGGGACAACAAATCGCCGACAACTTGGCGGTCAATCTATCCGATCCCTTAGTTGGCTCTCTCGATCCAGCTCGTACATTTAGAGCCCGCGATTATTGGATCAACTCGTTAGGCTTGGGTGTGCAGTGGCGATACTAATGCGCGGGGCAGCTATCTAATTTACCGTAGCCGAAGTCGCAAGACTTTGGTCGGGCTGGTCCAAAGTCTTGCGACTTCGGCTAAGACGGGCAATTCCTTTTCTGCCGATCGCCTAATTGGCTTCCAATTCAACCACAAAAAAATAACGCATGAGCGATTCTTTTTCTTGGGCTCCGATCGGTCAATTGATCGGACTAGAGGTTCAGCCCAGCGAAGCTGGAGAAGCGGTCGTATTTCTCAATGTCGACCAGCGGATGCATAATCCAATGGGCTTTGTGCACGGTGGCGTGATCGCCCTCTTAGCTGACGCGACGATGGGCATCGCCTTTGGGCGGACGCTCGACGATCAACACGGCTTTGCCACTATCGAAGCCAAAACGAACTTTTTGCGACCAGTGAAAAAGTCACGCTTGCGCGCAACCGCTTGGTTGGTCAGTCGCGGTTTGCGGATTGGTTTCGTCGAGGCGCGGATCGTGGACGGACAAGAACGACTAATCGCCACTGCCAGTTGTACGTGCACCGTCAATTCGGTGTAGTTATCGATTGACTGGTGGCCAATAGCAACCACGCGCATCCTTGGGGCACTCTCCTCGGCGGAGAGTTGTGCGTGTATAACAAGCTCATCAGATTTAAGTCTGGGGACAGTATCAGCTCGACGCGCCAGCGAGTGGGTCGACTCGGGAAAAGGTGTCCGACACCAAAAGCCGGCATGGCCCTTCGGGTGCTTCGCACTTTTGGTGTCGGACACCTTTTCCCGACTCACTCGCTGGCGCGTCGAGCTGATATTGCCGACGAGTTTCGTAAAGACGGCGCAAGTTTCAACCGCGAAAATATCGAGAAAGAAAATCCATGGGACTAATCGGATCTATCCTAGCTGATACAGCTTCGGTCGGCGTGCGAAATGCCAACAAATTAGCAGACGGCATTTCCGCCGAACGCTTCGGTCGCTTCGCTACCCCTGGAGGAAAAACGATTCAATCCAATCACCCCGCCTTCGCGCTCGGACACCTCTGTTTGTATCCCCAGAAAGTGCATCAGTTGCTCGGCCAGGAAACCGCTTCGCATGCGCCACCAGCCAAATTCGAAGCGTTGTTCTCCAAAGATGCACATTGTCAGGACGATGTGACCGGCACGCTCTATCCGCCCAGTTCGGAGATCCTCTCCTTTTTCAATAGCAGTTATCGGGCCGCCATGGAAGCGCTGCGGGGCGCGAGCGACGAGCAGTTGACGGCCCCCAATCCACTCGACACGCCGATGAAGCAACTCTGTCCCACTTTGGGTGCGCTACTCAACTTTTACATGAGTGGTCACGTGACACTACACCTGGGACAAATCAGCGCCTGGCGTCGGATGGAAGGTTTGCCACCTGCCTAAGGCAGCCGTTTTAGTGAGCCGTGACGCGTAAGCGGCTGGGCGGCCAGCACAAATTGCCCGGTGCTTTTCCATTTCATTCCTTTGATAAATAACTAATGATAAATAACTAATGAAAGATACGGCGTTGTAGCTGAGATTTGGTGGGGGATTCCAAAATCAAATGCTAAACGACAAGAGATTTTTCAATAGTTATTTGTCATTAGTCAGTTTTTATTGAAATCCAGAACTCCTACACTATTTGCCGCAAGCCTCCGCCACTAATTTTCGGCAAAGTGCTTATTCGACGTAGGGTGCCTCTTCGCCATTGAGTTCGGCCAGCGCATTGCCAGCCGCTTTTTGCTCAGCGTCTTTCTTGGTGTGCCCCCAAGCTGGCGTGAATTTGCGATTCTTAATCTCGGCGGCAATCTGAAATGTTTTGCAATGATCGGGCCCCGTCTCGCCGTACAGTCGATAGACGGGGGCCGCTCCATGCTCGCGTTGTGCCAGTTGTTGAAGTGCCGATTTATGATTGCCAATTGAATGCCCAATAACGGCTTTGTGCAGTTCATCATGCATGGTCCGCAGGATAAATTCTCGGGCTGGTTCGAAACCACCATCCAAGTAGATCGCCGCTATCACCGACTCGTAAACATCCGACAGGAGACTCCGCGGCACACCGCCGGTCCCTTGCTGCATCCCTTTCCCAAGAATCAAGCACTCTTCCAACTGCAACCCATGGCTGATTCGCGCGCAAATCCGGCGACTCACTACCGCTGATTTAATCTGCGTCAGCTCACCTTCTAAATACTCCGTGTGCTTGCGAAACAGCCATTCGCAAATGGTGAATCCGAGCACTGAATCCCCAAGAAACTCCATCCGTTCGTTGGATGTCAAACGACTGATGGCACCCGAAGCATGGGTCAGCGCACAGACCAGCAAATCTCGATCCTGGAATCGATATCCGATGCGTTGTTGACACAATTCCGCTTTTTCTTCGGCGGTCAAGTTCTGAACTTCGTCTGTCATGAGGGGCGCGTTTGACGATTTGGGTGGGTTGTAGCGATAAGGGCTATTGAAAACTAGTTCATGTAGCGGGGTGAGGCTATCGAGCTTGGGCAGCTTTGTCAATGTATACCCCGCCTACTGGCCCATTCCGCTATAAGTTTTTTTCCATCCAGAGTCCCTGTGTGGTGAGCGTAACCTAGGGTTAGATGATAGGTCCCGTTGTACTGGGAGCAGGATTGATTCCTCGCATACGCTTGGTGATTGGCCCATTGGTAGTCGGATGGCAATCGAATATCTCATAATAACAACCATGGCGGTTTCGCTGATCGGGCTCTCGACGTGCCAATTTTTGGCGGTTGGGATCGCTTCGGGACGAGCCCTGGCGGATGTTCGCTACCGTCGCGCTTGCGACCTGCGTGGTTTGCGGCAAGCTGCACAGATTGCGCGCTTGAACTCGGAACTTAAAACCTCGCACAGCAGTTCTAGCGTGCAGTGGCGCGTCATGGAGGTCGCTGAGATTATAGACGAATCGAGCGACTGCCGCTCGTTTTATTTGATCGATCCCTACCGACAACCCCTTCCTGACTTTCAGCCCGGACAGCACTTGATGGTTCGCCCCGCTTTGGCAGGCGCTTATCAGACCACCCGCTGCTATTCCATCTCCAGTTCCCCCGATGCTCGATATTGGCGGATTACCGTCAAACGTCAGTCACCGCAGGGACAGTCGGGGACAGGACAGTCGGCACCATCGGGGTCACAGCAGGCATCCGGGAATCACCAGGGAGGCTTGAGCGCCTGGTTGCATGAGACCATAGGTGTGGGTGATTGCCTACTGATCGGTGGCCCGAATGGACATTTCTTTGTCCCTCACAACAACCCACGTCCATTGGTTCTGCTGGCTGCCGGCGTGGGGATTACTCCCATGGCCAGTATGCTCAGGTGGTCCATGCAGTCCACTCCGCAGCGTCCGGTGCACATCCTCTACCAAGCCCGTGACATTCAGCATTGGCCACTCGGACAGACACTGCATAGCTGGGCTCGCAGATCCTCCGTGTGTCAGGTCACCAGCTTCTTTAGCCGCGCCAACAGACCTGACCTGACAGAACTAACAAAAACTATCCCACCGCGCGCTCTGCTGATCGGAAAGTTCGACGCTAGTCACGCTTTGCAATCTCTCCCAGACGACGATTGCGACTATTTTCTGTGTGGTCCCAACGCCTGGATGGAAGAACTTCGCACAGGCTTGCTGGCGGCAAGTGTGCCGGAGAACCGTATCCACTGGGAGTCGTTCGGATCAGTCTCAAACCCAGTCACACTTCCCGATGAAAAGCTCGGAACCAGCCTTTCCGTCAGCTTCGCAGCCAGCGGAGTGGATGCCCAGTGGAACTCCGCTGATCACAGCCTATGGGAACTAGCCCGAGAACACCAAGTCGACATTCCTAGCGGTTGTCTCAGTGGCGTCTGCGGTTGTTGTCGCGTAAAGCTATTGTCAGGTCAAGTCACCTACGATCGCGAGGTATCGATCGAATTGGCCGAGGACGAATGCCTGGCCTGCATCGCCCGCCCCAAAACCGATTGCCGCATCGATGCGTAAGTGGTTTCAGGTTCCAGGTTCCATTTGAATTAGGGCCAACGGCCCGGCAGATTGTCTAGCCCAGGCTGCAGGCCTGGGACATAGACGTGAGTCGAAAGTCGGTAGGGCCAACGGCCCGGTAGATTCACATCGATTGCCCCCCCCGATGCGTATCGCCAAGTACGAAATGCCTGAATCGGCCGGGCTTTCAGCCCTAAATCCTCCACTCCACCGCACCATCACTCCACCGCACCATCACTCCGCCACTCCACCGCACCACCGCACCACCACTCCATCACTCCATCACTCCATCACTCTATCACTCCACCACTCCATCACTCCATCACTCCATCACTCTATCACTCCATCACTCCATCACTCCATCACTCCATCACTCCATCACTCCATCACTCCATCACTCCATCACTCCATCACTCCATCACTCCATCACTCCATCACTCCATCACTCCATCACTCCGCTCCGCCGGCTTGTAACGATTAATCAACTTGGAAACCCAGTCTTCCTGGTGTACGTCTCTCCTGGAACCCCATCGCGCAAGTTGTGTGAGCTATCTTTTTCGAAAGTAGTTATTTCTCGCGAACTGCGAACGCCCCCTCCCACAAGTTTTGCTCAACGTTGATACGCCATGCGAATAACCAAAAGAACCATCGTTCTGACTTCTTGTGTGACCCTGGCACTCTCCTTTAGCTTCGGCATGGCACCCAACGAGCAGACGGCTGATCCGCGCAATACGACGTTGGAAGTTCATCTCAATCCACACGAAGTCGTCGGTGTGGAGAGCTGTGAAAAATGTCATGCGGCTGAAATTTCGGTGTGGAAACAAACTCCCCATCACGAAACTTTTTTCAGCTTGCATCGCAAACCCGAGGCACAACAGATCGCCGGCAAACTTGGCATCTCTTCGTTCAAGAATGACAGTGCCTGCGTCAAGTGTCACTATACGATGCAGTCGGCGCATGATGGAATGCAAGCCATCTCCGGCATCTCTTGCGAATCGTGTCACGGTGCCGCCAAGAATTGGGTCAACGTACACAACGACTACGGTGGAACGGGTGTGACTAAGGCCTCCGAAACACCCGAGCATCGATTGTCGCGGCTGCGCGGTAGCATCGGAGCTGGCATGCGCAATCCGATCAACGTCTACATGGTTGCACAGAGCTGCTATCGTTGTCACACGGTCCCCGATGAACGCTTGGTAAACTTGGGTGGTCACAAGGCAGGGAGCTTAGACTTTGAGATCGTCTCTTGGTCACAAGGGATGGTGCGTCACAATTTCCTGCGAACCAATGGCCAGAGCAATGATCCATCGAGTCCCGAGCGGATGCGACAGATGTTCGTGGCCGGGATGATCGCCGACTTGGAGTTCAGTCTGCGAGCCACTGCGGCCGCCACCCAGAAGGCAACCTTTGGCGTCACCGCCGCGGGTCGCGCGTCTCGCGCCGCCAAACGCTTGGCCGCCGCACAATCGAAACTCGACCAACCACTTTTGGGCGAAGTATTAGCGGTCTACAAAAGCGTTGAATTGAAACTCAACAACGCAGTTCAACTGACCGAGGCCGCCAATAATATCGCCGGGCTGGGTATCCGCTTTGCAGCCACAGTCAGTGGCACCCAGCTCGAAGCCATCGCCCCCTTCATTCCCAGCCAAGATCGTTGGAAGTAACAACGTCCCCTCGTGAACCTCGTGCGCTAGCCGTGGGCACTTAACCACCGCACAGAGTGCTGCGCTCTCAGTGCTATTGTGCCAGTGCTATTCACTCTCCCACTGCGTCACTGACACGCCCGATATCGTCAGACTGGAGTCGGCGAAACGAAGGTTAGAAAAGGTAAGGTTAGAAAATGCCGTGCGTTCGTGGGGCCCGAATAGCGACCAAATACGGCCAGAATCACAAGCAAGGATCACAAATTTCCTTGACGTTTCTTACCGCATTTCCAAATCTTCTAACCTTCCATTTTCTAACCTTTTTTTCATTTCATTGCTTGCTCCATTTCCATTCGATGTCCTCAAGATTGTCAAACGCAACTAACGGGTGAGGTCGTTGGGGAGGTCGTTGGGGACACTGCACCTGCCATTCGTCCTGACGGGTCGCAACCCAACCACCCGAGAAAGACCTATGTCCCCGTGTACTTATGTCCCCGTGTACTTTCCGAAGAGTGGATTACTCCAATGTCCGTAAGCGTGCTTGAAAGAGCACTGTCTCAGGATTGTCATTCAACCTAACCTCGGCAATCCATTTCAAATAGAAAGGTTCTCTGCCGATATCATTGAGGTTTCTTGCTTCGTCAAATGTCCACAGTAGTTCTTCTCCTTTCTTGATCAGAAGTCTGCGGGTATTCGAACGAGCAAAAGCCAGATGCCAAGCGTCTGATCTGGCCTCGATCAGCAAAAACAGATCAGGATCGGTCCCTTTTGCAAATGCGAAAATAGCGCCATCGAGTACATCTGGAGTTTCCGCCGGATAGCGATACAACGGAGTAGGCAGCAACCGAGACGTCCCCTCTACCAGCTTAGGGTGGCTGACAGACTCGCCTATGTTCGTGCATGTCAAGCTCCGCGCAATAAACTTCATTTGAGTCAGGCGAGCCGTAGGACTTGTCGAAGGCTTAGACTCCTCAATGCCCGTGAGCCACTTAATGCCCGGTTTCTCGCAATGCCAAAAAACATTGCCATCACGAGCGGCTAATACGCCGCCTTGAGACAGAGAATGAAATTCATAAAACACGGTCCGAGTCACTGGTTCCCCTGGATTCAATACTGACTTTACGGAGCCAAGCGCAATCGGGAGCCCTTTGTCAGTCCAGATGTACACACGCCCTTGTCGCATTCTCATGACCTGCGTCGAGACTGAAGACATCGTCTTTCGAGTTAATATCTCCACTTGTGAGTTAAATTCACGTGTTGCCGAAGAATGCTGCTGAACGACAAAAGTATCGGCAATTGAGTCGTAAACCTCATGCCAAGCTTCTACGCTGACTTGTTCTGAGTCATCACTTTTGGCGACAGTGTCGGTTTGCGCAGCAGCTGGATTGAGATACAGGACGAATGCTAGAACGCTTAGAACGAGCATAGTCGGTTTAGTCTTCGCGATTGACATGGTCAGGTACTCCAATTCAAGGCCGCTTCTGAAATTCGTTTCAATCTTGCGATAGAGAACATCAGATCCGTGGTGCATAAGCGACTGAAAAGTCCTCAAATGGCCAGTGGATCGCTAATGGTCTTCGATCTAGTCTATTATACAGACTGTCTGTCTATGACAATACTACCCAGCGACAACTCCGCTTGGTGGAAGAGGAAGAGGGGCCACTGGTGGGGAGAGGGTGAGATCCTTGGGGACACTGCACCTGCCATTCGTCCTGACGTGGCAATCAAAGAGAGATCGTTGGGGACAATGCACTTGCCATTCGTCCTGACGTGGCAATCAAAGAGACCTGACCCCTTTGATTTCATGGCAATCAAAGAGACCTGACCCCTTTGATTTCAGCAATCAAAGAGACCTGACCCCTTTGATTTCATGACCCCTTTGATTTCAGTGACCCCTTTGATTTCAGAAGGTTAGAAAATGCACGGTTAGAAAATGCCATGCATGCGTGCGTGGTCCGCCTACTCGCTGCTATTCCGGCAATAGGCTGCGTGAGTTCGGTTGGTCGGTGACTTGCATTGAGAGTGAATTCTCGACGTGTGCGAGCATGACGTTCACCGCTTGGCTGAGCAACCAACCATCGGAGTCCGTTGATTGCTCGCGGTATTTCCCAGAGTCAAGGATGTGAATTTCTGGCTTCTTGTTGTCGCGATCAACCACCCAAATCTCCGGTACTGCCAACTGCGCGTAAAAACCAAACTTTTCATACGTCTCGTCGTTGGGAGAGCGGATTTCGACCGCGACAGTGCACGGTCCATGACAAAACGTGGGGCGTAAAAAGCGGAGATGGGTCGAGTTGAACAACACGATGTCGGGGGTGCGGTAATTGTGGACCCAATCTTTATCGGGCGACAAAGCCACTTGATGGTAGACCTTGTTCTGGCGAGCCGATGGAGCCCAAAAACGGCGCAGCCATGTTTCGATCTGCCACTCGAAATCCTGATGTTCTACATTCGGCGGTGGAACCATATGCAATACTCCCTCCCAAACTTCATCCCACTGGTCGGCTCCAGATATGCGCCGCTCTCTCAGGATGTGTTCCGGTACTTCTAGCATCACGCCTTTCATGGCATACCCTTTCGCTACGACAGTTATCTCCCGCACGATGCTTAGTATAACTCCAGCTTCCATCCGTGGGGACGAAAGGCCTTTTCTTTCGCGATCTGTATGCACTGTCGCGGCTAGGTAAGTGCCCAATTGCCGCGCGCGAGCGCAGGGAACGCGCGATGATCTGCGGCAGTTTATTGCCGACCGAATTCGCCTTTTCTTACGCCCCCTCTTTAGTCCACGCGCGTCATTTGTTGTTTAGCCGTATTAAGTGGGGCGCTCTGGCGGAGTGCGACATTCTCTGGCTAAACCCTTCCATATCTAGCGGTGGTCCAGCACCTACAAACAAAAAGGCGAAGCCGCGATGATGAGGCTGCCACAGTGGTTGCTGCTCTAAAGAGAACGCACAACCCAAAACAACGAGTTCGAGCACTTTGTCGGGATGTTTTTGTTGAAATAGACAGAAAACCTTAGCGATTTCCGCTACGATGGATGGAAAATCGAAATCGTTGGTTTGATCGACACACGGTCATTCTCCTCTTTCCATCACACGTGATTCGATGAACGGCAATCAACCCATTGATGACGATGCATCCAGCCAAGGACAGTGGCTGTTGGATCGCTTAGTCAAGCAAGGGATCGTGCCTGAGAAATCGGCCAAGTCATTGGTCGAACTCAACGCGGACCCAACCTGGCCAGTCGGTCCCGATGACCCCCACAAGCTGCTGGAGCAATTGGTGGTGTTGGGATTGCTCAATTCATTTCAGAAACGCAAGATTATTGAAGAAGGGGTCGACGCGCTGCGCCTCGGTCCCTATGTACTACTGGACCAAGCTGGCAAAGGTGGGATGGGAGAAGTGCTGCGGGCGCGACACGTGGAGTTGGAACGCGAAGTCGCGCTGAAAATATTACCTCGGCAACTAACCAGCTCGGAAGAACGCCGAGAAAGATTTCGACGCGAAATTCGCCTGCTGGCCAAACTCGATCATCCGGGCATCGTCAAAGCGCTCGACGCGGGGCAGTGGGGAGAAGTCCCCTATCTGGCAATGGAGTACATATCCGGGGGAACCCTGCAGGATATGTTGCACGACGCGGGGCCCCTGGCCTGGAATCGGCTGGTGCGTTGCATGATTCCAGTCTGCGATGCGCTCGCACATGCACACGACTTAGGGATCGTGCATCGCGATATCAAGCCCAGCAACTTAGCCATTGATGGTGCCGATCACCTCAAAATACTCGACCTCGGTTTAGCGCGGGCCACGCTGGTCGAAAACGACGCTACCACCGAAGCTTTTGCAACCGCCGCCGATCAGGCCTTGGGGACGGCCGATTTCATGGCACCAGAGCAAGCCGAAGGTGCAGAGCACATCGGACCAGCGGCCGATATCTACAGTCTTGGTTGCACGTTCTTCACGCTCATGACTGGGCGCCCCATCTTTGGCGGAAGCAACATTGTCGAAAAAGTGATGCGGCATCGCACTAAGCGCCCCCCGTCGATCGTCGAACTGCGACCCGAAGTTCCGCGTGAATTCGAAGAGCTGATCATTCAGATGGTAGCCAAGTCTCCTGCGGCGCGCCCGGCCAATATGCGGGAAGTACAAACGCGGTTAACGGAGATCGCGGAACAGTATCAATTGTCCGATTCCAGCATTTCGGATCGTAGCTCCCTGGACGCACCACGTCCGCGTCCACGAACTCCAAAGAAATCGTCCGAACGAACCGTAGTTATGACGGCCACCAAGCGGCGTGGGATAAGTTGGCAGGCTTTAATTGCGAACCGCCAGATGTCTCGCCGCTTGTTAATTCCGCTAGTTGGACTTGCGCTCTGCGCACTCCCGATCGTCGCTCTGACTTATGGCTGGCTCTCCCCCACAGCGACCACGAGTAGCGTATCGCTCACTTCGCAGCTCGACAATGACACGACTACCCAGGAAGAGACCATCGCCGTTGCGCCAGCCAATCCACTTGCGGATTTGTTGCAAGGCATTTTGGCCGCCGGGGGCCAAGTTGAACTATTGATGGAAGCGGGTACCGCTGCTCAGCCGCTCACCGCTGAGCGGCTATCGCAACTCAGTTCGAAATCGCGATTCAGGATCCGTTTAGAAGCTGTCGCTCCGACCACTGAGCAGATCGTCAGTCTTGGTCAGCAACCCGGTTTCGAGTCAGCTCACTTCTTGGCCGCGACACCCGACTCGATTTCGCTGCGTGATTTAGCACAAGCCGATTCATTGCGCGAGTTGGAGTTAAAGGCGCCCGCCTTCAATTCGGCCGACTTAGTATGGCTCAAGCAGTGCGCACCGCTGCGCGACTTGACCATCCATCGCGCGTCGACCGATGTTCTCTTGAGAGTTGCGCAATTGGATCAACTAGAGCAACTTGACTTGTCGGACCTCGCCTGCAAACCAGCAGAACTCCGCAATTTGACTCGGATGAAAGGTTTGAAAGTGCTACGGCTGGCGATTGGCCGGTTGGACCATAAATCGGTGCATCCGCTGTTTGATGCCTTGCCCGCCTGTCACATCCAATTCTCAAGTAATAGCCCAGTAGCGCTGGCCAAATGGTTAATTCGACTTCCCACGGTGGTTGCTGAGCAGCGGCACCAAACCAAGTTACGTCAGTTGATTGTCGATCATCAACAGGAACTCCTATCAAAACCTTCCAACGATTCCTATTTGGCCCTGCATGAGTATGCTAACTGGGTAGACGAAAACGTTACGAAAGATGCACGCCGCGAATTGATGGAAGCGACACTGCGGATGAACAAGCAGTTGCTGGAGACAGCCTCTAAGAAACAGCGTGTCTCCCTGCTGGAATCGGCGGGAGAGTTATGGAATAAATTGGGAGGGCTCTATCTCCGGGAGCGCGACAGTCGCACGGTCCAGTATTACCAGAACTCGATCGAGGCTTACGAAAAACAGGCCGACTCGCGTAAATATGCTCCGCTCATTGCCGCTCGGGCGGCCAGTCTGGCGTTGTATTTTTCTTTCGTTAATCGCCCGGTCGAATGTCGATCATGGGCCGACAGGGGTGTAGCGGAGCTGAACTCGCTCGGAAAACTTTCCGCATCGATCGCTCGTGGTGAGAATTTCTGGGCTTGGAGCCGCATTGGCGAAGCGCTCGCTGAGCAAGCTCCCGAGCAAGCGGTCGAATATCTGGAACGCGCTCACGAGATCGCACTGCATGTACCACCCAAACGGCTCGGGCGGCGGCATGCGCTGGCGGCCAGTGAAGCGGCGAGAGTCAATCTGCTGCTTGGGCGTGGCGCCCGCGCCGCACAACTAATGCGCGATAACCTCGATTTATTGCACAGCTACCGTTCACAAGACGACTACCCCCAAGTCATTCGCGAGAGCTTATGTTCCGAATCGGCCATTGCGATTCTGACCGACGATATCCCAGGTTTTGTAAAGGCCACCGACGCGTTGGTCAGCTTGCGAGGCAAAACCAACGTGAACGAAGTCAACGATCTTGTATGGGATTTCATCAGTCTACGCGGCTGGCAGTCTCCGTTGACCGAAGATAACATTCAGCTCCAATCACAGGGTATTGGAGACTGGCCTCCGATAGCTCGCACCCTGGCGGTTGGAACCATTCAGCCCGAACTGGTAAAAGGCCTTTCGTTCCCAGCCGATGACGGCTCACGCGACGTCTGGCATCAAGCGCTAAGTTTAAGATTGAGTGCCGTTGACAATCCCACCGACGCACAGCATCAGCAAGCCGCAGAGCTCGTCAGTCTGCAAGCTGCCACACGCGACAAACAATGGCAAGAGCGCGCCATCATCGCAGGTTTGCTCGGCCCTCTAACCGGTCCCCCCCTGGCCGATATCAGCCCACTACAAGCCCCGTCGGAATGAAGCGTCAACCGCAGGGCCATGACGGGTGCTTCTCCTCTTTGCACCCGATTCCACCCGGACGCTATAATCCTGGGTAGACGCTCTTACTTTACCGAGGATGCTACAATGAGTTGCGTTACGTGCTCGACATTCCATGGAGTTAGCTAATGCAAAAAATTCCGAATCCGAATAAGCTGCTGGTCTGTGTGATTGTTGCCGCTGGTCTGGCTGTGTCGACTGGTTCGGGGTGCAGTCCCTCCAGTCCACCGGCCAGCAAGACGGCTGAATCTAAAACAGTGACACCGCAAAAGGCAGTCGCGGGGGTGGGGAAGCGCGGACAGAGCCTCAACGAAACTACGGGCTTGGCGCGGGCAATTACCGCTGGACCGGCGACGCTGCTCAACTTTGAGCAAAAGGCGGTGCTCGACATCCAAATTCCCCAAGCCATTCAATTGTTCAAGGCCTCCGAGGGTCGCTTTCCTAAGTCGCACGAGGAATTCATGCAGAAAATCGTGGAAGCTAATCGGTTGGTGTTACCAGAATTGCCCGCTGGGGCCGTTTACCGATTCAATCCCGAAAAAGGGGAACTGTGGGTCTATCCCGAAGCGGAAGCTCCTCAGTAGTTCAGAATTGCTTGGCGAGCAGTGTAGCTCGAGCTCCAGTACTTTTCCGACAAAAGAATGTGCGGCAAAAAGATGGGGTGCAAGACAAGTATGATTATTCGCGGTGAGTAGCCTTCTTTCGTGGGCGGACTCGCCTCCGTCACGCTCCGGCGTGTTGAGCGTTGACTCTCCTGGCCGTTACAACAGTTGTTTTTAAGGAGTTCTATCGTGCGTGTGTTAATACTTGCTGTGTGGTGTTTAAGTTGCGGTTTGTTACAAGCCACGCTTGTGCGGGCCCAGGAGACTGGCGGACAGCAGCCAGCGGCCCAATTCTCGGCTCCGTCAGCGGCGGAAAAGGAACTCTATGCCAAGTTCACCAAATTGTTGACGGGTGCAAAATTGCGAGGACAGTTTACGGTCGATGGTAGACCACTCGATAAACTGACCGAAGAAGCTTACACCATCGAAAAAGTTGAAAAACTACCTGATGGGGATCTGTGGGCATTGACCGCGCGGATTAAGTATGGCGAGCATGATGTGACTGTCCCGATTGCCATCGAAGTTAAGTGGGCGGGGAGCACGCCGGTATTGACGATGGACAATTTGACCATCCCCGGCATGGGAACCTTTGGTGCGCGAGTAGTATTGCATCAAGACAAGTATGCTGGAACTTGGCAACACGATACCAAGGGTGGACATCTCTTCGGCAAGATCGAGTTGGGCGGCGAGACTAAATAGAGGCTGAATGATTTTGAGCGTTTTCTCAAACTCAAACTTAAACTTAAACTTAAACTTAAACTTAAACTTAAACTTAAACTTAAAACTCCGTATTCAGACTGAATGGTTTAGGTTCAAGTGCAAGTTTAGGTTTAAGTTCGCAGAATTCGCATCGCTTTTACTGCGTTTCCAACGCATCGATGGCACGCAGAATACCTTCAGCTTTGTGCCATGTTTCTTGCTCTTCGAGTCGCGGATCGCTGGCGGCCACGATCCCTCCTCCCACCGGCACTTGCCACCAGCCATCGCTGGCGGTGATGGTGCGGATCAAAATGTTGGTATCCATGTCTCCGGCAAAACTCCAGTAGCCGAGGCTGCCACAATAGGGTCCACGCACGGTGGGTTCCAGTTCAGCAATAATCTCCATGGCGCGAATCTTGGGGGCGCCAGTGATCGAACCGCCGGGAAAGGTGGCCGCCAGCAGATCGGCGGCGGTCTTGTTGGTCCCCAACCTCGCGGCGATGATGCTGACTAAATGCCACACGTACGGATACTGCTCCAGACCGCAGAGCTGCGTGACCTGCACAGAATTGGGGTCGGCGACGCGCGACAAATCGTTGCGCAGTAAGTCGACAATCATCACATTCTCACTGCGATCTTTCTGGCTATGCAGTAACAACTCGGCGATACCAGCGTCAGCCACGGGGTCGCTCATTCTCGGTCGCGTCCCTTTGATGGGTCGCGTTTCGATCTGTCGATCCTGGACTTGCACAAAACGCTCGGGAGAACAACTGATGACTTGGGTGCGGCCAAAGTCGGCATAGCCAGAAAACGGCGCGGGATTCTGTCGGCGGAGATGAGAATAGAGTCGCTCCGATGAGCAGCAGGCCTGACGAATCAATCGCTGCGCCAAGTTGACTTGAAAAATATCACCAGCGTAGATGTACTCGACACAGCGGGCTACCGCCGCGCGAAACTGTGAGGGGGAGAAATTACTGGTCCAATCTTGATTCCAACGCGTCGGAAATTGTGGGGACAATTGCGTGGGGCGGAGTCGATACTGGCGATCAAGCCGGGTGATCGAATCAGACGCTGGTGCGGGTTGTTCCAGCAGTTGTAGGAAGTGTTGCAGTCGATGATAGGCATGACGCGAGCGCTGTAGTGGCTGAGTTGCGGGCCAACCTTGCGAAATGATCCAGCCTTGATCGCTGGCATGATCCCAACTCAGCACGACATCGTACAGCCCGAGTGCGGCGGCGGGGAGGTGAAATTCGTTATAGCGAGCCGTAGGTAAGGTCTCGAAGGTGCGTCCCAGTTCATATCCTAGCCAGCCCATCCAGCCGCCTTGCATGGGAGGCAAATCGGGCAAGCGTGGTTGATAGAATTGTTGTAGCAACTCCACCACTTGATCGAGCACGGCTCGCACTGGTTGGTCGACACGAATTCGGCTGAAGGGTTCGGCGGCTAAATAGCTGTAGCGTCCCAGCCCCCGGCTTTGCAGACTGGGGGACTGCATGTTGCTATCCAGCCAGACGCACCCTTCGAGTTTAGAAAGTCGCTCAAAACAGTACTCCGCCGTCCACTCGCGCGGCAGCCGACGCACCAGGGGCTGAGCGCTGCTTTCCAGTAGAGGCGTGGACAGGATGTGTTTGTTCAACGTGACTTACAATCAGCGACTATTGCTTTATTCTGACACTTTCCGCTGAACGCCACCACGAACACGCTCGTTCCCGGGCTCCTGCCTGGGAACGCACTGTCTTGGAGGCTCCGCCTCCCGCATCGACAAACCGACATGGACGCGACGGCAGACAGAGCCTGCAAGACAGCGGGATCCCAGGCTGAGCCTGGGAAACTGTGGCGTTGAGCGAAGAGACTACTTATTTTATCGTTTTTCCACAGGAAAAACATGGCACTTAGCGGGGGTTCTTTGCTACTTTGAATAGACTGGTTGGTCTCGTCTAGTCGTCGCAGCTTCTCAGCAGCAATCTTTTCAATACGGGGTGTGCACTTACGATGGTCTACAAATTGACGCTACAGAATCACGTGGAAGGGATCAGTCAAAAACGCTGGGTATTTAGCCCACCAGCGGTCGCGGGGCGCGAACCCGGTTCACAATTGTGTATCGATCACGATTCGATTAGTCGCAAGCATTGCCAGTTTTCGCTGACCGGTGAAGGGGCGTTGGTAATCAAGGATCTCGAGTCGATGAACGGCACCTATGTCAACGACGCCCGCGTGCAGCAAGCCACTTTGATGCCTGGTCAGTTGATTCAAATCGGTGCCTTGCGGCTGATGATCGAATTTTCAGGCGACGAAGACGACCCCCATGCTCCCGTTGCGAAGCCCAAGGGGAGTGTCTATTCGACGCAACCCATGGAGACCTTCCGCCCGGTCCCTTTGCCGCCGGAAAAATCGTGGTGGGAAAAACTACTGGGGCGATGAATTTTAGTGTAAACTTCTCTCCGCAAAATCCTTTCCTTGCTGAGTGAGACCGACGATGACAAAACAACTGAACGTGGCGATGGTGGGCCTGGGTTTCGGAGCAGAGTTTATCCCCATCTATCAGAGCTTGCCCACCACGCAGGTGCTGGCGATTTGCCGACGCGATCCACGGCAACTGAAAAAAACAGGGGACGAATTTGGGATCGAGCGACGTTATGAAAACTACGACGCTGTGCTGGCTGACCGCGACATCGACTTTGTCCATATCAATAGTCCCATCAACGACCATGCGTGGATGTCGCTCAAGGCGCTCGATGCGGGCAAGCACGTGATGTGCACTGTCCCCATGGCGACCACGGTGGACGAGTGCCGACAGATTGTGGAGAAAGTCCAATCCACGGGGCTCAAGTACATGATGGCCGAGACGGTGGTCTACAGCCGCGAGTTTCTGTTCATCCGCGAGATGTTCCTTAAAGGAGAACTGGGCAAGATCCAGCATCTGGCCGCCTCGCATCCACAAGACATGGATGGTTGGCCCGAGTATTGGCAGGAAATGATCCCCATGCATTACGCCACGCACGTCGTGAGTCCCTGTCTAGCCTTGGTCGATGGCTTGGCAGAGTACGTGAGCTGCTTCGGTTCAGGGACGGTGCGCGACAACATTGCGGCCAAATCGGGGAATCGCTTCGCGGTCGAATCATGCCACATTAAAATAAAGGATAGTGATCTGACGGCGCACGTCTGGCGGTTTCTGTACGACGTGGCTCGGCAGTATCGCGAGAGCTTTGATGTCTACGGGACCAAACGTAGCTTCGAATGGACGTTAGTCGAACACCAGCCGCATGTGATTCACACTGCCAAGAAACCTGAGTCTGAGATTGCAGAGAAAGTAGAGGTACCCGATTTCGCGCACTTGCTACCCGCCGAGATCCAGCGTTTCACCATGCCACAGGAAATTCACGACGCCCAGCACTTGTCGTTTGTGCAAGGGGGTGGACACGGTGGTTCGCATCCCCACTTGGTCAATGAATTTGTCAATGCGCTGCTGGAGGATCGCGACCCCAGTCCCAATGCAGTGACTAGCGCCAATTGGACGTGCGTCGGAATATGTGCGCACGAATCGGCGACGCGCGGCGGAGAGATTGTGCGACTGCCCGATTTTACCCTGGAACGCGGATGAGACATCTCGGACTGTAAAGATAGTCTTTGGTGAACCTCAGGCGCTAGCCGTGGGCTTTTCGCGCTGGTGCTCAGTTTGCGGCTTCTGAAGTTTAGCGACTGGAGCTACATTGGATTGTTCGATATTCATCATTTATTGCATTTCCAACGATTGAGACTTCATGAAAACGTTCATAACACAACCACACTGCGGCCTCGTTTTGCGATGGATCGTGCTGGCCAGTTGTCTTGGGCTTGTCCCCTGCGTGGGTTGGGCTCAACAACCTCCCGCCAGCGAACCTGCGCTGCCGAAAATCCGCCCAGAAACGCCCGAGTTTAAGCAGGCTACGGATGAACTCCGCGAACACTTGAAGAACATGCGCGGCGTGTTGGTGCGTTTTAACACCAATCTAGTTGAGTCGCAGGACCGCGAACTGAGGGCGCAGTGGTTTGAACTCAGACGAAGCGGTATACCCGTTTTTGAACGGTTTCTGCAAACGGCACTGGCCGAATACCAATCGGATCCAGCGGCCAAGACGGCGATCGCCGAGATGCTGTGGAAGATCGTAAACGACAATGTGGAGGACGACCGCTACGAAGGGATGCTACCGGTAGCCCAAGCTCTACTAGCCAACAACTACCCTCAAGAAAAGTTGCTTTCCACAGCCAGCATGATTGCCTTCGCATTATGCGATTTCGAAGCTTTGAGACCCATTTTAAATAAATTGGCGATCGAAGGTGGGGCTAGCCCGCAATTGATGGGACTGCAACAGGATCTGCCGCGAGTGGAAAAATTATGGCAAGAAGAGTTGCAAGCCCGCCAGCAAGATGCACAAGGTGAACCGCTGCCACGCGTGTTGATGCACACCTCTAAGGGAGATATTGAATTCGAACTGTTTGAGAACCAAGCACCAGAAACGGTCGCCAATTTCATCAGCTTGATCGAGTCGGGCTTCTACCAGGGGCATACTTTCCATCGCGTCATCGAGCATTTTATGGCCCAGACTGGTTGCCCAACCGGCGATGGCACGGGTGGTCCAGGCTACACGATTTATAATGAAAACGATAAGCCTGGTGCCCGCGGATTCTTTCGTGGCACTCTCGGCTTAGCGTTGTCCCAAGACCCAAACTCAGGTGGTTCCCAGTTCTTTGTGACGTTTGTCCCTACCTACCAATTGAACGATGGCTTTACCGCTTTCGGACGCGTGATCTCAGGCATGGATGTGCTGAGCAATTTAGTGCGGATCAATCCCGATGAGAAAAAAGAGGAGGGCGCACCAGCCGCGATGCCTGACGAAATCGTTTCGATGGAAGTGCTTTTCAAACGCGATCACGCATACCAACCTAACAAAGTTAAGTAAAGACAAACGCATGCTCCATCGACAGCGTCGCTGTTTCTTGCCTCTGTCCTTTGGCTGTCTGTTACTAGCCTGCTGCGGTTGTGTGCGCCATAGCGAGAATAGTGTCTTCATCTATTCGGCTGCGGATCGCGAGTACGCTAAACCGATCCTTGCCGCCTTTGCTCGCCGACATCCCGAGATCGAAGTTGTGCCGCAGTTCGACGTGGAATCTACCAAGACGCTCGGCTTGGTGACGCGCATCGAAAGCGAAAGCCAGCGGCCGCGGTGCGATGTGTTTTGGAATAACGAAATCCTGCACACGCTGCGATTGGAACAAGCCGGATTGTTGCAGCCCATCGCCTGGGACATTCCCCGTGATTGGCCCGCCAACATGCGCAGCCGTAACCGCACGTGGGTTGGTCTCGCTGCCCGAGCACGGGTGTTTTTAGTCAATCGCGACTTACTACCAGATCCAACCCTTCGTCCCAATTCGGTTGCCGATCTGGCCGACGAAAAATGGAAGGGCAAGTGTGGCTTGGCGCTACCGTTGTTTGGAACAACCGCCACCCACTTCACTGTCTTGCGCGATCAGTTGGGTGGGGACAAAGCAGAGGAATTATTCCGCCAGATCCACTCCAATGCGGTGGTGTTGGCGGGAAATAAACAAGTCGCCCAAGCGGTCGCGTCAGGACAATTAGCCTTCGGCTTGACCGATACCGACGACGCGTTGGTGGAGATCGATGCTGGCTTACCAGTAGAAATTGTTTATCCCGACCAACGTCCGCATCAACTTGGCGCGCTGCGGATTCCCAACACAGTCTGCGTAATCGCGAACTCGCCTCACCCTCGCGCTGCGTCCGAGCTAGCCAACTATTTGATCTCGGAGGATACCGAAGGGAGGCTAGCCATGGGCTCCAGTGGACAATTCCCAGTTCGTCCAGGACATCCCCAGCCCTCGCGTGCGCAGGGCGATTCACTGGTGCGTTGGATGGAAGTCGATTTCGCGAAGGCGGCTGCCAATTGGGACGCTGCTCAAGAGGCCCTGCGGCAGATTTTTCGCTAGTGTTCGTGGACGAACTAGGCTTCAAACACATTTAAAATTGGCTTTTAGGAAGAATTAGTGGGTAGCCAATCGGATCGGGAAAAGGTGTCCGACACCAAAAGTGCCAGGGATCGGGAAAAGGTGTCCGACACCAAAAGTGCGAAGCACCAGCAGGGCCGTTCTGGCTTTTGGTGTCGGACACCTTTTCCCGGACCACGGGAGGGTAGAATACCCGCAACCCAAAAGTCAAATGGTGACAGAGCACTAGGCTACGCGCGACTAATTCTACGCGCGACTAATTCTTGGAGCGACTAGTTACTGTCGCGACATAACCGTAGCTGCGGTCGCCAGATCGCAGGGCTTCTACTGTGATAGTTTGGTGAAGATATAGGGTCCATGAAATTTAGACTGAATTTTTGAGGTGGAGCCGTCGATACCTTAGTTTGTCGGAGGAGTGCCGTCTGATCAGCAACTAGGTCTGACCATTAAGTGGTCGACACTCGATTGAGTTTTTGCTTGGCCTGCACTGCTCTGCACCCTGGGAAGTAGATCGGCAAGGAAGTCGTCAACAAGACAGGAGACATGGCATGGCCCGCGCATATTCTGGTGTGTTGGGATCAGTCGCCTTGTGTCTGATCATCGTGCGCGGCCTGGTTACCGGTTTGCCCCCCGACGAGATACTCTCGCATGGTTTAGTGGTTTTCTTTGGCTTCAGTGGACTAGGATTCTGGATCGGCAACGTGGCCCAGAAAACTATTTCCGAATCTGTGGAAAATCGTTTCCGCGTCGAAATGGCTCGCCTGCACACGGCAGCCGCTAACAGCAACTCCGAAACTTCGGGGTAAAGAGATCAAGTTGGCATGGCAACTGGACGACGGACACGCTACAAGTCTTGCTAGCGGCGCTTGCGCCCTAACTGTCAGCTCACGGAGGATTGAATGGCAACGAAGACCGCAACAGCCGAAGAGATTCAAGATGTTTGGAAGCAATACAAAGCAGATCCGGGCAACGTCGATCTTCGCAATCGTTTAATTGAAGAGTACATGCCGCTGGTCCGCTACAATGGCGACCGCATTTGGCAACGACTTCCCGACGGCGTGGAGTTGGATGATCTTATTAGCGCTGGCATTTTTGGACTGATGGACGCCATCGATGCCTTTGATACAGCGCGTGGCGTTAAGTTTGAGACGTATTGCGTACCGCGAATTCGCGGTGCCATGCTCGACGAACTAAGATCGATGGATTGGGTACCGCGTTTGGTTCGCAGCAAGGCGAGCAAGCTAGGTGAAGCCAAGAAGAAGTTGGAAGCCCGCTATGGTCGCGCTCCTACGGAACGCGAGATCTCTGAGTACATGGAAATCAGCGTTTCCGAAGTCGAAAAGATGCAGACTGAGGCTAATGCCGTCAACTTGGTCAGCCTCAATAAAAAGTGGTATGAGACCGACAGCTACAAAGATGTCCGCGAGATAGACGTTCTGGAGGACAAGAAGGGTGAAGACCCCACGCGTCGCGTGCAAAAGAGCGACTTGATGCGGTTGGTCACCAAAGGTCTCAACCGCAACGAGCGCTTGATCATCATTCTTTATTACTACGAAGAATTGACGATGAAAGAAATTGGCGCTACGCTCGATCTGAGTGAGAGTCGCGTCAGTCAAATGCATTCCAGCATTGTCGCGCGATTGCAGGAACAACTCGGTCGCCGCCGCCCCGAATTCGGCACGTAGCATCGGCCACTTTCAACGCGTGGAACTGCAGCATCGTTGTTGGAGTCCAGCCTTTAGGCGCTTTGCATGTCGAATGCAGCACAAGCGGCTAAAGCCTGGACTCCAACGCAGTGCGCGCGCAGTCTACCAACTTTTTCGATGCTGAAGCACCACAGTCATCAGAGCGACTAGGCTCAGCACGGCTCCCAACCACGGGGCGCGAGTAAATAGAGTTTGACCATCCAGCAGCGGGGCGTCCGCTAATAGTACGCCGTCCCGCTGCACCGCTAAGCGATCAACGATCTGACCCGTGGCGGAAATGGAACAAGTCTCACCGGTCGCAGCGCACCGTAAAAAGTGTTTGCGGCCTTCAATCGCTCGCAATTGCGACAACAATCGATGTTGAGTTAGCGTATAACCTGCACTTTTCGATTGACCATGGGATGATCCTTCGTATCGACGATGCGTGTGATACGTTATTGGCAATGCAACTGGAGGATTGTTCCTGTAGTCCCAAAGCCAGTACAGATTTGCGACCGCAACTGCTTTAGCATCGTTCGGAAGAAAACTGTCGCAGCTAAGTTCGCCAGAACGTAGACTCCCTGCGGTCTGGCGACCGCAGCTACGTTTCATCTGGCGACCGCAGCTACGGTTTAAGCCCCGATACTTATTTCCTGCATGATGCTTAGGCTCACTTGCCGGTTACTAGCCACGCTTCCCCTGAGCAGCAGCGGCGGGCAAGTTCTCCGCTCGCCTCAGCCAACTCGATCTCAGCTAGTCGGGCCTCCAGTCGGCGACTGATTTCGGCGGTGCGGGATTCCAGCCAACCAATCCGCGCGGCTGCACTCTGCGCGGCATCGGGTTTGCCAAGTTCGACGAGCTGCTCAAGTTGCTGGCGACGAGCTTGCCAGCTGCTGACAGTCTGCTGCGCCAGTTCCATCCGCCCGTAGGCCAATTCTAACTTGGCACACTTCTCCGCCACCGACTGCTCGATCCAGCGACGATGGGTCTCCACCGTCAAGTTCAACTCGCGCTGCAGATTGCGGGCGAATTGTTCATGATCCGGGGGACAGAACAAGCTTTTGAGCCCTAAGATCATGGGAGTCGGCAAACCAAAGCTACCCACGGCCGTCGAGAGGAGTCGCGCAAAGATGGGGGCAGATGTTTCATTGACCTGTGCGCACAAGTAACGCCAACTCCGCAGGTCATGCCGCTTGCCGAGCGCCATGGTTGTCAATGAATCACAATCCAACGCATTGACCTGGACATCCAGATTCTCTTGCCAGACCGTGTCGAAGGCGTAGTCGCAGTCTGCCAACTGCGCCAGCAAACTGCGGAGCTGTCGATCCTGAGAGCGAAGCTGCAATTGCTGGTCCTCGATTTCCAACTGCCTGCGCTGGAAACTGGAGAGATCCACGCTAGCAGCCAAGCCGCTGTGAAGGGCAGCGTGCTGCTTGGCTTCCTCTGCATCGACCAACTTATGAGCTTCGTCCCCCAGTCTTAGTTGTTCCGCCACGGCAATCCGCGTGTAGTAAGCGCGCAGACCATTGGCTGCCGCGATATCCTCTTGCTGGCAAGCTTGCAAATCCAAGAAAGTAGCAATTGCCTGAGCTGCGCGGCGCGTGCATTCGTCCTCTTGCGAGAAGGCTTCCACCACAGTCCGTCCACGCGCCCTCAGAGCTTGAGCCGGTGTCCAATTCCGCACTGCGCGACAAGCAATCATCCGCCCATCGAGTACGTCCGTCCTGACAGACGATAGAGGGCTTGAGGGAGCCGAGACCGATGTCGGCTCAATACGGAGCGACTCTGCCACCTTTGGCCAAGCTTCGGCAGCCGCGAGTGGCGATGGTGCTGAACAAATCGCTAGCAAGCCACAACTCAATAGAGCCCAGCCTGCGGAGCTTACTCCATTTGTAGCTCGGCCAATCATTGCGTTCCCCTAGCACTGCTAATACGGTTCGTACCGAACGATCCGTTCCCATCGATTAGATCGAAACAAACGATCGTAGCTCTAAAGACCGCTTGTCGGGGATAGCTTTGGACCTGTCAGGTTAAGCCTGACGCATGGGGGAAATAGGTGGTCTAGGTAGACTGGCTTGGTAGAAAAAAAAAAGCTCCCGGATTGTGAACGAGTCCCAGGGGGGCGGAGGACTGCGAGCTACGGATCCGGGAGCGTTTTTTAAATATTCGCTATTATTTAGACTGCACGGGGACTGTTTTGTTTCATCCCCTTGGCTGTCTCAGATTTACATGTTTTTGAGGGCTGCTGCAAGAGCGTTTTTTACTAAAGTTCTCTGCTCGTTAGTTCCGTTGCACCAGCTCTCATGCGATAGTCGAACAATAGCAAGCGCGGCTCCTAGCGGTCAAGTACATTTTTTGCGAATTGGAAAAATGTTCCCTTTTCAAACAGAGCCTAAATCTCTTGAAAGTGACAAGTGCTACCGTCGTGGACGACTAATTCTCGATCGGTAGTGTCCTGGGCCTCTTCCAACGCAAGCTCTAAGCGGTTGAGGAAATGGGTATTGTCCTCTGTACTCCCCACGGCGGCGGCTGACATCGAAAATTTCTTGGGCACTATGTTGGTCATCCAAGTCGAAGAGGCGTCGCTCAGTGCTAGCTTGATCTTGGCAGCCCGCCCAATGCCAGCGTCCAACGAGCAACCTGGCATGAAGATACATAACGTATAAGGGCGATAAAGGCAGACAACATCAATGCCACGTAAATTGCGTTGGACAGTCGCCAGCACTTCATTCCAACATTGATTGGCATCGTGGGACTCATTGTTTTTCAGTCCAATGGCTTCGACCATCACCGCTGCCGCTGGCAGGTCCGCTTTTCGCAACTGTTCTAGGAAGGCTTCCAAGCGACCCACGAAAGACTTTAAATCAAGTATTTCTGACTTCTCGAAATCGGTGTCCGCCGATGGAACACTTGGTTGAATTGGTTCATCCAGGTGAGCAGGTTCCGCTACACTTCCCAAAACGATTTTCGAAGCGGCTACTCGCGGAATCTGTTCTTGAGCAATGCCAAGTGGAATTGGTTTCGCTGCCGGATTTTTCGCTGCACTGATTGCTGCTTGAGTGGAAATGTGGCTAGCATCAGCGTAAATCAAGTCGGCGAGTATTTGCGGAGCGCCCGATCGTTCTGGGAAAGGTAGCCAACCATTGGCCGACAGCCAAAACCCGCGATTACGTCCTGCCTTCTTAGACTGATACAGTCCTTCGTCTGCCCGTTCATAAACTGCGTTGCAACTGTCCCCCTGCAAAAGTAGACATAGGCCACCACTGGCGGTAATCTTTAATTGCAAGTCTTCGTAATTGATCACTTGTTCGCTCACGTAATAGCGAACTTCCGCTGCCTGCGCCACGATTGACTCGATATTCGCTCCGGAAAGCAATACGGCAAATTCTTCTCCACCGTAACGCGCCGCGTACGAACTCTCGCCGCAACAGGTGGCGATCGAGCGCGCGAAACTAGCCAGTACGGCATCTCCAGTAGCGTGGCCAAAGTTATCGTTAAAGCTCTTGAAGTGATCGATATCCATCAATATCAGACCGGTGACCGAGCCTTCTCCCGCCCCCTCGATTGAATTTGTTAGAAACTCATTCAACGCGCGGCGATTGGCCAACCCCGTGAGCGCGTCGGTCCGCGCTTGCATCGAGGCTTGTTCGATCATTCGCGACTGCTGAGCAATTTGTTTTTGAGCATCTGCCAACTGTCCGTGCATGGCCTGGTTAGCCGTAATGATCTCATTGATGGTCGACAGTACGTGTTCTGGTCCCGATGAGGGGACCGCTAACCGGTCGCTGATATGAACAACCTTCTCACTATGGGCAGTGACATTCGCAGCCACTCGGTGGGAAATTACTTGCAATTGGTCCGCGATGCCAAAAATGCGATCGGAATCCGAGAGGTCCTTGGCAGCCGCAAACTTCTGGCGCTCTCCTTGATGGTGAAACAAGGAAGCAACGATCGCCACTCCAGCGATGATTCCAGTTACTGTGCAAAGAATTTCGACCATGGTAACTCAGCATCCAAGTACTCCTACTGATCCCACCCGTCTGAGATGCAGCTACTTCAGCGTAGGACAGAACTGCACGGCAACCGCCGATGAAGCAGGCTTGAATACGCGAATGCTAGCATCTGTAGATTTATCTCTAAGGATCGTAAGGATCGTAACGATTGCAATTGACCTTTACTGACGAAACGCCATACTGAGAGACAGTTAATTCTCCGTGAGTTACTTTCATCATGATTCGCACAACTCCACTCACGATCGCTACCACGGCTCCTAACGGATGGGCCCAAATATGATCGATTCTGGATTTCGCGATATTACCGGTCGCATCAAATTGTTGCTGTCGGAGAGTCCGATCGCTGAGGTTCGGCGTATTCGTGTCGAACAAGATGGCCAGCGAGTTTTGCTGCAAGGGCGCGTGCGCACGTTTTATGCTAAGCAAATGGCCCAAGAGACTGCCCGCCGCGCCAACAGCGGTTTGTACATCGTCAACTCCGTAAATGTTGACTAGTGTTGGGACTTCCCCGTAGCTGCCGTCGCCAGACGGCAAGGGGTCGACGTTCTGGCGAACGTAGCTACGACAGTCAGTCGCTTGCAAATCGCCGCTTGTCCAACAACAACTCAAGCCGCTGCTCCAATTCGGCTTGACCGCTCAAGATCTGCAGTTCGATTTGCAGGGCTGCCAACTCGATGCCACCCACACTCGGCTCTTGAATCTTGACCCAGTCCTTCATCGTGCACACCATCAGACGCGCAGTTGGGTAGGCACTCACCCAATCGGCCAGCCCAGCCATATCATCCGCCGTGAAGGCATGATGATCGCGCCAAGTACGGCAGTCCACCACCCTGGCACCCAACTCCGTCAAACTGCGATAGAACGATTCGGGATTGCCAATCGCACAGAAGGCCAACACGTCCACACCCTGCAACTGATCCACCCCACGCGATTGCGCTGGCTGAACCCACAGACTCGCTGCGCGATGTTGCGCGGTTAAGACCAAGCTCTGTGGTGCGTAACGTTTGATCCGACGCTGCTGCCGCGACAGTTCTTCTGCGTTAACTTGATCTGCCCGCGTCAACACAACCACCGCCGCGCGTGACAGGCTCGATAGTGGTTCGCGCATCAGACCACCGGGGAGCAACCAACGACCGACGGGAGGATGAGTGGCATCCAGCAGTACCAAGTCAATATCTCGCGCCAGTCGTCGATGTTGAAAGCCATCGTCGAGCAACAGCACTTCCATCTCGAGTTCCTCCTCAGCCAACTTGGCCGAGGTCCGGCGATCAGGATTCTGCAGATGAGGTACGTCAGGAAACTGCAGTTCGAACTCCAGTGCCTCGTCATTGCGACCGCTATCCAGTTCACCATATCCGCGACTGAGCACTGCCACGCGCACGTACCGCTTTCGCATCCAGCGTGCCAACCAAGCGACCATCGGGCTTTTGCCGGTCCCCCCCACCGATAGATTGCCGATGGAGACAACAAGCAGCGGTGAGCGGGTGGCTTTCAATAGTCCCCAAGTGTAGCCCGCGTTGCGACTCCACATTGCCCAGGCATACGGAAAACTGGCTAGTCGCAAACACCACCGCATTGCCCAAGCAAGCAGGCCGGGATGGGGATCGGTTAACAGTCGTCGCCAGTCACTCACAACACCGGTCCAACTTGCCACGGGACAAACTCTTCGTCCCCCAGTCCCAATCGTTCGCTGCACGTCGGTTCGCCACTGGCGGTAGCCAACAGTCGCAAGAACAATTCGTGTCCGACATCTTGCACTGATTCCCCTTCGACCACTTTCCCCGCATTGAAATCCATATCTTCCGGAAGCCGTGCGAAGAGTCGCGAGTTGGAGGCGATCTTGAAACTCGGAGCTGGTTTGAAACCAAAGCAACTGCCGCGGCCCGTGGTGAAGGCCACCAGGTTCGCACCACCCGCAACCATTCCGGTAACGCTGGCCGGGTCGAAGCCAGGACTATCCATCACCACAAACCCACGTTGTTCGACTGGTTCCGCGTATTCATAGACCGCTTCCAAGGCCGTCGTTCCACCTTTGCTCACCGCCCCCAATGATTTCTCGGCGATGGTAGTCAAGCCACCCGCTTTGTTACCCACCGACGGATTGTTATCGAGTTCTTCGCCATAGTTGCCACAGTACCACTTCCACCACTCGATCCGCTCGAGCAGTTTTTCTGCCACTTGCCGCGATCGCGCGCGTCGGGTCAGCAAGTGTTCCGCACCATAAATCTCCGACGTCTCCGATAGAATGGCGGTACCTCCGCAGGCCACCAACAGATCAGCGGCGGCACCCAACGCGGGATTGGCGGTAATCCCCGAGTAGCCGTCGGAGCCGCCGCATTCAGTCGCCAAGATGAGATTCGAGGCCGCCACAGTTGTCCTGCGTACTGCGTTCACGCGTGGCAACATGTCAGCTACGATTTCGACACCTTGTTCCACCGTGGCCCGTGTGCCACCTGAATTCTGAATCGACAGGACGGGGACTGAATCTTCTTCGTTATCGGCAAGCGCTCCACCGGGCGCAGCGATGTGGTGCAGTTTTTGCGAGCGCACTAAATGATCCAACGTCCCCTGTTCACACCCCAAACCGACCAACAAAAATCCACCGATGTTTGGATGCCGGGCCATCCCTCCCAGCACCCGCGTCAGCATGCGATGCCGTGACCCTTCGAAGGCCATCGCACAACCACTCCCATGCCGGAACGAGACAACACCATCGATGTTCTTAAACTGAGCCAGCGCCGCCGAGTCAAAGCGACTGGCAATCAGCTTAGCCACTGAGGCTGAACAGTTAACATTGCTAATGATCGCTAGGTAGTTGCGCGTCCCAACTTTGCCACCAGATCGTTGGTAGCCGGAGAACGTGTATTGGTCGATCGGCTTCACGTCGTCCGGGATGTCGGTGGCGATGGCATCTAAATCGATCGTATGATCGCAACGCAAATTGTGCGAATGGACATGGTCGCCTGCTTGGATCGCTTGGGTAGCCAAGCCGATCGACCAACCGAACTTGAAGACCGGCGCATCAGCGGCTATCGTGCGAATCGCCATTTTGTGACCCGCTGGAATGAAATCGCGGACGACCAACGGCTCACCAGCCAATTGCAATACGGACTTCGGTTCCAGATCTTGTAGCGCGACGACCACCGAATCGCGAGGACTGAGCAGCACAAAGTTGGCATGTGGGGGAGGGGAATTCACGAGTACGCGACTTTCACGGCAAGATCAGGATAGCAAGCACAATCTGGGAAGAATAAGTACTTGAAGGTAAGTTTTTTGAGACTTCTCGGTCAACGCCACCCTCTGGTTCCCAGGCTCAGCCTGGGAACCCAAGGCAATGCAGGCTCCGCCTGCCGAAGTGTCGTTGGTTCCAAGGACGCGGGAGGCGGAGCCTCCAAGACAGTGCGTTCCCAGGCAGGAGCCTGGGAACGAGCCCCTGCGTGGTGGCGTTCAGCGAGAAGTGTCAGTCTTTCGGTTAAATGAGCCACTGTGGCGCTCGCCGCGGGTACTTCGAGAATCTGAAAACTTGCCCTCAGCTACTTATACTAGATCGAAGCCCATTCCACACAAGTGGCAGTCCTCTCTTGAGATAGTGCCTAGTTTTTTGTCACAGCTTAATTTTAGGGTAGTGGCCGAGGTTACGAGTCCCCTCGGTGTCGTGCATTCGCTAGGACTCGTGACCTCGTCCACTACGATGAAAACCAATACTTGGCTTTGACAAAGTGCTAGACCACCAGCGCGCCACGGAAGCCCCTCGCCCCATAGTAAGACTGTGCACCGTTGTGATACACAAAGACTTGGCCATAGCGAAAATCACCAAACAGTGCCCCGCCAAGTCCTCGGATCACAGCCGGTGTCTTCAACCAGCTCGATGTCTTGGTATCGAAGTTGCCAAGTTTCTGTAGCTCGCGATACTGTTCTTCCGTCAACAGATCAATCCCCATCGCGGCAGCCAACTCCAGCGCGCTGTTGTGCGGCTTGTGTTCTTTCCTGGACTCCAGCCCTTGCCGGTCATAACAGACACTTCGACGGCCTGGAGGGCTTTCAGGCGAGCAATCATAAAAAATCGTTTCGCCATTTTTTTTGTTGTAGTCAACGACATCGGGTTCACCACCACTAATTTCCATTTCATGCAGAGACCACAGTTTGTCGGGATGAGCCTCCAGTCGCGTTTGCACTTTGGCCCACGCCAACCCCAGATGGCGGTTCATGTTCTGCTCAAAACGAGTTTTCAAAACTTCGAGCAGTTCCGTGGTCTGTTCAAGTGACAGCTTCTTTTTCGAGGCTTTCTTGCTCATGTTGAAGTCATTGTTCCCTTGCGCAATTTCGAAGTGTATCAACCGCTGAAATAGTTTATCACGAACAACACAGAATTTCGCGCACTGTCAAAGAGTCTGCCCTAGTGGACGCCAATTGAGTGGGGCGCTCCTGCCGGGTGCAACGGGCCTCACGGGATGTCGCACCCGGCAGGAGCGACCCACTTGATTCGTCGCACTCTTCCAGAGCGACCCACGCTTGGGACTTGTTCGGCAAACATTGCAATGCCACGGAAATTGTTTCAAGTTGCATTCATACCTACTCAGCCTCTCACTCATTTGATGGAATTTGTTATAGTGGTCTCCACAACATGATGCACTGGTTTTAGTTAGGATGGCTGACATGAAAGCTCGTGGTTCGCGCGTCGGACGCGCTATTGATTCACTTGTGCTGGGAACGGTTTTCTTTATTCTCCTACCGATTTGGCTGCTAGGGAATCTGTTCGTGGCTGTCTTTCCAGCCAAAAGCACTCCTTTAGTGGCCTTAGACAAGCAGCACGCCAACGTCATCGCGACATCGCAACCATCCACGCAGTCCCCGACACTTGATACGCCGTTGCTAGACGATTTGTCCGACGCAAGTCCGACCAGCGAGGCAACAGCCAATCGTAGCCCAGCCGTACCAGAGTCCCGTGTTTGGACCCGTCGGGCCGATGGCAAGACGGTACAAGCCACCCTGCTGCGGGTTGCTGGAGACCAAGTCCATCTTCTTACCGCCGATGGCAGGGAACTGCCAGTTCCTTTGGATGTCTTTGCCGATGCGGATCACGAATATGTTCAGCAGTATCGCTAACTTGGAGTTCAACAGTATGCCCGACTACTTAACTGATCTTTTTGGAAATATTTCGGAGCAACTCGCAACCTATTTGCCACGCATCGCGGGATCGATGGTAATTCTGCTAGTGGGCTGGATCATTGCGCATCTCATCTCGCGCATCGTCCGCATTGGGGCCTTGAAGACTGGATTCGATCAACGTTTGGCGGGCAAATTCGGATCGATGAAAAAGGGGAGCACCCCTTCAGCGCTGTTAGGCAAAGCGGCTTTTTACCTGATCATGTTGTTCGTGTTGGTGGCCTTCTTTAACTCATTGGCGCTACCGATCGTATCCGAACCGCTGAATGGTTTTCTCAGCCAAGTCTTCGCCTTCGCACCGCGTTTGTTGAGTGCTGGTGCCTTGGCGCTGTTGGCTTGGATTCTGGCGAAAGTTGTCAAGGAAGGGACGCAACGGGGCTTGGAAGCAATCGATATCGATCAAAAAATTGCCAGCCTCGGAGAGGATGCCACGCAGTTGACATCGGCGGCTCATGACACATTCGTTCCAGCAGACACTCAACGCGCAAGGCGTCAACCAGTTGCTGATTCGATTAAGGGTAGGTATGGGGTTCCGGACACCAAAGATCTGTCGGGAAGCTTGGCGTCCGCCGTCGAACGTGCGAGAGATACGGTTATCGTAGACCAGGACTACTCCGCTCCGATCATCGAGCATTCCGATTTGAGCGCTCCCAACAATGTGTCACTCGCCAAGTCGATTCCCGAAGCAGCCTATTGGTTGGTGCTGTTTTTGTTTCTCCCGGCCGTACTCGGTGCACTGCAGATGAATGGTCTGTTGGAACCTATCCAGTCGATGTTTACGAAAGCCATTGGATATTTGCCGAACATCGTTGGAGCGGCGGTGATCTTGGGCATTGGTACCTTTGTCGCCAAGCTGATTCGGACGGTAGTCGCCAATTTAAACGCTTCGTTTGGAGTCAACCGCTTGGCCGACAAAGTTGGCGTGGGGGAAGCGTTCAGCGAACGCAAGCTGTCGGATATCATCGGAGTTATCGCCTACGCCATGGTCCTGTTGCCAGTGTTGGTGGCGGCACTCAATTCGCTAGATATCGATGCTGTTACTCAGCCTGCCGGACAAGTACTCGGTCGAATAACCTCTTTGATTCCCGGATTGTTGGGAGCGGTGGTAGTGCTCGGGATTTCTTATGTCGTGGCCAAGATCGTTTCTGGCGTTGTGGAGGATCTACTAGGGGGCGTAGGCTTTGATGGCATGCCTCGTAAATTGGGCTTTACGTCGCCGGTCACGAAATCGGTTGACACTTCCGGTGACGCGCGACCAGTCACCGCACAATCCCCTTCGAAAATGGCTGGTACCGCTGTGTTGGTGTTAATCATGCTGTTTGCGACGATGCAAGCCCTACCGATGATGGGCTTGGATCGCTTGGCCGTTCATTTGGAGGAGTTCCTTGGTTTCGCGGTCCAAGTCATGTTGGGGATCGCCATCCTGGCCTTGGGAATGTTCCTGGGCAAATCGGCAGCCAGCTTGGTGCGCGGTTCGGGAGTCGAGCACGCTGCTCGCATGGCGCAGATTGCTCACGTAGCCATTGTGATTTTTTCGGGAGCGATAGGCTTACAGCGGATGGGGCTGGCACCCTCGATCGTCAACTTGGCCTTCGGGATACTGCTCGGTGGTCTGGGGCTCGCCGCCGCAATCGCCTTTGGTTGGGGCGGACGCGACGCAGCCAAGCGTTTGATCGATCGCTACGTCGCATAATTGAGCAGATTTGCTGGCCTATTGGAAAGTGGCCAGGAAATCAGGTATCTTGGGTGTTAGTTCCCCGTCGCCCCGATTGGGTTGACAAGTGAACTATCCTCCCAGCTCGACTTCCCGGCCACTTTTTCCACAGGAGAATTGTCATGGCCCAGCCTGCCACCAGCAACAATCGTAGAGTATTTTTAAAGGGCTCCGTCGCGGCCGCTGCCGCCAGCGTAGCGCTCCCCACGATCATCCCCAGCTCGGCCATCGGACGCGATGGCGCCGTGCCACCTAGCGAACGGATCGTGTTGGGTGGGATCGGTATCGGCAATCGTGGCACCTACGACCTGGGCTGTTTTCTCGAACAATCCGATGTGCAGTTCGCCACCGTCTGCGATATCAAGGAAGCGCGGCGGGTGGCGGTCAAGAAAATCATCGACGACAAAAACGGCAATGATCACTGCACCATGGTTCGCGACTATCGTGAAGTGCTCGACCGACGCGATATCGATGCCGTGCTGATTGCCACCGGTCCCAATTGGCATGCCACGATGGCCATTAGCGCGGCCAAGGCGGGCAAGGACATGTACTGTGAAAAACCGTGCACCAAGAATATTGCGCAAAGCTTGGCCTTGGCTGACACCATGCATCGCACCGCGCGGATTTTTCAAGCC
>JBGSJT010000667.1:0-3383 GCA_041741715.1 Pirellulaceae bacterium | reverse complement strand
ACTATGCGGCAGGCTATTCGGTATGGGGATTTTCCTAGTCACTGAAGTTTTCACTGTTAATTAGTAGCCGTTCGTGGGGCCTAGGCCTGGATGGGGCGTTCTTAATCGTAATCCTAATCTTACTCCTAATCCGATGGAATGATTATTTGCTGGTGATGACTGGTTGAATTCGCAGACTTCAAGAAAAATGGTTATCATGGAAGAACCCCCCTCAGTACCCGCCAGATCCTACCTCCGCTTGTGCCGTCCCATGTTTCCATTCTATTTGCGTCAATCGATTCCACTTTGCTATGAACTGAAATCATATGCGGTAGCTTTCTTAATTTTGATCGTGCTGTGCGGAAACGACACCTCCGCCATATCCGCGCAGTCTACTGAAGCGCGCCTAACTGAATTGTCGCAGCAATTCACCGAGAAGCTTGGGCCACTTGTGCAACAACACTGCGCGAGCTGTCATGGTAGCGACGATCCCGAAGCGGCACTTGATCTAAGTGGCTATCAGCAATTAAGCGATGTCACCGCCGCGCATCCCGTGTGGGAAATGATCTTAAACCGAGTCGAAGCCGCAGAGATGCCCCCTGCAGATAGCGACATCCAATTCACTCCCGCTGACCAGCACGCGCTCGTGCAATGGATCACCCAATTGCGACAGCTCGAAGCTGAGCGAACTGCGGGCGATCCTGGTCCGGTGCTGGTGCATCGACTCAGCAACGTGGAGTTCGACAATTGCATTCGGGATTTGACCGGTGTTGACATTCGCCCCACGCGTACCTTTCCCGTCGATCCAGCCAACGTGGCGGGTTTTGATAATTCAGGGGAATCGCTCACGATGTCCCCTGCCCTGCTCAACAAATACCTTGCTGCCGCGCGGCAAGTCGCTGAGCACATGGTTTTCACTCCCAACGGGATCGAGTTCGCTCCCCACCCAGTGATGGCCGACACAGATCGTGATAAATATTGTGTCAAGCGGATCGTTGAATTCTATCTGCGTCAACCGATCGACTACGCAGATTATTTCTATGCCGCTTGGCTCTATCAATACCGTGAAGACCGTCGAACATCGCTTCAAGAGATCGCCGATCAGCAACAGCTCAGCGGGCGCTATTTACAATTGATCTGGGACGGCTTAAACGAACATGCGTCCAGCGTGGGACCATGGCAAAAGCTGTTGGCGCTTTGGCAGCAACTCCCGGCGAAGAATATTGTCGATCGTCAATCACTTCAGCCAACTCAATTCGCGACATCACAGGCCGCAGTCGTCGCCGCCTGTCGTGAGCTGAGTGACTATGTCATTAGCACACGCCCACAATTCGAACCGCACTTCGACAATCTGCAGGCCGAGGGAATCCACAAAGGTGCCCAGCCTTTTGTATTGTGGAAGAACCAGCAATACGCTGCCAATCGCCGTACTGCTGACCTGAGTCGACAGGAACTCACTGAACTGGATTCGAACCGCCCATCAGAAATGGAATCGGCTGTCAACAGTTTCTGCGCGCTATTCCCCGATGCCTTTTATATTTCCGAACGCGGTCGGGACTATCTCGATACACCGAAAGAGAAACAAGAGAAGGGGCGTTTGCTCAGCGCTGGTTTTCATAGCATGATGGGCTACTTCCGCGATGATCGTCCACTCATGGAATTGATTTTGGACGAAGCCGGACAGCAGGAATTGGATGAATTGTGGCGCGAGCTCGATTTCTTTACTGCCGCGCCACAACGACAGTATCAGGGGTTTCTGTGGTTCGAACGTACCGACTCCCGCACCATGCGCGATGCGGAATTCGATTTCGCTCGCCCCGAAGACAAAGCCGCTCTGACGCAGCCTGTGATCGAACAACTAGCCCAAGTTTACCTCGCCAAGGCGGAACGCAACGCGGCCAGCCCCACTGCGCTTGCTGCCATCGCCGATTATTTCAAAGAGATCAACTCGCGAATTCGCTGGGTCGAGACCTCACGTTTGGCCGCTGAACAAGTGCAACTGGATTCGTTGCTTGAATTTGCTCACCGCGCCACGCGACAACCACGAACTGATGCCGCCGCCGAGAGCCTGCGCGGTTTCTATCGCACGCTCCGCGACGACGAACAACTCAGTCACGAAGAGGCGCTACAAGATACGCTTGTCTCCGTATTGATGTCTCCCCAGTTTTGTTATCGACTCGATCTATTGAGTGATAGCCAGAAGCCACGACCACTGGACGATTTCGAATTGGCTAGTCGGTTGAGTTTTTTTGTGTGGGCAAGCGGGCCTGATGAAGAATTGTTGCAACATGCGGCCACCGGTGATTTGCACCAACCTGACGTGCTGTTGGCACAAACGCGACGAATGTTGCTCGACCCGCGCGTGCGTGGCTTGGCGACCGAGTTCATGGGGAATTGGCTCGACTTCCGACGTTTCGAAGAGCACAACAGCGTCGATCGCGACCGGTTTGCCAGGTTTAATGATGATCTGCGCTTAGCTATGTTCGAGGAGCCGCTGCGGTTCTTTATGGACCTAGTTCAAAAGAACGAAAGCGTTCTCGATTTGCTCTACGCCGACCGTACCTTTGTCAATCGAGAATTGGCACAACACTACGGTATGCACGATCTGCATTTTGAAGCCAACGAATGGGTCGAAGTTCCCCTGGCTAGCGATTTCGGTCGTGGTGGAGTCTTGCCCATGGCGGTTTTCTTGACGAAGAATGCTCCCGGCCTCAGGACCAGTCCAGTCAAACGTGGTTATTGGGTGGTGCGTAGACTACTGGGAGAACGCATTCCTCCGCCACCCCCGAATGTCCCTGAGCTCCCCGCTGACGAATCACTCCTGGGCAAACTCACGTTGCGCGAAACGCTGGCCAGCCATCGCGCGCATGAGAACTGTGCGGGCTGTCACGATCGAATCGACTCCATTGGGCTGGTCTTCGAGAACTACGGGCCCATCGGTGAATTGCGAGCGGTCGATTTAGGTGGCCGGCCCGTCGATACTCAAGCTGAATTTCCTGATGGCAGCCAAAGAAGTGGCGTCAGTGAGCTGCGCGACTACATTCGGCAATCTCGAGAAGCAGATTTCCTTGGCAACTTTGAGAAAAAGCTGTTATCTTATGCATTGTCGCGATCGTTGCAGTTGTCCGACGAACCGTTGCTACGTCGCATGCGCGAGCAGTCTTTGTTAAATGAGCACCGTATACAAACTTTAGTGGAAACCATCGTCAGCAGCCCCCAGTTCCTTAACAAACGTGGCCAGCAATGATTTCCGTCCGGGCTTGTCCCGAATGTCGCAAGGTTAAGGGCTTAAGCCTGGTTTTTGCCTGGTTTCTTCGAACTGATATTTACATGAAAGGCTTCCTTGCCACAGATTGGGTTTAGTTGAACAACCCCAAAACGAGCAAGGAAGCCCAAAGATGTTA
>JBGSJT010000666.1:0-6216 GCA_041741715.1 Pirellulaceae bacterium | reverse complement strand
GAATAGTTCTTGATCCGACGGATGCCGCTCGCTCGGACAAGGTAGCTCTTCCAATTGGAAGGTTCTGTTGGTTCATGCGGAGGTTCCACGCTTACGAGCAATCCGACTTCTTCGATGCCGTTGCCGAGCGTTGGAAAGCTGTCGAAATACTTGTTCGTTTCGCCGGGTTCGGCAACTTGTATATTCGCGTAGCCTCGATTCCTCGGGTCAATACGTTCGTGTCGCCCACCGAATCGCAAACCATCGATGTTTCCAGGTTGAAAGTTGCTGGCCAAAACCAAATTCGCGTTCTTGGAGATTTCGACCGTAGCCACGCCGTGCCGCGTGAGTGACACTCTTCCATCTTTGATCGTGACGCCTTGAAAGTCGCCATCCACTTCGACGACATAGTTTCCAGCGGCAATGCGTACGTTTTGCGGCGACTTGCTGACCGTCATTCTTTCCACGACATTGTCGCCCTGCATGATTCGAATCGGAACGTCATCCGCATCACATTCGATCGTCAGAGTCCCCTTGTTTAGCTCAAGCACGACCAACACGCCGGCGAAAATCAGCGCGAAGGAACCGGCCGCAGCGGCGATGAATTTGCCGATCGGAGGTATTCGTTGGTGTTTAGCCTTTAGGCGATTTGCCTGGAGCGATTCGGTGGATGACGATCGCGATTGAGCGGCTAAAGCCTGGACACCAACGGGGAGCGGAATCGCTGCCGGCTGTTGCACATGAGCCAAACAATCTTCGAGAAGCTGGGCAACTTCCTGAGCCGAGGCAAATCGATCACTGGCTTGCTTCGCCATTAGCTTGCTAGTGATCGCACAGAGCCATTCAGGAATATCCGAGTTGATCTCGCGAATCGGGCGAGGCTCTTTGTCGGTGATCAAGCGTAGGACGCTGTAGCTGGATTCGGCGCGGAACGGAGCGTGCCCGGTACACATGGCATACATCACACTTCCGAGGCTGAACAAGTCGCTGAGATGATCGACCGTTTCGGCGCGGGCTTGTTCGGGTGACATGTATTGCGGCGTGCCGGCAAGCGTGCCAGATCGAGTGAGACTGGCGTCGTCAACAGCGCGAGCCAGACCGAAATCCATCAATTGCACACGCTCGACATTTTGGTCGAGAAAGATGTTGGCTGGTTTGATGTCCCGATGTACGATGCCTTGAGCGTGCGCAGCAGCCAGTCCTTTGGCGGCTTGCATGCCGATTCGCAGAATCTCGCGAACTTCCAACGGACCGTTGTCGCTGAGTCGCTTTTGCAACGAGACGCCGCGTGAGTAGGTCATCACCAGATACGGCACGCCTTGCCATTCATCGACGCAGTGAATCGCCATCACATGATCATCTACGACTGCAGCTACTGCTTGACCCTCGCGTGCGAACCGTTTGCGAGCAGCCCCCGAAGCTGCCAAATGTGGTAGCAACATCTTGATCGCTACGAAGCGATTGAGCGATCGATCAAAGCCTTTGAAGACGGCTCCCATTCCGCCTTGCCCCAAGAGCCCGATGATCTCATACGGTCCGATACGACCAAGCATGTTGGGGTCGTCGGTCGGGCCGAGCAGATCGAGAAGCTTCGCCGTCGGAGTATCGTTTGGCTCCGCATCTTCAGCTTTAGCTTGCGTATTTGAGAATAAAGAACCTCTTGAATTGAGCAGCACGCTTTGGACATCACCCCACCATTGTTCAGGGCCGATCGTTTCTTCGATTCGACGTCGGCATTGTTCACAGACTTCCATATGTTCTTGCGCGGAAGTGTACTCGTCTGGAGTCAAGTTTCCTTGCAGCAGCAATTCGACTTGTGCAGTTCCCAGGCATTCTGTGGATAGATTCATTTCAGGTCACTCCAAACTTCGGATACTTCGAGCAATTTTTCTTTCAATCGCTGCATCACGCGAAAGCGAGCCATGTAGACGGCTCCGGGGCTTTTGTTCTGTCGACGAGCTACCTCGGCAATACTCTCCCCTTCGATCGATGTCAGCCAAAACATGGCCCAGGTTACTTCTGTGAACTCACACTGAATCTCGTCGGCCGCCCAGCGCATGGCTTCGCGGCGACTCTCTTCCATCAACTGCTGGGTTGTTTCATCGTTTCGCTCAGGCAATTCACGCAGCATCTCCTGCACACTGGTTGAGCCGCCCGGAGCGTCTGGTTTTCGGCGAGTCAGCGCGTTCACGATCGCATTGCGAGTGATGCGCGAGAGCCACACTCGAAACGGTGGCTGGTGCGCGTCAGGCTCCCAGGCCTCGATCGCTTTCGCGACGGACAGGAAAACCTGCTGTGCCAAGTCGTCGGCATCGGCGTGCTGCAATCCTCGCCCACACGCCATCCTTACCACCACTGGCCGATAAATGGAGAGAAAATCAGACCACGAAGCCGCATCCTCTGGGTCTTTGACCCGTAAGATCAGGCTTTCGTTCGTTTCCGGCCAATGGTGCATATGGATTCCTCTGTAAGTAACACACAGCACCCCAGTTTATCTTTCGAAAAATTTTTCTGGATGGGAATCCTGCGCCCTGATCCACAAACGACTCAGGCCGAAGCGATGCCGCTTCGGCCTGAACAATTCATTGCCACTATTTTTCTCGCAACTAAAACTACTTGGAAGACAGTTTGTCGTTGGTGATGGTGGCAGCTTTGCTAATTGGGACCTGGCACACCGTCTTGAGGCGATTTTAACTCGTCTCATTCAATCTGGCATTTTGCAATAGATAATATTCGGTAATTCGTATGCGTTCCTTCGAGAATTTACTTCTCGTCAGGATCAAAAACGAGCGACCAGTGCGAGATGAAAGGGTACACGGATTCTTCATGACCATCTTGATATCGCTGGATGTAACTCCCGTGGATGACTGTTAGATCGCGACTATTTGAACCCCACAGGATTTGGTCGCCGCCCCCGGAACTGTTTGGGAAACCTTCTACGACGCGGCCACTTTCGACATCATAGACTACGACTCTTTGAATTTCGGCGACTGCGAGTAACCGATTGTCTGGTGAAAATGCCATGGTTCTGGCTTCACGTAGACTCGCTAATTCTGAGCCACTCGACAATCGATACTTCAACTTCCCTGCGGCCAAGTCGTGAAGCAAGAGTTCAGCGCCGTTAGTGGCGGTCGCCAAGAGTTGTCGATTTGTGGAAATGGCGACCGTTCTCGCACTGCCACTTTGACTTGATTTCAGTAAGACCAACTGCGTATCGTTCATCGAATCGAAGATTCGAAGTTCTCCGTCCTGTTGCAACAACCAAATTTCATGATCTTTCAGTCCAGATTTGCCCAGGTTATCTGCCGTAAAGCTTGAATCAAGGTCGGTGTCGGTGATCTCGCGCACCCGCTCCAGATTGGGAAAAGTGAGAACTTCAACGCTGCGTGAACCTAGTCCGGCTCGAGTGATCAGCAATCGATCCAGTCCACAGAACTGAACTTTCGACACTTGACTCCAATCACCGGGCAACTGCGTTGCTTGCTCGGTTTCGACATCGATTTGAAGTCCACTCTGTGTGACAATCAATTTTCCATTCGGTGAAACGACGAACGCTCCCTTGACTTCATTTTGCGTGAGTACACGACTTCGCGGGGATATGCGAGGATCGAAAATGTGGATGTACGCCCCCGGAATCTGAGGTTGTTCAAATGGATCGCCCTGACCCAGCGCGATGCTGTTACGCGGGCCAGGGCCAAAAACGATCACGTCCATCGGATCAACACTTCCTGGTCGTCGAATGGCTTGAAGTGAAACTCGCGGGACAAACGCCATGAGCGTCGGTTGCTCAGACGATGCGAGACCAGTCGTTGGAGTTCTGTCCTCAATCGGAGACGGATTCACTGGTCTATCCGTTTGAGAAACGCTTGCGAGATCTCGCCGATTTGACGTAATGCGTCCAAAATAAAACGTTCCGATCAACATCGACGCTGCTACAGCCAAAATCGCCAGCAGTCGTCCGGCATGGCGTTCGGTGCGAACAACCGGTTGGGGCGTGCTAACCAAATCGGAAACCGATTCGTATTCGGCCAAATCCAAGTTCGCCAACTGCAACTGGTCCACGGTGTTCTGAGTTGCGAAATCCATTCGATCTTTCGGCACATCGGCCTCCCACGCGGCCTGAACCGCGAGTGCGAGGGAACCTTCCAAATCATGAATATGGGTTTTCGACATGATGCTATTACTTTTCGATGAGTGTTTGAAGTTCAATTCGTGCTTTGCGAAGTGCCACAGCGACTGCGTTTTCGGAGATATCTAGCAGTTTGGAAATCTCGGCATTTGAAAAATCCGACAGGTATCGCAACGCAAAGATCTCGGCTTGACGCGGGCCGAGGCTTGCGAGGGCCACTCTCAACCGCGACAATAATTCCTGTGCGATGGCGATAGATTCCGGCTGAATGCTGTGATGGCTTTGAGGATCAAAGTCCAAAGACTGAGTTTTGGCGCGTTTCCTCAAGACATCCAGGCTTCTGCAAGTCACGATTCGACGCAGGAATCCTGCCAAATTCATCACAGCGACGAGCTTTTGCGGAGTTCGCAGAGCTTCCAGGTACGAAGCCTGCACAACGTCTTCTGCATCGTCAACTGACCCAAGTATCCGATTGGCCAACCGAATCAGATCTGGAGTTTGAGTCGCGGCCATTTGTTCGATCGATGCTGGAACTTTTGAGTGTGTCATCGATCTGGTATTTCAAAAATGCGCTGTCACTGTGGTCTTCCTACCCTATTGTCGAAGCCGAAAGCAATTTGTGACCGTCGGGATGCCAACTTTTGGAAAAAATGTAACTCCTACTCTTCAGCCAAGGTGATCGCAAGCTACTCTTCAGCCAAGGTGATCGCAAGCAGTTGGCCGGCAAGCAAATAATGCATTCGCGTCGACTTCTGCACCGTTACAACATGGGTTTGTGTGGCGACGAGTTCGATTCGCAAGTCTTGGCAAGTCTCAGTTTTGGGACTGTTTTTGAGATTTCCTGTAAGAATTAGTCGCCGCGCCCGACTTGCTTTTTTGATTCAACACTCTAACTCAAAGGAGCATTCATGCATGATTGGTCAGAATTGATCGACAAACATGGACCATTGGTTTGGTACACGATTCGTCGGCTGATTGGAAACAGCGACGATGCGTCGGATTGTTTTCAGGAAGCGTTCTCGGCGGCAGTCGAACTCACCAGAAAGCAAAAGATCCACAGTTGGACATCGACGCTTCGGCATTTGGCTTCCGTGAAGGCAATCGATTGCCTTAGACGACGTTATCACGATGGCCGCGTTCAGACCGGCGAGTACGTTACCCGAGTTGCGGACCAACACGCCGCGACCCCTCAAGATCGGCTCGACTCGGCAGAGTTGGCCAGTGCGTTGCGATCTGCACTCGCAGCGATTGAACCCCGCCAGGCAGAGTGGGCGGTGAGGGAATGGTTTCGACGACCTGGTTGACCGTCGCCTCCCCGAGCGCAAAGACCGCTTCCATGATTTGCCGCTCGCGGCGACTGAGTTCAGACGATTCAGGCATGAGCAATTCCTCCCGCAAAAGCGTTCAATGAAGGCACGCCGCATGAGCGAGTGACATCCCGTTGCGCTAATATAATAACGCACCGGCGCGTTGCGGCAGGACCAGAGTCGTTAATTTATTAGCGCACCGTCGAACGCCAGCCCGGTAGTTGCCCCGCAAGCTCGTTTCCCCGCGACACACAACTTACAAGCACCTACCGTGGAAACGCTCGTCGATGCGGCCTCAATCATTGAATCCGAGCGAATAACTCACTCAAAAACCACTCGCCAAAAAGCCCCCTTCGCGAGCCGCTCAAAGTTATCGTTAATGTGCTTGACACGAATGTGAAAGTGCTCCACGCAACGGCCGCCGCCATGCATGATTCGCCATATGGTGTGTTCGATTACTGTGGCAATACAGTTCGGTCGCCGCCACTGCGCGTAAAGAAAGCTCGTAGGTCCTTCTCGGGAGTGTCGCTTTTGATGAACTTGATCGAGTTATCGGCAAATGCGACATGGAATCCAAATCCAACATCGAGATTGCCTCCGTACACCGGTCCAAACTTGGGCATTTCACCTTCGGGTTCGAAATCAATATCTTCGGGCTTGGTCCATGGAACCAACTTCTCGGTTTCAATCAGCATGATAGTGTTGGCAGTTCCATCTTGAATGTCCCTCATTTTGGTTCCGGACTTGCTGATCACGGTCTGTGTTCCGACGATCGCCAAAAATGGTGTTTCGGTCGAATCC
>JBGSJT010000665.1:0-7605 GCA_041741715.1 Pirellulaceae bacterium | reverse complement strand
CGATAAATGGAGAGAAAATCAGACCACGAAGCCGCATCCTCTGGGTCTTTGACCCGTAAGATCAGGCTTTCGTTCGTTTCCGGCCAATGGTGCATCTGGATTCCTCTGTAAGTAACACACAGCACCCCAGTTTATCTTTCGAAAGATTTTTCTGGATGCGAAAAGTTGAGATCGGTTGAAAGCCGTTTGGATCGCTCCCAGGTAAGAAAATTGCAGAAAAAGCAGACGGCGATGTCGCAAACGGTCCTTTTTATCCCTCTCTAATCATGAAGTAAGAATTTGCGCGATCCGTGTTATGAACATCGCGCGAACGTGTTGAAGTCCCAGTTTGCGACTCTGAGAGGCGTCAAGGAACGCAAAACTTAAACAAGGAGGTGCTTGCCGATGGTTCGAAAACTAGCGTTTATGCTGCTAATGATTTGGGCCTCGATGTTGGCCAATGGCTATCCAATTCTTGCACAGGGACTAATTCTCAAGCTTCCGAGCGACGGCACCTGGTCATGATTTCGGGTTACCGGGCAATATGACATTTCATGGTTACGCGACTTGAAAGAGTTTCCCGACGAGTGGAAAGACATTGTCGCAGCCATTCCAGATTTTGCACATGGGGAAATGGAGTTGGTTGTATCAAGCGTCGGTACAGACAAAATCGATGGGGAACGATTTCGCTGGATCGAACTCTACTTGAAAAGCACAACAGTTGGCGAATCCAAGGGAGACGAAGCCGACGAGGGGACGCTTCTGAGACTGCAGGTTGCGGAGAAAGTCTTGACCACTGGAGGCGATCTCCTGGACAACGCGCGCACTGTCATTGTACGGGGAGGCTATTCCCCCAGTGACGATGGCGAAATAAAAAACGATAACCGTCGAAAGTACGAATTGCAGCGTTTTCGGCAATTTTTCCCGAAGTACTCAGTCAGTGACAAGGATTGGGCTCATGTCCGAAACAATGTAAAGGACGGCCCACATCCTCAAATTGAAAGAGCGATTCGTTTTCGATTCAACTATCAAGGCAAAATGCATGGTGGAGAGCATGGTTCCCTGATTCACCATGCAAATTACGCGGTAATCGCTGATCCGATAGCGCCATTCGGTGTCAAACAAATTTGGGAGACAGACGGCGTGAGCATCGAAGATTCTGGTCCCTATGATCCAAACGACGAAAACTGTGACGGCCCCGGTACGATCAGTCGTGGCAACTCACAGATTGTATTGATTGAGAGTGGCACCGGCGCAGTCTCACGACTTAAGACGCTCACAACGCAAAACGGTAACGCGCCGTAATGCGAAGCACACACGAACTTGTTGAGGCAGCCAAGGCTGGTGACGGTGACGCGATTGCTGCACTTGTTGAAAAGTATCAACGCGCCGCGATTACAACGGCTTGGGCGATTACACGCGACTTCCATGAAGCACAGGACATCTCGCAAGAGTGCTTTGTTGTTGCATTTCGTCGACTGGGCTCACTGAAAGCCAACGCTGCGTTTGGGCGATGGTTATTGATCAGTGTACGTCGGGCGGCGATTCACGCTCAAAGAAAACAGGGCCCCAAAGTCGATGCATTGTATCTCTCAGATGTTGCAGATGTACAAACGGATTGGCTGAGTGAGTTTGCCGACATTTTGCCGCTCATCGACCAATTGCCAGCCCATGAACAAGAAGTTATTCGATTGCGTTATCTGAGTGACCTTGCCATCGAGGAAATCGCTTCGATTACCGGCCGGCCTGTCGGTACCGTCACGAAACAGATTTCGCGAGCCGTGGCACGTTTACGTTCCCTTGTATCGGAAGTTGAGTTATGAACAACGAACTACTAGAAACTATCGATGACGATAGTCGCAATATTGAACGCCGTCTTAAGTCGTTTGGAAATGCAATTGAGTGCAATCTGTCGATCACGGATCGTGTGCTCAAGCAATTGGACCGTGAAACCGGTCGACAATCGGGCACATCGTTGTCTCAAGATTCTCGTTCCCGTTCACTTAATTGGAGTGAGGGGATGAGTGCGATACAAAAATTTTCGGTTGGAACCTTAGCGGCTACGGTCTTGTTCGCATTGCTGTATTCAGTCACCGATGCACGACTTACTTTCGCCCAAGTTGTTGCATCAGTTCAGAAGGCCACAAGTTATTCGTATGACTTTCGGATGAACATGCGAAACGACGTTGATGGTCACACGCCTCAGTTGACGGGCAAATGGTATTGGCAAGCGCCGGATAGTTTTCGTTCGGAAGACTATCGAGTGCAACTCGATGGAAAGCCCGACCCAAACCGAAAGGAAATCAGTATCTTCTTCCGATCGAAAAAGGGAATTGAGTTGGACACCGGAGATAAAACGTACATTGAGATATTGCCATTTAGCGGGCGCATGTCGCCCATCATGATGTTGCAGAACCTGAGCGATTCTGAAGCGGCGGCATCGAAAAGACTTGGGGAACGAGTCATTAACGGAATCCCATGTACAGGGTTCGAGGTTGCGATGGAGGAAGTCGACCCAGATACAGGTGACGACGGCAAGTTGGAGGTTTGGATTGACAATCGCACTCGTCTTCCCCAACAGGTTTCCATTTCAATGCTCGATAGCTTCGTCCCAGTCGACTTAGTGTTTGAGAACTTCAGATGGAATGAGCCCCTTGATCAGGAGCTATTCTCTGTCGTTCCGCCATCCGGATACTCTCCCAGGAAACTTGACGCGAGCCAGCAACGGCCGCACGAGCAAGTTGTCGAGGGAATCGTCGATGCTTTCCGGTTGTATGCAGAACTCAGCCGTGGCAAATATCCACAGGTCAAATTTATCTACGGCGATGTGATGCTCAACGATCTCTACAAATTCGCGGGGATTTCACTCGAACAATATTTGGCAGCGATCGCAAAGGATAGTGAGCTGATAGAGAAGGATAAGGAGCTGTGGAACAAGTACAGCCGGATTTCTTTATCCACAAGGAATTGGGCAGAGCTAAACGGGATCATGCGTCACGATGCCTCCGCCAGGTACAACGGAATGACCGTTGGACCAACAGATAGGGACAAGGTGCTTTTCAAATGGCGCCGCGATGACGGCAAGGATCAAGTCATCTATGGTGACCTGCGGGCCGATGTTCAAAGCCCCTAAGTCGATTGGGCGACATCAGTGCGACGTTGCCGATTGTTGATTCGTATCCACATTAGCCCAAAGGAATTTTTCTATGAAGCACTGCGCCGCCCTCTCGTATAGAGCAAATACACTGGCTGTCCTCATTTTCTTGTCGTCGAGTACAGCTTGGCTCTTTGCTGATGGATTGCTTCAGCAGCTCCCCTCTGACGGGACTGCCGTGAAGTATAAACTTTCTCAAACTGGCATGGCGCACATCTTCGAAAGTGGCAAGGTGGATAGCGAACCGCAGAAGATATCGATGAAGGGTGATGGGCACATTCAATTGGCGGTCGTTGGTTCAACGGTCATCGCGGGGATGAACTGCCGCTGGATTGAAATCGAACGCGACACGAATATTGGCGATCGCCGCATCTACGCGTTCACAAAACTCCTCGTTCCGGAAGAGGATATCAAGTCACCGGGAGATCCCTTGCATAGAGCGTTACGTATCTTCCATACCGGCGATGATAAAGCTACTCCGGAATTGGTGAAGAGCGAAAGGCATCGTCAGGCCATACTGGCGGGGCTATACGAGATTATCCCAAGAACACCCAATGCTGAAAACAGGGTTAACACACCGTTACGAGAGCAGGAAATCGAATTAGGTACAGGCATGCACTCCTGCGCAGGTAGAGTATTTGACAGTTCCGCAGATCGTTACTCGCAAAACGGTCCACACCGTGAGCAGAGCTATTTCGTTTTTCGCGTCTTTACCCATGCAACAAGCCCCACGAGCACAGCGTATATGGAAGTTCACCGCGAATCACAGTCGATAAGTTGCGAAAAAATGTATGGTCTCACGGAGCCTAATGACAAACTCCAGCGGGTGAATGTTAGCACGATTTCACGTTATCGGTTGTTTGAAGTGGTGCAGAATTTCCAATCGAGATTTCCAAACATTGATTGACCCAATCATTTATAGCTCAAAGGTGCAATGGTTATGCGAAACCTAGTCTACACGTTGGCATTCCTTCAGGCAGCCATGTTCACTCCTGCGGTCTTTGCCCAAGGAGTGAGTTCACTGCGCGAGAGAGAGAAGCTCGTTCAAGGCGTCTGTCGACAAATGTTGCCGTCGGTCGTCTCCCTATCAGGTTGGAAGACTCACTCTGATTCATTAAAGGGGGCGACGGGAGTCATCATCTTCGAAGATGGAGTTGTATTGACTGAATTCCATGTCAGCCACTTGCAGGGTGAGCGTGATACTTCGGGGCATCCAGTTGGAGCTTCCATTCCACTCATGTTCGCCGATGGAAAAGCAACGACTGCAACACTATTGGGAGGTGATGTCGGCAAGGATTTCGGCCTGGCGAAGATTATTGGCGGAGGCCCCTTCAAATTCGCAGCTTTGAAGCCCAAGGCGACTGTCGAACTGGGAGATTGGGTGTTGAAATTCGGCCATCCAGCCGGTTGGCGACCGGGAAGACCTCCGGTCGTGCGCCTTGGTCGTGTGATCCGCAAAATTGATACTGAGTTCATTACCGATTGTCATGTAACCGGAGGCGACTCGGGTGGACCCTACTTTGATCTTTCCGGAAATCTTGTTGGGATGATCCAGACGGGTTCGGTTCCCATTGTTCCATTGCCTGAAGACATGCGATTGCGCACGGAGAGTACTTGGGCTGTAACACCTTCCAAACTAATTGGCGAGAGCCTTCCCGTGCTGCTGCGCGGCGAAATCAATCGAGAAACAACAACTCGCTGGCTGAACGAGTTGTACGCTACTGAAGAACGCCTCGATTTGGCCGACTGGAAGCACGGTAATCGCAGCCTCGCCGAATGGAAAGAAGTTATCGCACCGGTACGTCAAAGCGTTGTTCGCATACTTGACGGTGGAACGCAAGTGGCACTGGGAACAGTCGTCGATGCTGACGGACACTTCGTAACACGCGCGAGTGCTGTTCCGAAATCGCCAAAGTGCATTGCGAGTACTGGAGAAGCATTGGAAAACGTCATACTGCTAGGGGTATCTCCCGAATTCGATCTTGCGCTTTTCAAAACTAGTTCACTCCTAAGACAAACTCCATTCCGCAAGCAAGAGGCATTGCCTATCGGCACCTTTCAAGCAGTTCCCGGCCATGGTGAATTACCGTTGGCTGTTGGAATTGTGAGCGTTGGGGAACGAAAACCCAAAGGGAAGTTCAGAACCGTTATTGCATACAATGAGCGGGCACGCGCGGAGCCGCCAGAGTGGACGACAATTCCTATCCCAGATCATGGCGTGATCATAATCTCAGTCGAAGGCAATGCTGCCAAATCAGGAATCGAACCCGCCGACGAACTGATACTGTTGGGAGACACGCCAATTCGCGAACATAGCGATGTACTCCTTTCGATTGAGAAGCGATTCGCGCGAGACAGAGTTCCAGCGACGGTCATCCGTAAGTCAAAGAGTTTGATCTTAGAATTGGAATTAGACAATAGAAGCGAACCGGTATCAAAAACGGATCGAGATAACTCATTTCGAATCGTTCCAGTGATGTACGAACATGACGCTCCCGTAGCTTGGCACGAATGCGGTGGTCCAATTGTCGATCTTGATGGAAAAGTCACTGGCGTGACAATTGCCCGATTGGGTGAGTATGGCTGCATTGCAATCCCAGCGATGGAAGTCCAAAGAATTGTGAAAGATCTTTTCGCTCGATCGTTCAAGAGGTAGCTTGTCGAGACGGCCCAGTCGAAGAAGGAGCTTCGGAAAGTTACGATGGAATGTCCGCACCAAGTCGCCCAAAGTTGAATCAGCACAATTTGCCCGCTCAGATCATGGAGTTTGACATTCGTCCCTCAAGTTTGAGGTACTCGAAGTCTGGCACAACGTCTCCAATCTTAAGCAAACTGCTCGCCTCCATTGCAACGATTGGTAGCTCTATTGACTCGTGTAGTTGCGGTACTACAACGTCCAATGCCTTCATGGCGATCGGCGCTGCAAGGCATCCGTCCTCCGGTGGCTCGAATAGGTTGACGAACATTCGGTACATGCCTGCAGGAACGCCATGGATTGAGTAACTGCCATCGTCATCCAATCTGAATTGCCAATGCCCGAGTTTTTTCGAATCCGCAAGCTCGTTTCCCCGCGACGCACAACTTACGAATGCTGGAGCGATTTCCACTTGCTGGTATGGGACGTTCAGGGGTTGCGCTAGTTTACGACCGGGGCGCCTAACTAACAGGCGCGTTTGGTGGCGAGAAGACATGGATTCCGCTAGCAGCTCCGAGTTCTCCTTCTCCCGGTAACTCACTCAAAAACCACTCGCCAAAAAGCCCCCTTCGCGAGCCGTTCAAAGTTATCGTTAATGTGCTTGACACGAATGTGAAAGTGCTCCACGCAACGGCCGCCGCCATGCATGATTCCAATCAGCTTACCCGAAAGATCAAAAACAGCCCCGCCCGAGAAGCCTCCCATTGAGTCGCCGGTGCAGTAGAGTCGAACTCCATCAAATCGCAGAATCCGTTCCAGCCGGAAAACGGGCTCTTTGACTTTGCCAGGGTAGCCCAACACGATGCACCATTGACCTAGAGCCGGCTCCGCTTCACTTCGGCGCGCATACTCAACGGGTGCATCTGCCGGATCCTTCAATTTCAGCATCGCTAGATCGAGTTCTGGACACATACTTAGGACGGTCGCATCGACTTTGTCTCCGTTGGCGTTCACCAGCGAGACCTCTTCGCCAATTGCTTCCACGCAGTGCGCGCACGTGATCACAAGTCCATCCGGGCTGACAATGACTCCCGAGCCGCTGCCTGATTGCGCCTTCAGGTCAAGCACCAGACGGGATAACGGCTTTCGCAGCGCGGCGAGGCGTTCCTTCGCCAAATCAAAATCAGCAAATTGGTCCATCGCCCACATCGACCCGAAATTCGCCCGTGAAACGCCCAATACAGGATCGAATACCGGGCGCGTCGAGATCACGGGTAACTGCTTGCTGATTTCCTGGGTGGCGCGGAAGCCAAGGTAGTTGATGATCCGCCCTTCCACCTCGATCACGTCTTTTAATTCCATGCCGGCACAAAAAGGCAGCCCATCGCCGCGCGTTCTCAGCGGCCCATTGTGAGACACTAGATACTTTGCGTCCGGAATCAAGCCATCGAAACGAATTCGCCCCTCCCCGTCGGTAGCGAGCTTCATGCCAGCAGGATCGAGCAGCATGTGAATGCCCCCGACTACCCGTTCCTGCTCATTAAGCGCCGGGCAATTAGCATTGCCGCTTTCAAACGCGAGCCACAATATCATTTCCGTCGCCCGATTATTGACGAATACGTTGTTTCTCAGCGGCTGACCATCGTCTCCTAACAGAGTAGTCTCCCAAGTAATCGTCGGCTTCAAGATAACGGTCTGCGTTGGCGGTCCGGCCAAGGGAAAGACTTCCGTAACGCCAAATTGCCGATCCTCACTCAGCACATACACCCGATAATTCTCGCCGAATCGCTGATCGGCGAAATGGCAATGGCCATCCACAACTTTCAAGCGTTCGCTG
>JBGSJT010000664.1:0-1869 GCA_041741715.1 Pirellulaceae bacterium | reverse complement strand
ACTCTGGGGCGCTCAGTTTCGCTTGGATCAACTCATGCAGGCGTATGCCGTCGAAATGTCAAAGCTCGAAGCGCGGCGTCAGGGCTACAGCGTCACTGAACAACCGCTCGTGGACGGTAGCATCAAATTGACCATTCATGTGGGAGGCGAAGCTTGAAAACGATTGTCATTACTGTGTCAAAGGATGGCACGTCTCAAGTCGAAACCAAGGGCTTTACTGGAAACAGCTGCCAAGAGGCGAGTCGTCTAGTGGAACGGGCGCTGGGCAAACGAACTTCCGAACGACTTACCGAAGACTACTTTCAAGTCGATACCAAACACGAAAATCACAACCAAGAGGAGACATGATTTTAAACACCACCAGCGAACCAAACTTACCCGTTGAATTGATCACCGACCACGTGCGATTGCTCGTGGTCGTGGAGGGGACCAACGATGTCGAATTTCTCCGCCGCATTTCGTTGATGCTGAGTGCCCATGACCCAACACTTCCTAATCTCGCAAGCATGGAGCAAACCGGTGAACTGGTTTTCCTGCCTTTTGGCGGTGGTCATGTAAAGGCGTGGTGCGAGCGGTTAGCACCGTTGGCCCGACCGGAGTTTCATTTGTATGACCACGAACTTCCACCGGAAACGGATCAACGCCTGGAAGCGGCTGAAATCGTTAACCATCGCCTCCATTGCCATGCAGTCATCACGCAAAAGCGAAGCCTCGAAAACTACTTGCATCCATCGGCTCTTGCCATTACTGGAAATGTGCATGTTGAATTCGATGACTTCGACTGTGTCAGTGCAGTGGTCGCAAAAGCAATGTACCAGCGCGGCCCAGGACAACTCGCCTGGCAATTGCAATCGCAGCGTGCACGCAGTCGGATGACAAACCGTACCAAGCGCTGGCTAAACACCGTGGTCGCGGAACATATGACCCCTGAACTACTCGCAGAACGCGACCCAGCAGGCGAAGTCATCTCGTGGCTTCAACGCATGGCGTTGATGGCCAGCGATACTCAACACCAATCACTTACCAAAGGAAAATGATGACCATCACAGAGAAGCTTTCGGAGTTGGTTCCCGCTTGCTTCACCGCACTCTGGCTACAAAGCCAAGAGCATGAAGAGGCGATCATGGAGATCACGCAACTTTGCGCTCGGCAACAATGGAGAATGGCCGTATGGGATATCGATCAAGGGCTACGATTGCACGGTGTCGAAGGCATCGACTGCGACAATGCAAACGTGGCTGATCCACTGGCAGCGATACGATTTGTCTCGGCAATGTCAGTGGCTGACGCTCCGACGATCTTGGTACTCACCAACTTTCATCGTTTCCTGGGCTCAGCGGAAGTCCTACAGTCATTAGCTCGGCAGATCGTTCTGGGCAAGCAGACGCGCAGCGTATTGATTGTTCTGTCTCCCATTGTGCAAATACCAACGGAACTCGAACGGTTGTTCGTGGTGATCGAGCATCCGTTGCCCACGAAGGAACAGTTGGGTGAAATCGCTCGCGGTATCGCCACCGAGGAGGGCGAACTGCCCGCGCCGGCTGAGATGGACCGAGTGCTTGATGCCGCGTCAGGGATGACGGCGTTGGAAGCAGAAAACGCATTTTCGTTGAGCCTCGTCCGACACCAAAAGATCACTCCCGAGTCCGTGTGGGAACTCAAGACGTCGACACTGAAGAAGTCGGGACTGCTCGAGCTTCATCAAGGTGAGGATGATTTTAATTCATTGGGTGGTCTTGAAAACTTAAAGGCGTTTTGCAGGCGCTCACTGCTCCAGCCAAGTCGAGACAACCCACTGAAGCAGCCGCGTGGAGTGCTTTTACTGGGCGTACCTGGCACGGGGAAGTCTGCGTTTGCAAAGGCACTGGG
>JBGSJT010000663.1:0-4920 GCA_041741715.1 Pirellulaceae bacterium | reverse complement strand
GAGTAAAGCCTTTAGGCGCCATTGCACGGCAAAGGCGGCTAAAGCCTGGACTCCAGCGCGCTGGCGGCTAAAGCCTGGACTCGGCGGCTAAAGCCTGGACTCCAGCGCAAGCAAGTTGGCACTGGTCAACTACGGTATCAGCGCGGCGGCTCCGGTGACGGTGGCGGCTTGCACCGCGGCACCACGCAAACTCCAGGGAATTGGTTGCACCATATACGGAGCACAACTGCCTGGGCGGAAGTATCCTAGCGGATACTGGCATTCATTCGGCGGATGGATCCCCATCTTGTAGGGTAGCAAGGGAATGTTACCAAAGAAGTGGGCCGTGCTCACGATCGGTTGCAGCACTGGGCCGATCTCGTGGCCGTAACGCTCCAATTGCACTTGTTCGAAGTATAGCGGTTTGTGGCACAATCCACTGGCCGACCATTGTACGGTAGCGGGGACGAAATCGCGACCAATGAGCGGATCGTAACCGGTCCCGCAACGCTCGGGAATATTCCACGACTCGCCGACATACGTGGTATCGATATCGCTTAAATCGCGCATCGCGATCAACTGTTCGCGTCCCCCAGTGTCGATGACGACGCGCCCGTCGCGCAAATCGATCATGCGTCCACTGGCCACCACATAACCGCGATAGTCGGTCCACTCACGAATCGGGGCAGAGGAGGCAAAGTCCAAACGCTGTTGCTCTGTATCCTTCTTGGCACGGAAGCCTGCTCCGTACGCGGGTGAGATATCAAGGCTGATGCCAGAGATTGGGTTGGCATGGATGCGCGAACGCATTTCATCGCAGTATCCCGAGTTGGTATTATCTTTCCGCCGCTTCAACTCACTGCTGCTGTCGTCGGCTTTATCTTCAGCCTTGCTTGGAGGGGGGACCAGTTCCGGTGCGCTGTCGCGATCCGCAGGACTGGCGTCTTCCCGAGGAGTCGGGAACGGATTGGATGGTCGTTGGCTCTCCAGAATACTATCTGGGCTTCTCCCGGTACTGTCACGATTGGGTGGAGGAGGAGGTAGCTCCGCGTTGTCTAACGGATCGTTCGCTGGCGGATTGAGTCTCTCAGTTGGTGGAGCAACGGGGGGAGCAAAGTCAGGTTGCGGAAACGGCGAAGTATCGAACTGAGGTGCCATGTTTTGGGGAGAAATGGAGGGAGGTGACATGTTGCCAGGTAAACTTGGCAGCGCCGAACCGCTCTGTGGCAAGGCTGGTGGAGCCGAACCTGCATTCCCGCCAAACGGCGATGGCAACTCGCTACCAGCCTGTTGATAAGCAGCTTGCATCACTTGCGAGCGGAGTGGATTGCTAGTCGCTTCGACACCATTCCCAGCATAATAGTTCAGAGCAGAGTTCACCGGAGAATTCGCCGCATAGTTTGCGGAAGCGTTATTCCCCATCGCCACCTCCTGCGAAACTTGTTGACGCAGTCGCGTCGCTTGTGCCACAGCTTGCTCGCTGGCTACCGTAGGAGCTACGGTCTTCCAACGCAACGTGACACCAGTCCCCAGTTGCTCACCGCCAGCGTTGGCAAGCTGACCGGGTTGAAGTTGTGCAGACTGAGATTGAATCGTCTGCGACTGAACAGGCTGAGCCTGACTGATGGGGCGTGCCTGCGAGTTTTCTGGGATGCGATTTGGGCTCCACTGCGGTTGCTGCCCCTGTGACGGGAGCTGCAACTGGAGCGTGATCGTCGTGCTCAGCGCCGCGACCAACGCGCCCCGCAACAGACCGCGTCGCGCTCGGCGTAGCAGTGCCGCTAGCGGCTCAATTGCCTTCGGCCGAGGCCGAGTATTCGGGGCTGTAATTGGGAGCTTCCTGCGTGATGGCAATGTCATGTGGATGATTCTCTCTGACCGTTGCGCTAGAGATCTTTATGAACTTCGCATCCTTACGAAGCTCATCAATATTACGTGTCCCACAGTAGCCCATTCCGGCTCGCAGTCCGCCCACCAATTGATAGACGAAATCTGCTAAAGCCCCTTTGAATGGGACGCGGCCCTCGACTCCTTCTGGCACTAGCTTGAGCAAATTCTCTTGGCCAGACTGTCGATACCGCTCACTTGAACCTTTCACCATCGCCCCGATCGAGCCCATACCACGATAGACCTTGAAGGTCCGACCTTGGTAGAGAATCGTGCGACCTGGGCTTTCCGCCAATCCGGCGAACAACCCACCTATCATCACCGCGCTTGCTCCGGCGGCCAATGCTTTCGTTATATCTCCGCTGTAGCGGATGCCACCGTCGGCAATAACCGGAATACCGGCTGCCTCAGCGGCTTTATGTGCGTTGTATATGGCGGTAATTTGCGGCACGCCAACTCCGGAAATCACGCGCGTCGTGCAAATTGAACCTGGGCCGATCCCTACTTTGACCGCGTCTGCTCCGGCATCAATCAAATCTCGGCAGCCTTCGTAGGTAGCCACGTTTCCGGCCACCACGTCAATCTGCCAACGTTTTTTTATTTCTCTGACCGTCTCAATCACATTGCTGGAATGGCCGTGCGCCGAATCAACGACCAAGAGGTCGACTCCCCGGGCAATCAACTGTTCCGCTCGCTGGTAATCAAACACTCCGACCGCCGCGCCAACCCGCAGTCTTCCACCTGCATCCTTGCAAGCATTCGGGTAGCGCTTCATCATGTCAATGTCCTTGATCGTGATGAGCCCTGTCAGTTTGTATTCATCGTCAACCAGCAAAAGCTTCTCCACCTTTTTATCCGTTAAAATCTTCTCAGCTTCTTCAAGCGTCAAAGTCCCCGTGCCAGTTACGAGATTTTCACGGGTCATCACGTTTTTAATTGGAGTTGCGCCACTTTCCAAAAAACGTAGATCACGACGAGTGATAATGCCAGCTAATCGCCCGTCCGCATGGATGATCGGAACGCCCGAAACATTTTGCTGATCCATCAATTGCTTGGCCGCCGCCACATCATCCTCAGGACGGAGCGTCACTGGATCGACAATGATGCCATTGGCCGAGCGCTTGACTTTGGTGACCTCTTCCCCCTGGGCGTCGATATCCATGTTCTTATGGATCACTCCCAGACCTCCCACTTTAGCCAAGGCAATCGCCATCTCGCTCTCAGTCACCGTGTCCATGGGACTGGACAGAAACGGGGTCTTCAGTCGGATGTTCTTGGTCAAGTTGGTGGAGACGTCGGCATCGGCGGGCATGAAGTCGCTGTAGCGAGGTTCGAGCAGCACGTCGTCGAAAGTGATACCGGAGTAGGCGAGTTTGTCTTCCATGGGGATCAAAGTCCCTCCTCTTCTAAATCGTCTTCTTCTACGTCGTCTTCTTCTACGTCGTCGTCCTCTAATTCATCTACTTCTGAATCGTCATCATCTTCGTCATCCCACAGGAAGCAGCCTGGAGGAAAGAAGCTTTCGAGTTCGGTCCCCGGATTGACCAACAAGCCGCAATCTTCGGGGAGGCCATCAATTAGCATGTTGCCGTCCATGGTCACGGCTGGAAGCTCGCGCCCTTCGGGTAGATCGGTCCCAATTTCCTTGGCGAAGGCATCTGCGGCTTCTTGATTGCTAAAGCAGACCACCGCCAACTCCTCGTCAACTTCGGCCAGCACAACGCTGAAATTCCCGTCGTCGTCCGCCTCGACTTCACCGCTATCCAAATCAATCTGTTGGAAGATGATGAATTCGCCGCTGCGAATGATATTTTCAGCCACAGTGGCATCGTTGGCTTCGGCCGCATCAGCGATCAAGCCACCCAAGTCGACTGGTTCCTGCTCGGACATGGTAACTTCCGTAGAGATGGAGAAAGTTCAGAAGACGCTATCATAGCGGCCTGACGGAAGTTTGCAGAGGCGGGCTGGGAGGCCCCGACTGTGATGTAATGCCCTCAGGCTCTTGAGCTACAATCCTTAAGTTTGGTCCGCTCTGTGCCGCTCACAAGCACAACAGCTTGCTATCACATGGACTGGAAAGCGAGAAGCGGAAGGGACTCTCTTTTAAATGGAGAAGTGGAGTTTCGCAGAGAAAGAAAAGGCCCTCTGCAATGCAAATACCAGCCGAAGCCTTTAGGATTGTCGCTGACCGCTCCGCCGGCCAGTCGCTGAGCATCGACCGTTTAATAATCGACCGTTTAATAGTTGTCGCGTTTTAAACGTAGCTGCGGTCGCCCGACCGCAGAGAGTCTACGTTCTGGCGAACGTAGCTTCGACAGTTATTTCCCGAACGCTACTTAACGGATAGCGCTTGAGGTTCACTGGGAAATGACGACGGATGTGATTTAATCGAAACACTAGCGCTCGCAAACCGCAATAGTGCACATTGATTGAGCATGGTTGATTAGAATCCCAGCACTAAACAATGCTGATCTACTCTACCGACCGGGCTCCGCGGATTCTCATCAAACGATCCATTCGCGTCATCTCGAACACTTCCAAGACCCCGCTTCGCGCATTGTCCAACACCAAACACCGGTCATTTTGCCTCAGTGCTAGGTGCAATTTCACCAATTCGCCAAGCTCGCGACTATCAATTCGCTCAACGTTTGACAGGTCAGCAATCACTTCTTGCTCATCCAGAGCGATCGCCTGTTGTTGCAATTGACTAAGCCACTGAGTGTCTCTAGGCGCAGGGGGCGGAGGAGTACGACGGCGTTTTAACATTTGCAACATGAGCGCGCCCCAGCAAAAAAAAGCAGAGTTTTGATTGACACCAATCCCGCTATTGCATTGAGCGTGCCAATCGCGAAAACGCGCATCCGTTCGCGGTAAAGGTTGGAATTGAGACAGATGTAGATCCATTGTCTCACAGGGGAGAGTCGCGACGGGCACCGACGAAGTTGGTCGGCGAGCGGAGAGGGGGGCTTTTCTGGAATTTCCCTCCCCGTCGCTTAGGCTCCGACCCTCCCACCGTAAGTTACGTCGAATACGACGTAACTTACGGTGGGAGGG
>JBGSJT010000662.1:0-23846 GCA_041741715.1 Pirellulaceae bacterium | reverse complement strand
CTCGCAGACGTGATGCCGCCATTCCTGTTGCGGCGTTTGCACCAGTTCGTAAATACGACTCCGCCCCCAGTGCGGCAACACGACGTCGGGTGGAGCGATAATGCGATCTTCGGCAAAGGCCAACAGCGCTTCGTCGATAATCGAATCGGGGACGTTGTTCAAATAGCTCGCAATCCGGGCTTGAACGTGAGCTGTGTCGGTGTTGTAGCCATGTAGCGAGGCATACAGCAAATAGGCTTCTAGAATCTCATCTTCACTGACCGCATCGCACAGCATTTCCCCTCTCCTACTTGAAAAGGAACCAGCCTCGGGACGGCTGGAATGTTCCAGCGGGAATTGGCCAGACTGAATTGACCAATTGAAACCTACGTCACGAATCGCGAGCAGTCCAGAAGAAAATCTGATTTCTTCATTGTTCTGCCGCACATCTTTTTGTCGGCCGAGTTTTAGTCGCGGCTATTTCTGCCCCAGATTGGCGTTGGCAATCAGAACCTATCCGCTATATCTATCGATCGACAAAAAGATGTGCGGCAAAAAGATGAAGCCCCTTTGCTACTTAGTGCACGCTTATTTCGATCTCCGCGAACTGCTTCACCACACACCTGGCAGAAATCGCCAACTTTGGGATTGGTACTGGGGATAGTCCGTAAATTTCTCAGTTAGCAACAGCTCTTCGATCTGTGTTTTGGCGATCAGCGCGCATAGCAGACCTAGCCACAATAGGCCGCGCGCGGTGCCTGCATCCCAGACAATACAACCCAAGCTGGCGATGAGCAGACCGGAGTACATCGGATGCCGAATTGAGCGATATGGACCGTGTCGCAATAAATTTGCTTCCTTGGCTGGATGTGGCATGACGCGAAGCTTTCGTACACCCATCACCCACCAAGCCCAGACAGCCACGCCACTTCCAATCACAATCAACACGACCGCGAGAAGTCCCATCCAAGCCGAGGGTGTGTTGCTCCAACGGGTACTCAGGACGATCGCAGCCGCCAGCGCGAACTGAGCCAACACTAGAACCGATGTGAATGCCAAGATCAAGTAATTTTTCGGAGTATTGACGTTCATTGGACTGCCGACACCTTCGGTCACAATATCAGCTCGACGCGCTAGCGAGTGGGTTGCTTGATCGGCGAATTTGCGAATCGCGAACAACGACAATATCGGCGACAATATCAACGACCCATTCGCTGGCGCGTCGAGCTGATATTGGTTGCTACTGCGTTGTCGCTTCGCTGCTCCCAGTTAACTCGATCGGTTCGATCGATAGTCCTCCCGATGCGCGGAGCGAAACGTTATAGGCCTTCCCCTCGCGGACCTTGATTGAGATCGCTTCGCCATTGGCGGCACGAATCCCCAACTCGCGAGCTTTGGTTGGATTGTTGGCGAACTCCCAGAACTCAGACCACAATCGCTTCTCCAATTCACTCAGCGCTCCCCCACGCGCATAGGCTTGCGGACGCATGCCAACCTCGTCTAACGAAACGCCTTGAGTCGGGGTCTGTTGCTCGCTGAATATACGACGGAATAGACAGAGCGAGGTTCCGCGCTCGATGTCTCCCTTCTCGATATAGTTGTCATCGAATTTCACCACCCAGTTATCGATGTACACTACATCTCCAGGCAATTCAAAACGACGTGGCGGCGCGAGCGATTCTCCACTCGGTGAGAGTTCGACGAATTCCAACTCGCTGGTGATGGCCAATCCTTCCTTGTCCCGTTCGATACCAATGACATTCAGACGCGCCAGGCGTTGATCCGTCTTGAGCAAATGGAGCGACGTTTCCAATTTGTCAATCTGCACTTGTTGCGCGGCCAAATTCTGGTTGAGCCCGCTGATTTCGGCCAGCTTGCCATCCAATTCCCCCTGCATCGAGACGAGCTGTTTTTGGGCGAATTCAATCTCCTGATCCTTCTCTTGCAGGGCCCGCTCCCGCTTGGTGTACTCGTCATAGCCAAAGTAGGCTCCTCCACCGACGACTGCGGCCAACAATGCGAGCAACCCAGTGCGAACGAGCGAATTGAACGTCTTGACCCCTTCAACAATAGAGCCCACGGTCTATCCTTTGCATTAAGTGCGAAATTATTTCCGAGCGGTATCATGATAGCGATAACCACCCCAACGGTCAGCCGTGTCCATGGCCAAATCAGTCCGTGCCCTATAAATCGCACCGTGGATGGTTTTGTGTACCTCCGGCGCTAGCCGTGGGTTGCGGTGCACGCGTGGGTCCAACCGGCCCACGGCTAGCGCCTGAGGTTCTCAAACAAATCGTCAACTTGCGAATAATTCAAACACCATGAAACAACCCCACGATCCTCCTGCCCACAGCCCACTGATGGTGACCGCCGGACTCCCCCTCTCGCCGTCCACGTGGGGACCTCGTGGTCGCTTAGTCTTGGTAGCCGCTGCGCTGGGTGCGTGCGCTGTTGTCGCTGCGGCAACCCGCATCGATATCCCCGTTTCATCGACGCTAGTTCAACTGGATCTACCAGGCGACTTGGCCAAGGCGATCGATTTGAGTGAAGTCTTCGGGCATAGTTTAGGGGCGGTCGCAATCCTCGGTACTGTATTGTGGCTCGCCCCGACTAGCCGTCCGATCGTGTGGATCGCCGTCATGATTACCTTGGCCAGCGGTGTGGCCTCCAACGGCATGAAAAGTCTATTTGTCCGCGTCAGGCCCCATTCGGTAAATGCCATTCGCGTCGCTGAGACGGTCGATTCCACCAACGTATCTTCGCAAGCAATGGCACTCGACCAACGAGAATTGGTCGCAGAGAGTGTCTGGGATTCGCGCCAACGAAGTTTTCCGTCCGGTCATGCCGCCACCGCTTGGGGGCTGGCGATCGGATTGAGCCTGGCCTTCCCGCGTGGCGTCGTGCTGTTTGTTTGCTTCGCAACACTAGCTTCAGTACAACGCATCACCAGCGGAGCTCATTTTCCGACCGACGTTCTAGCGGGTGCGGCAATTGCATTTGGTATCGCTGCTTGCTTGCTGTCACTCCCGCCGCTCCGGAAACTACAACCACGCGTTACTTAGAGGAACGAAACATGGTCAATTCGATTCAATTCCGACCACGCTGTCCCACCTGTGATATGCTGGCCGAACCTGGGCTCAGCGACAAATACTTGCCGTTTTGTAGCGATCGCTGTCGCTTGATCGATCTGGGGCGTTGGCTAAACGAGGAACATCAGTTACCTTGCCAGGACGGAGAGGAAGAGCCCTCGGAAACCCTCCCCGGCGGAACTCCTAAATTGCCACCCGGCTGGCACGACGCTTAGTGTCAAACGAAAAAGGTGTCTGACACTTTGGGGCTCAGCGGTTTTTTTAAGTTATTGTGTCATTGCGCAGAGTGTCAGACACCTTTTTCGTTTGGCTCTTTATCCACTGCCATGCGAGTAGTAAAGCTAACACCCCATGGAAGAAGTTCCTTTTGATGATCGCCACATTCCGCGCGTGGAAGTCGACTGGTCGCGTTCGGCTTGGTGGTGGATTCCGTTCACGCGATCGGTACAACCGGCTGTTCGCATGAACGCCCTGGCGGTGGGATTGGTCGCAATCGCCCTTTCGACCTTGGGCATGCAAGTCGGAGAGCGGCTGTTCGCTCCCGCTTGGCAGCCAAGTTTTGATTGGCATGCGGCGGCCACTCCCAGCTACGTACCGCGCCCACTGAGCTGGGGGAGTGACATTCTGCAATCGCTGCTGTCGTTCGAGTCGATGGGCTTGCGCGAACTGGGATTTATTACCTTCGAACTACTATGGCTAACCCTAACACTGAGTCTGCTCGGCGGCGTGCTGGCGCGTCGCAGTTTAGTGGAATTGGGACAACGCACGGTGGCTGCATGGGGAGAATCGTTGAGCTGCGTTGGTTCGCGATGGCACAGTTATGTGTGGTCGATGGGGATGCACTTTGTCGGAATTGCCGTATTGCTACTGCCGATCTACGCGCTTGGACTGCTCAGTCGATTGGGGAGCCTCGGTGCCAATCTGGCTGGTGTACTGTTGCTCATGTGCTTTCCATTGGTCTTCGCGATTGGCCGCTTCGTCCTAAGCGCGATTGTCTGCTTTCCACTGAACGTGTGCGCCATCGCCGCCGAAAAAAAAGCGGATGCTTTCGAAGGCTTCAGTCGCTCCAACGCGTACTTCTTTCAACGCCCCGTGGTCGTCGCCTTGTGTGTTCTCTGTCTGCTAGCGGTGGGGAGCGTCGGAGAGCAATTGGTGTTTTGGACGGTGACCTCCGGCTGGTGGTTGATACGTGGCACTTACCTGTTGGCCGGTGGAGCGGTGCAGCCCGCATCGAACAGCTTTATCGGCGCGGGGAACTGGCTAGCCACCGCCTTGCTGGCTGCCTATTGGTTCAGCTTCTTTTGGAGCGCGTCTGCGGCAACCTATTTGATTCTGCGCAAATCGGTCGACCACACCGAGCTGGATGAGCTCGATATGCGTGAAAGTCCCATTGAGCGATCGCTGCCTGAGATCCCCACCACACCACCGGCTCCCACGCAGCCAGAAACCACCAGCGAAGAATAGTTGTACCGTAGCCGCTGTCGCCAGACGGCGGGGCGTCTACCGTAGCCGCTGTCGCCAGACGGCGGCGTCTACCGTAGCCGCTGTCGCCAGACGGCGGGGAGTCTACGTTCTGGCGAACGTAGCTACAGGTTATCTTCCAGGTGGAATGGTCAGCAACACGGGCCCGCGATCCCCTTCGCCCACCGACTTGGCCGGAGGAGGGAGTGGTGCGTTATCACCAAACAGCTCGCGATCCCAATTAGCCGATAGCAACAGATCAAAACCTGGATTCTGTTCCTTGACCTGGCACGAGCAAGCACCGCACAAGAAGGCGGTCAAATCACCGATCAATCGCTCGTCGATTCCGTCTGCCGGGATGACCTCTAGCGCTCGACCGCGGCCAAAGACCGGAATCAGTAGTGGTTCACCATTGCTAAATGCGTCGGGCTGGAAGTTCTCAAAGACGTTTAATAGAAACTGCTCGTGCTCATCATGGCGGTCAATCTCTAGCACTGAAAACTTGAGGAACAACGGCACTTCCGAAAACAATTCCGAACCGGGTAGACCGATCCCTTCAGGCAATTGAATCTTACTACTCAGCACGCGACACTGCTCAAGCAAGAGCTGGCGTAGCGGCGCGTTGCGAGTCTCCTCAGGTGAGCGAATCAGCAACCAGACGATCGAATCACCCTTCAACAATCGCTTGCTCAATTCACTGCGAGCTGGTGAATCCACCAAAGCCGTTTCCAGCGCCGTCGCCAAGGGGCCATGCCAAGCGGTGAGTGGTCCGCGCGCGTGCGGCAAGCGAACCAACAGATATGGCAAGTCCAGTTCGTGCCTGTCTTGATTCAGCTTCTCCCACAGTTCGCGTCGAGATTCAGCTAGGCGGGCTGGTTCGCTGTTCGTTGCGCTGGTTTGCGATGCGTCCTCCAGATCGACGAGTGCTACGTTTACGTTGGCCCCAGCGGCTGATGTTCGCTGTTTGAATTGATCGATCTGTGCGCGAGTTGCGTCGTTCAGCGGGCCACGATGAAACAGGACGAATTCGCTAACATCGGGTCGCCAGCGCTCCAGCGCATAGCGAAAGACAGGTATGTTGCACGCGTGTGCGGTGAGCGCTCCTAGCACGAGCCACCCACACACGATGGCTGCACGTCCCCACAGTTGTTTCAATTCGCATGCGAACATGATCGGCAATCCTCTTCCTATCGGTTTGAAAGTTTTCCAAACCGTTCCGGAAATGGGCCCTGAACGGTTTATCTTAATCGTAATCTCAATCGCGATCCGATAGCGTGACGATTTCGTAGTAGGTGGTGAAACGGGAAGGTTTTACCTATGCAGTCGAGTACTTCATATTTTTTCCGCACATATTTTTGTCTGAAAACACTGCTACCTGAGCTGTCGTGACTTTCAGTTTCGACCCGCCTCTGAAGTGGCGTTGACTAAAACGTGATCGACAAAAAGATGTGCGGCAAAAATATGGGATGCAGTATTGTCGCGGACAGGGCATTTCAGCACATCTCGAAGTTGAAGGCGATAGCACCAAGTTTACTTTATCGGCCACTGTTTGCCCAATGCGTGCTGTTGGATTTGCGTGAGTTGCTTGATTCCCGCGCGAGCTAATTTGAGCATGGCGGCCAATTCATCGTCGTCAAAGGTAGCCTCTTCACCGGTCCCCTGGATTTCCACGAAGCGCCCCGAGCCGGTCATCACGACATTCATATCAACCGCCGCGCGGACATCTTTCTCATAATCAAGATCCAGCAGTGGTTTGCCGTCGACGATCCCCACGCTGATCGCCGCCACGCTGTCGACCAAGGGGTGAGTACCACTGGGCGAGTTGCGAAACTCAGCCCATAGGGCATCAACCAGCGCAATGAAACCACCCGTGATGCTGGCGGTCCGCGTGCCACCGTCGGCCTGCAATACATCGCAGTCGACCGTCACCATCCGCTCTCCCAACTTACGCATATCGACCACGGCTCGCAGACTGCGACCGATCAAGCGTTGGATTTCGGTGGTGCGACCGTCCATTTTGCCTCCGCGTTCACGACTCTTGCGTTTGTCGGTACTATGCGGCAGCATGTTGTACTCGGCCGTAACCCAACCAGTCCCAGAGCCCACCAACCAGGGAGGAACTGGTGTTTGCACGCTGGCCGTACAGAGCACGATGGTTTCACCACACTGATAGAGAACGCTCCCGGGACTTGAGCGAGTGAACTTGCGTTTGACTTTTACGGGACGAATCGCTGAGACAGCCATGGCGGTACTTTGATAGTGAACTTTTTATGAGAGCTGAAATTTGACATTCCAACATTTAGTCTTACACCCTAACCACAAAACGATAGGCCGCAAGGTCGCGACTGTTTTATTTCCGAGTGCGGATCGAAGTCTCAGACAACATCCACTACAATTCAGGTCTCCAACTAAGCATCGTGCGGGAAATAATTGTCGTAGCTACGTTCGCCAGAACGTAGACTCCCGGCGGTCTGGCGACCGCAGCTACGTTTAGGATCCGACGCTCCTTACTCTTTACAAAAAACATTGCTATTCATGACCGACTCAGTACGCCTTCCTGGCATTGAACAATTTCGACTCGACGGTCGCACTGCGATTATCACCGGTGGCTCAAAGGGACTGGGCCTAGCCATGGCGGCGGGCTTGGCTTCGGCTGGAGCCAAAGTAATGTTGGTCAGTCGCAATGGCGAACAGGCCGCAGCAGCGGCTGCCGCCATCCGCGAACAGTACGCCGTCGAGGCGACCAGCTATGCAGCCGATGTGACCGACGACAAGGCTATTTGCGATATGGTGCACGTCGTATTGTCGCAGTGGAAGCAAGTCGACATTCTGATCAATAGCGCTGGTATCAACATCCGTGGACCGATCGACGAATTGTCACCGCAACAATTCGACGATGTCATGAAGACCAACGTACACGGTACTTGGACCGCTTGTCGTGCCGTGGTCCCAGCGATGAAGCAAGCTGGTTATGGTCGCATCATCAATCTAGCCAGTACCCTGGGGGTCGTCGGCTTGGCCAATCGCACACCGTATGCCAGTAGCAAAGGGGCGGTGGTACAAATGACGCGCGCGCTCGGATTGGAAATGGCTCCGTTCGGTATCACCTGCAACGCCATTTGTCCTGGACCATTCTTGACGGAAATGAACATTCCGATCGCCGATACCGAAGAGGCCAAGAAGTTTATCGTGGGTGCCGTGGCTTTAGAACGCTGGGGCGAACTACAAGAGATCCAAGGTGCCGCGATCTATTTAGCGAGCCGCGCCAGCAGTTACACCACCGGCAGCCTATTGACCGTCGACGGCGGCTGGACCGCCCGCTAGTGCCTCGTGTGACTGCTGAGCAGTATATTTCATTACTCCCATGATTCCCATTACTCCCATCCGTAATATCTATGCCAGAGCGTAGCTAGTCGCACCCGGCAGGAGCGACCCACTCAACAGGAGCGACCCACCCTCACGCACGAAGAGCCTGGTCGAGATCATGCATCAAATCGTCGACATCCTCCAGGCCTACCGACAATCGTATCAGACTATCGGTAATTCCAGCCTGTTGGCGGGCCGCCGCGTCGTAGCTGGCGTGCGACATGGTCGCTGGTTGCTCGATCAACGACTCGACCGCTCCCAAGCTAACCGCCAATCGAAATAGTTGCGTAGACTTCACGATTTTTCTAGTGGTTTCGAAATCGCAATCGGCTTCAAACGTGATCATCGCCCCAAAGCCACCCTCGAGCAACTGCTGGGCGCGCTGGTGATCGGGATGAGATGGGAGGCCCGGATACAGCACCGATTTGACTCGCGGATGGACTTCCAAAAATTGCGCGAGCTTAAGGGCTGATTTACTCTGTTCGCGAACCCGCAGATCCAACGTCTTCAAGCCACGCGCCAGCAAGAACGATTCGAATGGCGACAACACGGCACCTGTTGCATTTTGCAAAAAGTAAAGTCGCTCAAGCAATTCAGGTGACTTGACCGCCAACACACCCGCCAGGCAATCGCTGTGGCCCGCTAAATATTTCGTGGCGGAGTGCATCACGATATCGGCCCCCAACTCCAGTGGACGCATCAAAACGGGGGTAGCAAAAGTATTATCGACGGCGACCAACAAGTCATGTTGGTGAGCTACAGTGGCTAGGCTCGGGAGATCGGGAATAGTCAGTCTTGGATTGCCGATCCCTTCCAACCAGAGCATCTTTGTTTCGGGCCGCACCGCCGCACCCACTGCGCTGGGATTCTGCAGATCGACCAGCGAGACTTCGATACCAGACACGTTGCAAATGCGATGAAACAAACGGTAGCTGCCACCGTAAATATCCATCCCCGCAATTAAATGATCCCCCGCCCCCAGCAACATGCTAGCGCAGTGTGTGGCGGCCATGCCTGACGTGAAGGCTAGCGCGCCACAGCCACCCTCCAACGAAGCAAGTGTCTCTTGTACGGCGGACCGAGTGGGGTTGCCACTGCGCGAATAATCGAACTTCCCCCACTCGCCAGCCCCTGGTTGCACAAAGGTACTCGACGGATGGATGGGAGGAATCACGGCTCCCGTTTGCGGATCGGGAGCATTTCCCACGTGAATTGCGCGGGTACGAAACTTATGTTGGTGGCTACTGTTGCTCATTGGATCGCTGCTCACTGCTCGAGTGCCTGTTGCAAATCGTCGATGAGGTCTTGAGAATTCTCGATGCCACAGGCCATGCGGATCATATTATCGGGGATTCCAAATTTTTGTCGAGCTTCGGGAGTTTGGCTGAAGTAGCTCATCACCAGTGGTTGCTCGATCAACGATTCGACGCCACCCAAGCTGGGGCCAATCCTCGGCAGCCTTACGCGATCGACAACATCGGCCGTTTGTCGCCAGTCAGCATCTTTGACTAAGAATGTGACCAGACCACCAAAGCCGCGCATCGTTCGCCGCGCAATGTCGTGGGATGGATGGCTGGCTAAGCCTGGATAGTAGACACGTTCAATTCGAGGATGCTCGTTGAGGAACTCCGCCACGGCCTGACCGTTGTCGTTGTGCCGCTGCATCCGCAATTCGAAAGTTTTTAAACCGCGTTGGAGCAAGTACAAATTGTGGGGCGAGTTGACTCCACCCATAATGCCACGCAAATTGCGAACATCTTCCAGTTTGACTTTAGTACCAGTGATCGAACCGGCCAACAAATCGTTGTGCCCCCCCAGGTACTTGGTGGCGGAGTGCAACACATAGTCGACACCAAACTCCAGTGGCCGAATGTTGCAGGGGGTCGCCAAGGTGGCATCGATGAGTGTTTCCACAGCGTGTGACTTGGCCAGAGCAACGAACTGCTCTAGATCGATACAGGTCAAGTGCGGATTGGTTGGGGATTCACTGACCAGCATCTTTGTGCGCGGAGTAATGGCAGCTTCCATGGCTGCAAAGTCACCCGTGGGAACTTGATGGGTAACGACACCGAAACGGGACAGGTGCTTGAAGCAAAACTCTCGACTGCGATGGTAGCACTGATCGAAGAAAACAATTTCGTCCCCTTGATTCAACTTAGCCATCAACAACCCCACGATTGCCGCCATGCCAGATGAAAAGACGATCGCCTCCTCGCCAGCATCAAGCGCAGCCAGTTTGGCCTCAACTACTTTTTCGTTGGGACTTCCGTAGCGGCCATACTCCTCGCGCGGCTCTTTGTTTTCGATAAAGTCGATAATCGCCTGCGTGTCGTCGAAGGTATAGGTCGATGCGCACACGATGGAATCGGTTACAGCATTGCACGGCTTATGTCGTGCTTCTCCCGCATGCACGCTGAGCGTCGAGGCCCCCTGCTGAGCTAATCGCTGCTGGGCAGGGGAGGGATCTTTCGCGGACGACGTCGTACGAGAAGTTTTCACAGTAACTGGAGTAGTCATTAGACACCTAGTTTATTTATTAACCGTTCACAGGCTTAGCAATAAAGTCGTGGATCGCTCCGTCGGTCCATGTTTTTCGTATGTCGTGGATCGCTCCGTCGGTCCATGTTTTTTGCACCTTCAAAGTTGGTAGCATCAATTTCAAAGGTAGTGCGAAAGCGACTGACCGACGGAGCGGTCAGCGACAAACCAGCGACTGACCGCCGGAGCGGTCAGCCACATTGAATCGGGCGCACGAAAAAAGCCGCACGTCCGATCGATCATGTCACGGACTGCGGCTGGTGGCTGTTGCGTTTTTGAGTGGGTCGCAGCCGTGTGGCGGTTGACCGAATCTTGTTTGGCTCTTTAGCAGTGGTAGGCTGCAAGCGGCCGCAAATCCCCGAATGACAGTTCAAAGTGTAACCAGCCCAGCCAAACCAAGCAAGCTTGGTCGTTGGACTTAAGAATCGCCACGAGAAGCCCAGAATGCCACAAGATTGGCCGTTTTGACCCTAGCCATGGCCGCCAAACCCCCAGCCATAAGGGTGGTAAATCAAAGGGAGAGCCCCTTTTCCGCCCGATTGTGTGGAAATCCAGGGCGGTTAAACTCTGCTGCTGTTCGCCGCAACGACTCGAATTGGTGGCTGGTGCCAATCGCGGTCTAGTGCAACCAACGTGAGACTAAAGTAGCAATCGCAGGTCCATGCCCGTGGGCGAGCCTGACTTTCGCACTTCTTGTGACCTTTCGCGACTTATCAGCTAGAGACAACTCATGAGCCAACGAGACACTATCTTACTGACCGGCGCTACCGGACAGATTGGGCGCTATCTGTTACGCGATTTGCTGGAACAGCAGCGGCCACTAGCGGTTCTGGTACGAGGGCAAGGAGGTTTGTCAGCCAAGCAACGTGTCAGCCAATTGATCGCTGAATGGGAGCGAATCAGTGGTCGTTCGTTGCCAACCCCTGTTTGCCTGGAGGGGGATACGACTCAGGCAGGGTTTGGCCTCAGCTCGCGCGACCAACATTGGGTTCAAGATCATTGTTCAACTTTGCTGCACAATGCGGCCAATGTGGAATTCCAAAGCAGCAACGGCGAGACTTGGCAAAACAATGTCGAAAGCGCTCAACGCACATTAGAAGTCTGCCGCGACAATAAATTGGAACATCTTGTGTTCGTGTCGACAGCCTATGTGGCCGGGCGCCGCACCGACCTGGTTCATGAAGATGAGCTCGATTGCGGTCAAACGTTTCGCAACGAGTACGAGCATTCCAAGTTTGAAGCGGAACGGACGATTCGCGCGGCGAAAGGAATGGACTGCGTTACTGTATTGCGGCCCGCGATTGTGGTGGGGGATTACCAAACCGGTTATACCCATTCGTTTCACAGCTTCTACCAATTCGCCCTGTTCACGTGGATGTTTGCCAACTCGGCTGACAAGGACGCGCTGGGACGTTGGAAGCATAACGTGCGTCTCACCTTGACCGGTCATGAGCTGCGGAATTTGGTCTGTCTGGATTGGGTTAGCGCCGCCATGACTTCCATCGTGGGTGATCGTAACTGTTGGGGGAAAACATTCCACTTGACCCCTAAGCGACCGACTCAAGTTCACGAAGTGGAAACCGCCCTGCAACAGTACTTTAACTACGATGGCGTGAAGTATGTAGGGTCCGAGTCGATCGATCTGAGCACAGGTTCAAACGAGGAGAAACGCTTCTACGAATACTTGTCAGGTTATAGCGAGTATTGGGAAAATGACCCCCGCTTCGATCGCGCCAACACTGACGCTGCCACGCTTCATATTCCCGAACCACACATTGATACCGAGTGCATGCAGCGCTTGATCGACTACGCCGTTCGGACCCGTTTCGGTAGACAGGCCAAAGGAGCCAGAGCCCGCCATGTCAAACGCGTCGACACGGCTTCGATTGCACTCAGTTGAACACTTCATGTTGGCCGATTCGCGGCGCTCCCATCCGTTAGCCTTTTTTCTACGGTTGGAGATCGCGGAGCAATTGGATGCTTCCCGCCTGCGAGTCGCGATCGAGCAGGCGAGCCGTTTTCATCCGCTGCTGGCCGCCACCGTTCATCGTTATCGCGGACGGTGGATGTGGCACTTGGCTGGCCCTCCTCCCAGCTTGACCATCCATCCGTCGAACGCTTACGTCCAATCTTGCGACGACTGGACATTCGACATGCATAACGAATCGGGTGTTCGTCTTTCCCTATCCGATGCTGCTCTCCCCCAAGCGGCTCGACGCTCCACCGTTGGTATCTCCCAGCCCCCAGCCAGCCAGCATCCAGCCAGCCAGCATCCAAACACCCAGCATGCAAACACCCAGCATGCAAACACAGAACTGTGGCTACAAGTTCACCATTGCTGTTCCGACGCGCGCGGCGTGCTGAGATTCCTGGACGACGTTCAGCACGCTTATCATCAACCACTCACGGAATCACAGATTCGCCCGCGTGAGCAGGCTGCGCAGCGGCAACTCGCCAGCCGAGCTACCGGGTTTGACCTCCGCCTGCAATCCTACTTGAACCCTCTGGGGCCAAAGTGGAATCGAATTTGGAAATATTTTGGCCACCGTACGCGGCCACTGGCTCCATCCACAACAGCGACTTCTGATCGGTCATTCGACACCGTCGGTTTTTCACCAACCTATGTGAGCCGTCGTCTCCCCTTCGACAGCGATGCTTGGCGTAGACGTCGCGCAGAGGAACATCCAAATGCAACGCTCAACGACTGCTTGCTACGCTCTCTCTTCACCGCCATGGCAACACACCACTCGCAGGCATCCCATGTCAACGACAATCCTTGGCTTCGTATCGGCGTCCCCATCGACATGCGCTCACGCGCTGACATACCCTCCTGCGCCTGCAATTGCAGCAGTCTGGTCTTCCTCGACAGACGACTGCGCACGATTCACGGCCAGCCTGATTTGTTAGATGACATCCATGCTGAGATGGGGACCGTCAAACAACATCGTTTGGGAAGCGTCTTCTTCGATTGCCTCGCGGCGGCGCATGGATTGCCAATGGGGATGCGATTGGCAGTGAACGATCGACGCTGTGCAGTTTCGGCGGTGGCGAGTAATTTGGGAGCGATCAGTTTGTCCCCCGTCCCTGGTTTCACTATTCGAAGCATTGATTTCCTCCCTCCCCTTCGCCCCGGCACTAGGCTAGCCGTTGGTCTGTCGACTTATAACAATGAACTCAGTTTGGCGATGCACTATGATCAACGCTTGATCTCAGCTACTGATGCCGAGGGATTGTTAGAATGTCTATCCTCTGAGATGAATTGAGCACGGATGCCTGCAACCCTCGATCACACCACGCCCGATCCGCTCAAGCTGGCTGAGCGGGCTCATGCACAATCTGAATCGGACAAGTCGTTGCTAACGTTCTCCAAGTGGGGAACGTTGCTGTGCGTGTTTTTATTCCCCACAATTCTGCTAGGTGTCTCGCGGATTAAGAGCAGCACGGCTGCCGTTTCGCAATGGTTGCCAGCCAGTGGAGAGCAGACGCTCCGCTACGCGCAGTTTCTAAAATGGTTCGATGACGATTTATTCTTGGAATTGTCTTGGGAGGGATGCCGTGTGGATGATCCGCGTCTGGCGGAGTTGGCAGAGGCGCTACGCCAGCGAGCGCAGTCCGATCCACAGCTTTCCATTCGACGCGTGATCACTTCGACCGAAGTGGTCGACAGGCTCCAGCAGGGGCCCGCCGATCTGTCGCGCGCGGCGGCTATTGCACGGGTGCGTGGCGTTTTTGTCGGTCGAGACGAAGCAGCCGTGCTGCTAATCGAACTCTCTGGTGCCCAGCAAGAGCAGTACGCACAACTCCTTACGACGTTAACGCAAATCGCCCACGATGTACTGGGACTATCACGGGACGAGTTGCGGTTGGGTGGCGGAGTGTACGAAGCAGTCATCGTGGACGAGGCGAGCGATCGTTCACTGAAGCGATTTGTGGTCCCATCCTCGCTGGCGGCACTAGCGGTGGCATGGCTGTGTCTGCGCAGTCTGAAATTGACTTTCGTGGTACTAATTATCGCAGGCTACTGTCAGTTGACCGGCGTCGCCTTGATCTACTATTGCGGTGGGCAACTCAACGCAGTTCTGATCGTACTCCCCACGCTGGTTTTTATGTTGGCCGTCTCGGCGGGTGTGCATTTGGTGAACTACTATCGCGATGCCGGTGGCGCCGAAAATTCCTCAGCCGCCGTCAGTGCCATTCGCGCTGGCTTCGTTCCCTGTGTGATGGCTTCTTCCACGACCGCTATCGGACTGCTATCGCTATTGGTGAGCCAGCTCAAACCGGTGCGCGATTTCGGACTCTACTCGGCGATCGCCGTGGTTTGTTCGACCGTGGTACTGCTAGTGGTTTTCCCAACGCTGATCGGACTTGTCGCACCCCACAAGCTGTCCGCCACGGAGCCCGACAAACCAGCCACAATGTGGATGCGCTGGGGGAGATGGGCCGTGGGTTTCATTCTCGGTCGCGCTAACCTGTTGGCTTGCCTGTGTACGTTGAGTGTGATCCTAATTGCAGGGGGGCTCTTTTCGCTGAAGTCGACGGTGAAAGTCGAGAATATGTTCGAACCCGACAGCGAGATCGTGCGCAACTATACATGGTTGGAAGAGCACATCGGTCCCCTAATTTCGGTCGAGACCGTACTGAGTTTCAGTCCTGAGTGCAGCTTGGATGATTTGCAACGCGCCGAATTGTTGGCCCAGATTCACTATGCCGTGGCTGCGGTCCCCGAAGTGGGTGGAACCTATTCGGCATTGACTTTCATGCCACCGTTGCCGCACTCCGGAGGGATTCGCAACACCGCGCGGCGAGCCGTCTTTCGAAAAAAACTGGAAGGTGAAAAGGAACAGCTCGCACGAGAAGGTGTGTTGGCCATCGACAACGCCGGTGAGCACTGGCGAGTAACGGCCAGAGTCCCCGTATTGCACAGTTTAGACTACGGCCAATTGACCGAAAGAATCATCGCTGTCTGTCAGCCAATTGAAGAGCGGGCAGATGCTCTCACGGGTGTCAGTCTAACCTTTACCGGTCTCAATCCTGTCTTTCACGAAGCCCAACTGTTACTCTTTTCGGATTTGTCGGCTAGCTTTGGCATGGCATTCTTTTTGATCACACCCATCATGATGTTGGTGTTGCGTAGCGTGCTGGGAGGTGGGTTGGCCATGCTCCCCAACGTGGCACCCGTCGCGCTCGTCTTCGGTGGCATGGGGTGGCTAGCAATTCCGCTCGATATCGCCAGCATCCTCACTGCCAGTGTGGCGCTGGGGATTGCCGTGGATGATACGTTGCACTTTAGCACATGGTTTCGTCGCGGTCGCAGTGAAGGTGATTCGGTGGTCGGAGCAACTCAATTCGCATTTGAGAAATGCGCAGCGGCGATGTTGCAAACGACTTGCATTTGCTGCGCGGCCATGATTGTGTTTATCCCCACCGAGTTCATTCCGACTCGGAAATTTGCCATTCTCATGTCGGTCATGTTGGCCGCCGCCGTGATGGGAGATCTAGTCCTCCTCCCTGCTCTCTTGGGAAGCCGACTCGGACGCTGGATTTATCGCCGATCAAAGTCTGGAGCTAAGTCGGCGATTGCTCATCATGATCCAGCCGAGAAGCAATCGGTAAATTGAACAGGCTCTCGAAGCAGCGGTTGCCGAGGAGGCGTGCGACCAAAAAATATGCGGCAAAAAGATGAAATGCGGCAGAACAATTGGCATGGGGTTTTCATCCAGCACGTCCATCTTGCTGCCGCACATTTTTTTGTCGCACTACTGCTTGGTTGCGGCGTTGGGCGGGGACATCTCATCCGGCTGACTCATGATCTGATTCGCTTCGTATCTACCCCAGGCATGTCCAGCTAGCACCGCTCCGTAGTAGAGCGGGAAGCTGTAACTGGGGATTGCATAGCCGGTTGCATTGCCAACATAGGTTCCGTAGGCAGGAGCCAAAATGCGTTGCGCGGCGGCTTGTTGCTCGCGCGAGCCGTGCATTTCCAAATAGGCGACCACGTCGCGACTGGCCACCGATTCGTGGTACAGCGGGACGACTGGAAACAGGTACGCTACGCCATACGTCCCTTTCCATTTGCGTCGCGCAAAATCTTTAGCATGAGCCCCTTCGTGCATGGCGATCGCCGGGATATCGGAATAGATATGGACGGTGTTTGTGAATGGATTGTAGTGGTCACCTCCGAACAGTCGTCCTGGGACAATTGTTTCACCCAGCACGCTCAGGGTCCCGAAAGTGTAACGCCAGCCCGCTCCCACACTCTTATTGCGGACCAAGCGACTCCAGTCCTCGCCGGGACGATATTGATTCAAACGCACGCGGACGGTGGGGAGGTTGTTGTCGTAAAGATAGCCCGCAATCGCCGCCTCCGTTTCCAAGCTGATGTTGTGGTTTTCAACGCGACGATTCCAGAGTAGCAATTTACTGGGAATGCCCCACACCCACCCAAAACCATCGATGATCTTGCGCCGTTCACCGCGTTGAATTTGTGGTTGCTCGTCCAACAACAGCGGCGCGTCGTAAATGCGTGCGGCGTCGATCGATTTCGGATACAGCGGTCGACAACCGCAAGCTAGCAACAGACTGCAGCAGAGTAGCAATCCGCAACGCACTAGCCGAGAGAGCGGCAACCGAATCAAGCGTTGAGACATAGGGGTTCTCGACTTCAACGGCCGTACTAGAAAATGAGGTCGGCGCGAAGCATTGAAAAGGGGCGTAACCAACGCGAACGCATCGCAATGCATGCAACCCAGCATAGATGGCGTCCTTGCATTTACACTTCAAGAGTATCGACTGCCATTTACTATTCGAATCACAGATTCCCGACGAGGTTACCCGTCGGGGGCGCAAGCTCGCAAGAGCAGTTCAAAAGTTGCCCTTCAAATCAGCAGGCGTTGCTTAAGCAGCGGGTTACGATTGTTGGGTAGACTCCGACAATAAATTCCTGAACGATGCTTAGTTAGTCTCTAACGCTTTCTCGAGTCGATCATAAATGTCCAGGCGTTCGGCCCACAGTCGCAGATAGGCCTCGTCCAATTGTCCCTGCATGAACAACACGTCACCGATATCACCGAGATCGCGTGGCCGATTGGCTAGCAGTTTCAGCAGAATTAGATCCTCAGGAGATACCACATTGAGCTGACGCTGTTCAAAGTCTTGAAGCTTGCAGCGTCCCATCAGCGATGCTTGGAAATCTGATTCGGCCAAGAAAACATCCACGTCGATCCCATGACCTTCCGTAAGGTACGCTCGCAACTTTACCATTGGCATGTCGGCCACACGGTCGCGCCAACCAGTTCGGTACATTGATGAGACTTCATAACCGAGTTCTTCGGCGGCGTCGAAGAAAGAAGTCAATGCTGCCTGATCCGCAACGACGGTCAGATCGACATCGTAGGTTGGTCGCGGAATGCCGTGGATACGAACGGCGATGCCCCCCATGACTCCATAGGAGATACCGCATCGCTCGCAAATTTCGACCACTTCAACGAGCGCCTCGTCAAGCGACTTCATCACAATTGCCATCCCGCAACCTCGACTTTGCAATGCCAGTCAACATGGCCAAATTACGTTCATCGTTTTGGCGATTGAGCAATTCGAAACGTTTCGCCACTTGTTCTTTGGTCCCCGACAACAATGCCTTCTGAGCCATGTTGGTTAAATCGAGCGTTAATCTCAATCGCTGGCCTGGGGTCATTTGGCGGTAGGCTTCCAGTGTTTCCGGAGAGAGCATATTTACAATTCAACCTAATAATTCGCCGTTACAATTCGCCGTTACAATTCATCGTAGGGGAGTTCGAAAAGCAATTGCAGGTCCTCGAAATCCCCGCTTTTCATTCCCTGGGTAAACCACCTGATGCGTTGTTCACTAGTGCCGTGCGTGAACGCGTCGGGAACGACGCGGCCCTGGGCTTGTCGCTGCAGCGTATCGTCGCCGATGGCTTGAGCGGCGCGAATTGCCTCTCCGATATCGCCATCTTCTAAGATTTGCATTTTCTTCTGCGCGTGGTGCGCCCAGACTCCCGCTAAAAAGTCAGCTTGCAATTCGAGCCGGACACTTAGGTTGTTGGCTTCGACCTTGCTCACTTTAGCTTGTTCTCTCTGTACTTGCATCGACAGCCCAAGCAGGTTCTGCACGTGGTGGCCAACTTCATGGGCAATGACATAGGCTTGCGCGAAATCCCCGCCAGCTTTAAACTTGGTGCGCATTTCATCGAAGAATGCTAAATCGAGGTAAACCTTCATATCTGCGGGACAATAGAAGGGGCCGACCTCCGACGTGGCTTGACCGCAGCCGCTGTTGACGACGCCACGAAAAACTTTCATTTTGGGTTCTTGATATGCCTTCCCCACAATGGTTGGGAAAATTTCATTCCAAACGTCTTCGGTGTAGCGCAGCACAACGCTCGTGAATTGATAGACTGGGTCATTTTCGGGGTCGACATCACCTTGGGTTTCGATGGAGGCAGCAGCCTGGGCTTGTTGCTGCTGCAATTGTTGCACGCCGACTTGAAGTGCCTGCTGCGCATCGCCGCCACGCATGAGCGTAAAGACGACGGCGAGGATCACGACGAGGATGCCTCCGCCGCCGACCATGGCTGGACCTTTGAGGCTCCGCGCATCTTCCATATTCTTGCTACCTGCTTCACCTTGCCAGCGCATGGTTTGATCCTCAGTGTTACCAGTCAAAGAAAGAGCGTTAGTACAGCCCGTCAGTACGTCGACCCACAGCCCGTACGCAGGGAGAAAACCCTACGCTTTAGAATATCGTTTTTGGCTCGGGTGGGCAATGATTGGCCGATGTGAAGAATCGGTCGGGCTTTCAGCCCTATTCGGTTCTAACTTTAATCGTCCCCCAGGCCTTCAGCCTGGGCTAGACAATCGGCCGGACCTTCGGTCCTAAATGCGATCTCAACATCTCAACATCACACCATCACACCATCTCACCATCACACCATCTCACCATCTCACCATCTCACCATCACACCATCACACCATCTCAACATCTCAACACTCCATCCCCATCTCCCCTCCCTAAGGCGTGTCAGCCGCTTGGGCATCCGCCTCGACTTGCTGGTGGAATTCCTTCAGGAGTTCGTGATAGTCGCGAAACGAGGGGAAGAGCGCGGGTTGATTGGAGCTGTTCCATTGCGAAAACAGTTCCTGTAGTTCCGCCACCACTTCGGGTTTTCCTGAGGCTAAGTCGCTGGCTTCGGACAGGTCGTGCTTCAAATTGAATAGTTGCGTTTGACCATCTACCTCGCACAGCTTGTCATCCCCGCGGCGAACAGCGGTTTTTTGGTCGTGCTCCATTCGCCAAAATAGGGCCGTGTGAGGAGGCGTCTTGGCTTCTCCACGCGCATGGGGAACTAGGTTAACTCCGTCGAGTTCGGCCGGGATCTCGGCTCCGGCCAACTCCAGTGCCGTTCGCGCTGCGTCGATGGAAATAACGGGAGGCTCGAAGACAGCCCCCGCAGGGAGCGTGCCCGTCATGCGCATCACGAAGGGGACGTGAATACCACCTTCGTAGACTTCCCCTTTCTCGCCGCGCAAAGGGCCATTGTTGGAGCCATTGGACTTCTCCGGACCGCCATTGTCGCTGAGAAAAACTACCAGCGTTTTTTCGCGTTGGCTGCGAGCATCAATTTCGCGTAGCAATCGTCCGATTTGCTCGTCAAGGCTAAAGACCATGGCGGCGTAGGTGCGGCGCTTGGGATCAGCAATGGATTGAAAGCGAGCGATCACTTCCTCTGGAGCTTGGAGCGGCGTGTGCGGTGCGTTGTAGGCCACGTACAAGAAGTAGGGCTGATCTGCAGCGACGGTACTCATAAACTGCAGCGCTTGGTCGGTCAAGACGTGGGTGAGGTAGCCGTCCAGTCCCACTGGCTGTCCGTTGTGATCCAATGCGGCTTGGTAGTTCTCCGCAAGTTGCGCCGTGGTATCGACAGTGAAGTAGTCGTGCCCACCACCGAGGAATCCATGAAAAAAGTCGAAGCCCCGCTTGAGTGGATGGAAGGGGGCCGCCGCTCCCAGATGCCATTTGCCGACCATCCCAGTGCGATACCCCGCCAGACGTAAACGTTCGGCCAAAGTTGTTTGGCTAACAGGTAATCCCATGCGTGTATTGTGTGGATCGTAAGCCACGTTGGTCACGTAGCCAAAGCGATGCTGGTAGCGACTGGTCATCAAGCCGGCACGCATGGGACTGCAGAATGGGTGCGACGAGTAGCCATTGGCAAAACGAACTCCCTCCTTGGCCAGCAGATCAAGGTTGGGGGTGGGGATGTCGGTACAGCCGTTGAAGCCAACATCGCCGTAGCCCAGGTCGTCTGCCAAAATGACTACGATGTTGGGTGGCTGATCGGCCAGTAAAGTGGCACTGGTGAGCGACAAAGCGACAAGCATCAACAGCCAGCAACTTAACAATTTCATCGTGTTTTCCAAATTCTGAAAAGTCGTGGACCGCGCCGCCGGTCCATGCTTACCGCAACTGGCAAGACTTTTATTGGGCGGATTTCACGCAAGCGACTGACCGGCGGAGCGGTCAGCGACTATCGCCAGCACAAATATTTACAATCAAGCGCTCAATATACCATTTCCTGACGGGGCGCTAGTTGCTTCCCAGCCCATGGGCAATTAGTATCGAGTGCATTATGAGCCCCCCTCCAGTCCCTACAATCCGCAGGGGGGCGATCAACACACGCAAGTTCACCGATTCTGTTGGTAAAGGAGCACGGGCAATGCCCCGCATTTTAACCCCACTCGCACTACTACTCTGTTTGATAGGCTCTTCCGCGCGCGCTCAGCACGACTCGATGGTCGAACTGTATGGCGAAGGGGTGCATCGCTACTTCTGCAACGATTTAACTGGGGCGGATCAGCTTCTGTCGCAAGTGGTCGACAGCGGTTCGCAAGATCCCCGCGCGCACTACTTCCGTGGCTTGGCCCGCGAGCGGCTGGGCTATGGGGGCGAGATGGATTTTGAATCCGGTGCGCGTCTGGAAGCCGAAGGAAAGCGCGTAGTCGATGTTGGTTCGGCTTTGGCACGCATCCAAGGGGGTATCCGCACTAAGATTGAAAAGGCGCGACTCGACGCTCGAATTCAGGTCAAGCAACAGCAACTGATGATGGAACAGGCGCGACAGGATATGGAACAAGCTGCCGCTCCACCGGCGGGAATCGCACCTCCCAACGCTAGGGGCGCTTCTCCCATGCCTACTGAGTCGATTCCCGCCAACGATACTGGTTTGATACCAGCGGTATCCGCCACGCAACCGGAAATCAGCGATACCGCCGATCCCTTTATGGACGATGCGGCTCCAGCCACCCCCGATGCGACGGCACCCGCCACCGATGCTGTCGATCCGTTCGGGGCACCTGCCGCCGACGCCGCCAGTCCGTTTGGTGACGCACCTGCGGCAGGTGATGTACCTGCGACGGGCGACAATCCGTTTGGGCTGTAAGCCTGATTCAAGTTGTCGATCGACATATTATTTAAAGGAGGCTTTCAAAGCCTCCTTTTTTCGTGCTTGGATGATACCGCTCAGTTGGCCTGCGGATTATAACTGACTCAGTTCCGCGATCGTGAACCTCAGGCGCTAGCCGCGGGCGGCACTGTAGCTTCGTGTCCACCTGCGTCACCCTAACTTGACGCCCAGGGCTAGCGCCTGAGGTTCACTTAGTGACGTCTGTAGCCTGGTGTTTAGGTAGCCGAGCGCCAATTATCACAACCACATAGTGAATTCATGTTAGCCAAACGAGTTATCCCCTGTCTGGATGTTGAGCAAGGTCGGGTGGTCAAAGGGACCAACTTCGTCAATTTGCGCGACGCCGGAGATCCAGTCGAAGTGGCTGCCCGCTATGAACGCGAAGGGGCCGACGAGCTAGTCTTTTTGGACATCACGGCCAGTCATCAACAGCGCGGAATAATCTTGGACGTCGTGCGCCGCACGGCCGAGCAAGTCTTCATGCCGCTGACAGTCGGCGGAGGGATTCGCAACTTGGATGATATTCGGCAATTGCTGCAAGCGGGCTGCGATAAGGTCTCGATCAACACGGCCGCTTGTCAAGATCCTGAATTCGTGGCGCGGGCGGCCGACCGCTTCGGAAGCCAGTGCATCGTAGTGAACATTGACCCCAAACGCGTCTATCGTCCGGTCTCGGGCGACAACGCCACTTCTCCTGGCGCGGCGGGAGTCGACGAGCTTGAAGAGATATGGGAAGTCCACATCCATGGCGGACGCACCCCAACGGGCCTGGAAGCGGTTGACTGGGCGCGAAAAATCGAGGCGCTCGGGGCGGGGGAGATCGTGCTGACCAGCATGGACTGCGATGGTACTTGCGACGGCTACGACATCGAGATCACCGCAGCCGTCGCTCAGGCGGTCGGAATCCCTGTCGTTGCTAGCGGTGGTGCCGGTTGTCCGGAACATTTGGCCGATGCAATTCAACTTGGAAAAGCCGATGCGGCCCTGGCGGCCAGCATTTTTCACTTCGGTCAGTATACAATAGAACAGACCAAGCGCATCATGGCCCAGCGTGGGATCGCGGTCCGCTTGAGCTCGTAGCCCATCGATTCCCCATGAGCGTTGGCCGTCGAGTTTTTCCGAAACGATCTTGCAGGCTGCAACGCCTTTTCGAATACTGCTAGGAGATTGACTGCATGGCAACTGTTGAAGCACCCCCGACCAGTAGCGGTGACGCCACGATGGACCGCTTGATTGGGGATCTGCTCAAGGAGCGCGAGCCCTTAGAGGTCGACAAAATTTTTCGTGCGCTAGTCAAACTCCAGGGGAGCGACTTGCACATGAAAGTGGGACAGCCCCCGATTGTCCGCGTCAACGGAACACTCAAGCCACTCAACCGGCCACCGATCGACAATGAAGAGATGGTCCGGTTGCTCGTCCCGATGCTCGATAATCGGGCTCGCGGAATTTTCGAGAGGGAAGGTGGGGCTGACTTTGCCTATGTGGTCGAAGTCGATGGAGTCAATTGGCGTTTTCGCGTCAACATGCTCAAACAACTGGGGAAAGTTGGATTGGTGGCGCGGCGGGTCAACAACTACATTCCCCCGTTCCAAGGTCTGTATCTCCCACCATCGATCGAAACACTATGTCACTACGATCAAGGGATGGTGTTGCTGGCTGGTGTGACCGGGTCGGGCAAGAGTACGACAATCGGTTCGATTCTGAACTACATCAACAGCATTTATAGCAAACACATTCTGACGCTGGAGGATCCGATCGAGTTTGTCTTTACGGATGACAAATGCTTGATCAATCAGCGCGAGATCGGCCAGGATGTGAAGGATTTTGAAATTGGGATGAAGCACGCGGTTCGCGAAGACCCCGACGTGATTCTGGTGGGTGAGATGCGCGATCAAGAGACCTTCATGACGGCCATTCATGCCGCCGAGAC
>JBGSJT010000661.1:0-6945 GCA_041741715.1 Pirellulaceae bacterium | reverse complement strand
TTGAAGATGCGACCTTGGCGGCGGGAGGGGAGAGCGTGCACTGGCAGGACACCGGTGGGGTGTGTGATGGCAACAAACTGGCGGCGGCAGGTTTAGTCAACATCGATACTCTCGGCCCTATCGGTGATGGTCTACACAGTCGCTCCGAGTGGGTGAGTCTGAGCTCGATTGTGCAAAAGTCACAAGTGCTTGTCCATTTACTCAGTCGCTTTGCCGCTGGCCAGTTCGCCACGCTCGAGCGCCAACGATTCGAAGTAATGTAACCATTCACGTGAAAGTCGCTGATCGCTCCGCCGGTCAGTCGCTTTGCCGTTACCCAGTAGCTTGACGCTACCGATGTGTCTTTTGCGAGAAGCACTGATCGGCGGAGCGATCAGCGACTTTCCCGTGGTCCATCTTTTTGCCGTTCATTTTTTTGTCGCAATATGCTAGTGCTTCGTCACCATTTGATTTTAGGGTTGCGGGTATTTTACCCTCCCGCGCGTAACAGTTGCTACAGCCGCTAGTATTGATTCGCGGGAGGGTCGTCGGCGAGCCCCAGCGAGCTGGCGGGGAGGGGGAAATGCTCAGTGTTTTCCCTCCCCGATGACTCGCCAGGGCTCGCATCGACCTTCCCACGAAATAGTCTGCCCGCTGGTGAAACCTAACTGCGTGGGAGGGTGAATGACGATGCACAGCGCCCTAATATTTATTGTTGACGAAGCACTAGCACTCGATAAAGGTTGACGGTTAATTTGCACTCGGTCAAGAGGCTGCCAGGGCCGATAGGGCCGACAAAAAAATGTGCGGCAAAAAAATGATAGGGAGCGTGCTCCGGAACATGGCATACTTGCAAACAGTCAATCGACAACCTGGGTAAAGCAGACTTACTGACGACCCACTCGCTGGCGCGTCGAGCTGATATTTCCAGTACCTCAAGTGGTGCATCACCGCGTACCTTACAATACAAATTGTTTAGAGCTACATAGTTTAGAAGAGCATTCCACATGAGCGATCAACCTCACTTTTTGGCTGCCGAACGACTTCGACAAGACCCACGTGTCGCACAGGCAGAACAGCTACTGTTGGCTGCCATGCATGACGCACAGAAGACGCTGAATGCCCCTCTGCCACCAGCGGCGGACTTAAAAACCAGTTATCAAGACCTGCTTGAGCGGTTGGCTATTGCGCGTGGTGGTGCCACCTATTTCCCTTACCTGGGGAGTGGCATTGGCCAAGGTCCGTGGGTTGAGCTTGCCGACGGGAGTGTCAAGCTCGATTTTATTGCTGGGATTGGCGTGCATGGTATGGGGCATAGTCATTCCAAGTTATTACAAGCAGGCTTGCGAGGCGCGCTTCAAGATACTGTCATGCAAGGGAATTTGCAGCAGCATGTCCCTTCGCTCGAAGTTTGCGAAAGACTGTTGAAGTTAGCCACCGCGCGGGGAGCCAGCCTGGCCCATTGTTTACTGTCGACTAGCGGTGCGATGGCCAACGAAAATGCGCTCAAGATCGCCTTTCACAATCGCGCCCCAGCCGATCGTGTCTTGGCTCTCGACAATTGCTTCGCGGGCCGCTCGATTGCCATGGCGCAGTTGACCGATCGCCCCCACTATCGCACCGGCGTGCCAACTGCTTTGGCCGTCGACTACATCCCGCCAGAGGATCCAGAGCATTCTCTTGAGTCACAAAACCGATCGCTAGCCGCGCTGGATAAACATTTGCAGCGGCATCCTGGAAAATATGCGGCCCTCTGGCTTGAATTGGTCTCCGGCGAAGGTGGCTATTATCCAGGCTCGGAAGAGTACTTTAAGAAGCTCATCGCTCGCGCGAAAGCGGATAATGTGCTCATTATTTTTGACGAAGTACAAACTTTCAGTCGTCTCAGCCAACCGTTTGCATTTCAGCATTTCAATCTCGATCCACTGGCAGACATTGTCACCATCGGCAAGATCACTCAACTGTGCGCGACGCTGTACCGCGAAGAACTTCGACCACAGGGGCCATTGCTTAGCCAGACCTTCACGGCAGCTAGTAGTTCGATTGAGGCCGCGCTGGTAGTGCTGGATGAACTCAAGCACAGTGGTTGCTTTGGCCCCGACGGCTGGAACATGCAGCGACATGCCTATTTTGCGAAACGCCTGCAAGCACTGACTCGTAAACATCCAGGCAAGATTGCGGGTCCGCATGGCTGCGGGATGATGATTGCATTCACTCCTGGTGATGGCTCCAGCAAGGGGGCCAACGATCTGGTGCTCGCAATGTTCGAAGCGGGGCTGATGGGCTTTGTGGCAGGGAACAATCCAGCCCGGGTACGCTTCCTACCACCACCCGTGATTACCACCGAAGAGCATATCGACGCAGCAATCGAAATCTTAGATCGAGTACTCGCGAGCATGCCAGCCACACAAGGTTAAAGGAAAGCTGTGACCAGTACCAACACTCCGCCGCTCACACCAGCGGCGCAGACCAGCGCGACCATCGTTCGCGCCGTGCAGCTCGCAGACTTGGATCAACTGTGGGAGTTGATCGGCCAGGCCACTTACGGCTTGACTACCCTGCAAATCAGCAAAGAGCAGTTGAGTGATCGAGTTGAGCTTTCGCACTTTGCCTTCAATCGAAAAACCGAAAAGCCGTCTGGCGAACCCTATGTCTTTGTCATGGAGGAGACTTCACGCGGAGAGCTCGTCGGACTGAGTTGCATTTTCAGCAAGACGGGTGGCTATGAACCGTTCTACAGTTACGCTCGCATCACCGAGTCGAACTACTGCGAACTCATGCACAGGGTGCAGGAGGTTGAATCGCTGCATTTGCAGAAGATCCACGACGGTCCCACCGAAATTGGTAGCCTGTTCTTATTGCCCGACTATCGTGGCCAAGGTCGCGGTCGACTGTTGAGTTTGGCTAGGTTCATGTTCATGTCGGCCTATCCCAGGCGATTCGCGGAGCAGGTCATCGCAGAAATGCGCGGGGTGATGAACGACGATGGGCATTGTCCGTTTTGGGAAGCCATCGGTCGACATTTCTTTGATATGGACTTTCCGCAAGCAGATAATCTGTCAACGCTCAACAAACGTTTCATCGAAGATTTGATGCCGCGATATCCGATTTATACCAGCCTGCTCCCAGCAGCCACCCGCGACATCTTAGGCGACGTCCATCCCAACACCCGCCCCGCGCTGGCCATGCTGGAAGCGGAGGGCTTTGAGAAGACCAATCTGATCGATATTTTTGATGGCGGGCCGGTGGTGCGCTGCGGTCGCGCGTCGATCGACGCAGTCCGCCGTACTCAAACCCACATTGTGCAAGGGATAGAAGAACAAGTCATTGGCCAATCACAAATAATCGCCTCGCTAAAGAACGGCTTTCGCGCGACCATCGCCCACACTCAATTGGTTGATGGTGAACTGGCTGTTTCCCAAAACGTTGCGGAGCTACTTCAATTGAGCGTTGGCGATCAAGTCTTGACGACAACGCTCTATCCGAATCCGGCTGAGATAAATATTTGATAGCCGTTCGCGATCGTTGATCGCTAAACGTTCGGATTCTTAATCATAATCATAATCATGATCCTTCCTTACTTCATCTTTTTGCCGCACATTTTTTTATCGATGCTGTACTGCCGCTCAATTCCTTAGTGATGCTCCACGCGGGCGTCTCATTCAGCGACCGCCCCGAAGTATAATGAGTGTCGGTCGCTCGACGAATGTCGTGGATCGCTCCGCCGATCCTGCGTTTTAGTATTGGCGCGCTTCGCGTTTGAACACTGACCGGCGGAGCGATCAGCGACTATCCCGAGCACTGATCGACGGAGCGATCAGCGACAATACGAACCACTTTGAAAGTTTTCGTGATGATAACTCGATCGTCTACACTTGCTGGGCAAAGCTATATTGCGGGGGAGTGGCAAGCAGGCCAAGGAGCCGAATGGGAACGTTTGTCTCCCAGCGATGACGAGCCAGTCTGGCATGGACGATGGGCAACCACGGAACAGACCGAACATGCTTTGGAAACAACCCACCGCGGCTTCGCCACTTGGTCCGAAACGAAGCTCGAAGAACGAATCACGATCTGTAAAAACTTTGCACAGCAGGTAGGAGAAGGTCAAGAAGAATTGGCCGCACTCATCGCTACCGAAACAGGAAAACCACTGTGGGAGGCGCGCACGGAAGTGGCGGCAGTCATCGCCAAGGTCGCCAATTCAATCGATGCGATTTTCAAACGCCGCTGGACCACGATGGAACAATCGGGGGATCTGCTCTCCGTCACGCGATATCGGCCTCACGGCGTCATGCTGGTGTTGGGGCCCTTCAATTTGCCTGCTCACTTACCCGGAGCGCATATCGTCCCGGCGCTATTGGCGGGAAATACCGTTGTGTTTAAACCGAGTGAATTGACTCCCGCGACTGGTGAATGGTTAGTGCGTGCCTGGCAGCGAGCCAAATTGCCTGATGAGGTATTGCAGTTAGTGCAGGGTGCGGCCGATGTGGCCATCGCCGCTGCTCAGCATGCCTTAACTGCGGGGGTGCTGTTTACCGGCAGCAGAAGAGTAGGAGCGAGCCTGCACAAGCTATTGGCTGGCCAGCCCGAAAAAGTTTTGGCGCTGGAGATGGGTGGTAACAATCCACTGGTCGTGCATGGAACGAGTGACTTGCGCGCGGCGGCTGTCACCACTATTCTTTCGGCCTTTATTACCTCGGGTCAACGCTGCACATGTGCCAGACGATTAATCGTTAGCGGTCGGGCTGACTACGAGCGTTTGGTGGAGCACTTGGTGGAATTGCTCCCCAAGATCGGAGTCGGCCTGCCACTGGACGATCCGCAACCATTCATGGGGCCACTGATTCACTCACGCGCGGCCGATGCGATGCTCGATGCGCAACAACAATCTGTAGCCGACGGTGGAGAGCTGCTGGTTGAAATGCAACGCAGTTCGCGCTGCGCCGCGCTCGTTACTCCAGGCCTGATTGCCCTCCAGCGGATGGCGACCATTGCTGATTGCGAACACTTTGGACCCTTGCTGATGGTGCAGCCAGCCAATGACTTGGACGACGCCATCCGTCTTGCGAACCAAACACGTTTTGGTCTATCGGCCGGTTTTATCGGTGAACAAGTCGATGACTTTCATTATTTTCTGCATCATGTTCGCGCGGGAGTCATTAATTGGAATCGACAGACGACAGGGGCCAGTGGAAAATTACCCTTCGGTGGCGTGGGGCTGAGTGGCAATCATCAGCCGAGTGGTTTTTTTGCCGCCGACTATTGCTCATATCCGGTCGCTTCCCTGGAAAGCCATAACCTCTCGGACGCTAGTACCAATCTGCCTGGACTTGCTTTCTGATGATGACCGAGATCAACATCGATGCTCTAGTTGGTCCGTCGCATCATTTCGGTGGATTGGGAGTTGGCAACCTCGCTTCACAGCAACATGCGCATGGCATCAGCCACCCGCGCGAAGCTGCCCTGGAGGGCTTGCGCAAAGCGGCATTGGTGGCCAGCTTGGGCGTCCCACAATTCTTGTTTCTCCCCCCACCGCGCCCGCAACTAGCGTCACTCCGAGAGTTGGGGTTCACTGTCGATTCAGCGGATCAGTTAACCGCAGCGCTGCACACTGCTCCTCAAGCATTCTCGGCGGCATTCAGTAGCGCGTTCATGTGGGCGGCCAATTCGGCTACGGTCTCAGCCGCCTGCGATACGGCTGACGGACGCCTGCATTTCACGCCAGCCAATTTGATCAGTAGTTGGCACCGAGCGCTGGAAGCAGTCGAACGTCGAGTTGATTTACAAGAGTTGTTTGATCCGCTATCAAGCCTTCGCTTTCGAGAGCCATCGACAGCTTCTACTGGCTCGCTGCTCAACTGCGTCATACATGCACCACTATCTGCGATCGTGCCACTCCGTGATGAAGGGGCGGCCAATCACATGCGACTGTCGGATGTTAGCGGTCAGATTGGATTTAATCTGTTTGTGTATGGTCAGGACACCGGAGCGAGTAAAACCCAGACACGGTTCCTTCCACGACAAACGTTGGCTGCATGTGAAGCGATCGCCCGTCGACATCAACTTGCTCCAGAACGCACTTATTATTTGCAACAGCACCCGCAGGCGATTTCGGCTGGCGTATTTCACAACGACGTCATCGCCACTAGTCATGAACATCTTTTGCTCCACCACGAATTGGCCTTCATCGATGCTGAAGCAGAACTGGCACGGTTGGAAAAGAGTTTTCTTGGATTGACCGGTGGCAAGTTACAACGCATCCAAATTCCCATCGAGGATCTGAGCTTGGAGGACGCAGTTCAGAGCTACTTTTTCAACAGCCAAATTGTGACGCCTGGCAGGCCGAAGAAGTTGAGTCCGCCGCAGATGGTACTCATCTGTCCGCACAAGTGTCAAAAAATCGCAGCAGCCCAACGTCTAATCGATCGACTGGTCGCCTCCCCGGACAATCCCCTGGAGGACGTCCACTGGGTTTCGCTTGAGCAGAGCATGGCGAACGGCGGCGGCCCAGCCTGCTTGCGTTTGCGAGTTCCCATGAAGACGGAAGACGTCGAACAGCTACCCAATGCCTTGCGACTCGACACGCGACTCGAAGAGCGAATGGCCGCAGCCATCGAGCGGTACTATCCGGAGAGTTTGAATCTGCAAGATTTCTGCGATCCCGCGTTCATCGAAACGCTGCACTCAGTTTCCGCGCGTCTGAAAAGGATCGTGCTCAACGAGGCTAGTGACTGAATCAAGGTCGCTGTCGATCTAAAAAATGTGGGAATACCCGACAATTTCCGACACTTCTCGCAGATCGCCGGTATGGCTAACTCTACCCAGGGGGAGAGTCGCGACGGGCACCGACGAAGTTGGTCGGCGAGCGGAGAGGGGGGCTTGGCTGGAATTTCCCTCCCCGTCGCTTAGGCTCCGACCCTCCCACCGTAAGTTACGTCGAATACGACGTAACTTACGGTGGGAGGG
>JBGSJT010000660.1:0-17438 GCA_041741715.1 Pirellulaceae bacterium | reverse complement strand
ATCTTGCTCTATATCTCGTAGTGATGGCTGGCCGCTGTCGTTGCTACGCGACCGTAGCAATCGTTGTTACTATTCTTCGATGCAGAACAAATGCTTCTCGCCGCGAATGAAGAGTTGATTGTCGACTGGAGCGGGGGTGGCATCGACGGTCTCACCAACTGAATTCTCAGCGATAATCTCTAGTTGATCGGCGTCCTTGATGACGACAGTCGTTCCGCTGCGCCCCGTCAAATAGACATGCCCACCGGCGGCCAGCGGCGAAGCATAGGTGCTATCGACGCCGGGCAATCTCGCCGCTTCGTAGTGGGATTTTCCAGTAGCCGCGTCGAGGCAGGTGAGCATGCCCGATTTGCCTTTGTAAAAATAGAGCCTGCCCGATGACAATAGTGGCGAAGCGATGTCGGGTGTGTCACGCTGCAAGGACCATACTAAATTGGGGGTCGACTGAATATCGCCACTGCCGCCCAATTTAAACGCCCCCAAGAACGATCCGCGAAATCCACTTCCGACATATACCATGTCACCTTGCGCCACAGCCGAAGCGACAGGCCTCTCCGTTTGGCCACCGCATCGCCAGAGCTCTTTACCCGTTTCGAGAGCGTAGCAGCGCGCGGCGGTTTGACCGTTCATGACGATCTGTTGTTGGCCTTGATACTCGACTACCAAGGGTGTGGCCCAGCACGAGGGTTCGTCGCGCTCAACCTGCCAAATCGTCTCGCCGGTCACTTTGTCGAGTGCATACAGATACGACTGGCCTTCGTGATCCCAGGGGACCAATATTTTGTTTCCCACCAGCGTGGGGGAACTCCCTTCTCCAAAGCCGCTGCGTACCTTCATGGGTTGAAAATCATCGCGCTTCCATGTCAGCTCACCCGCCAGCGTGTAACAGTACAGGCCCCGCGAACCGAAATGCGCATAGACATGCTGACCATCAGTGCAGGGTGAAGCGGAGGCAAAGCCATTGGTTCGATGAGTTTCCTCATGTGGCTTGGCAACGGTCGCCGTTCTTACCCACTGTCGCTTGCCAGTCGAGCGATCGAAGCACAACACTTGGAATTGTAATTCTGTTTTTGGTGAGGCAGTCGCTGATCCATCCGCAGCCACCGCCGTCACTATAAATACTTGGTCTTCCCAGATCACTGGCGAAGCCGAGCTGCGACCAGGTATCGCGACTTTCCATTTTACGTTGAGTGTGTCGCTCCAATGGGTCGGAGGATGTGCCGCACTGGAGACGCCATTGCCATTGTCCCCACGCCAGTGTGTCCAATTGTCGGCATAGACCAACATGGAAAGTTGGCAGCAAATAAGTAACGACGCGATCAAACGGACTGTGTGAATGTGAACCATGGGCTTTTTCTAAATGCATTGTTGGTTTGGCGGACCAGTGACTGTAACGTTTCCGAATGTTTCAACTTTTAGCCGCACATCTTTTTGTCGAAAAATACCAGTTTTTGTCGAAAAATACCAGCGGCTGAAAAATGGGGAGCGATCGTCAGCGCTAATATGTCTCAACAGTGACCGGAGCTAACGAAACTCGCCGACAAAAAAATGTGCGGCAAAAAGATAATAGACCAAGGAGTACTGAGTTTATAGCATATGAAGTAGGGAAAAGGTGTTCGACACCAAAAGGACAGGGCCGGTCCGGCTGGTGGTGTAGGACACCTTTCTCGGCTTGGGAGTGCTGGATCGGACGTCCATGAGCCGACTAGCCCATACCCCACAACAACTACGTGGATTGGTGGCGGCAAGCGACAAACGGATACGATTTGCCTTGGTGGAAAAGCCGAAAATTGGTTATACTAAAAGATAGGTGCGTCTCCAGAGCCCGAAAAGGCAACTACAAGCTCGTAACGAGCCAACAACGCATTCCCACCTCAACTGTCCCACCTCAACTGTCCCACCTTAAGACTACAGATTCTTGATGTCCGGTCTCTCGCTGCGCAATTTGGTACTCGAAAATTCCCTTTCGCGGACGCTCGGTTTCGTTTTGGGCACCCTGCCGCTGCTGAGCTGTCCGGCCGAAGAAGTGTCCGACGCTACGTTTTGGAAAAATGAGCTGCAGCCGTTCTTGCAACAACATTGCTATGATTGCCACTCGGGCGAGAGCGCTGAGGCTGAGATCGATTTCGAATCGTACGATTCCCCCGAGTTGCTCAGTGAAGAACGGCCGAGGTGGAATCAAGTCCGAGGGATGATCGAAATTGGGGCGATGCCTCCGCAGGACTACGAACCGCTGCCGAGTATGGAGGCGCGAGAGAAAATTGCCGATTGGCTCGATCGCAAAGTCAACACGGTCGATTGCCAGCTCGGTCACGATCCGGGACGCGTGACGATGCGGCGGCTCAATAATATCGAATACGACCATGCGTTGCGTGATTTGCTGGGGATCGACTTTTCCCCATCGACTTTGATCGGCTTTCCATCGGACGGCGTCGGCAACGGATTTGACAATCAAGGAGATGTGCTGACCCTCTCACCACTGCAACTGGAAAAGTATCTGCAGTCGGCCAAGTTGGTTGCTTCTGAAATCATTGTCCATGATCGCGAAGCCTTGCGCGAACAGCGACAAGATCTTCCTGCGCTGTACTTGGGTGACAGCGCCAGCGTCGATTTCTTGTTTGCCGCCGGAGATTACGAAATCCAGGCGCGACTACAATTCGAAGATGACAACGAGCAAGGAATGATACCGGTCGTATTGCAGATCGATGGGCAAGAGGTCGAGCGATTAGAGGTCAGCAAGTCGCACCATACTTTCCGCGTTGACCACGCGTTCACCGCAGGCCGGCATGAAGTGTCGCTACATTTTGCCGAAGATCCCGGCGCGGACGAGAAGCAGTATCAACGTCGCATTGAGACCGATTACATTGGCATCGAAGGTCCCAAGAATGGAGCGCCCGCATTGCCGGAATCGCACCAACGATTGTTCACGTCGTATCCAAGCGACACGCAAACGGTCGAGACGGCGGCTAGCGAGATTTTTCACCCACTGGTGCGTCGCGCATTCCGCCGCGATCCAGAACCGATCGAAGTGCAACGGGTCGTTAACTTGGTAAAGCTAGCCACAGATCAAGGCTTGAGCTTTGAGGAGGGGATCGGCCTAGGTTTGCAAGCGGTCTTGGTCTCACCCAATTTTCTGTTTCGCGTCGAAGGGGAAGTCGAAGGGGAAGTCGAAGGGGAAGACTCTACAGTAGCCAATACCGCCAATGAGCCCGTCAACTCCGCAACGCCTGGAACCGAGTCGCTCAATGATTTTGCACTCGCCTCGCGACTGTCATTCTTTCTGTGGGCCAGTGGGCCTGACGATGAACTACTCGACGTGGCCAGCCAAGGTAAATTGTCCGAATCTCAAACGTTGATCGCGCAAGCTCAGCGGATGCTAGCCGATCCACGCAGCGCGGCACTAATCGAGCGATTCTTTGGACAGTACTTGGGATTGGGGAATTTGCGTGATGCTGATCCCGACCCAGAACAATTTCCAATGTGGAATGATCATTTGCGCGATGCTATGCGTCAGGAAACAGAACTATTTTGTCGCGAATTGCTGCGACAAGATCTGTCGCTGATGGAATTGTTGTCAGGTGAGTTTACATACATCAATCCTCGACTGGCGGAATTCTACGGACTCCAGTTCGAAGGTCGCGATCCAGAGGAAATGTATTACTCGGGCCCCGGTTACAAACGCCGTCCTGAGAGTGATCGCAGACGTCGTGATGGGGAGTCGCGGCTCGATCGATCAGGTATTTATCAAGAAGAGGAGCGTTGGATTCGCGTGGCGACTCCTGCTAATCGCAAGGGTGTGTTGACCCAGGCAGCCGTGTTGACGCTCACTTCCAATCCAACCGCTACTAGTCCCGTCAAACGTGGCAAGTGGATACTTGAGAGTTTGCTCGGCGATCCGCCGCCACCGGCTCCACCCAACGTTCCCGGCTTCGAAGTGACGAAGAATGCTCACGGAGATTTGTCGCTGCGCGAGCAATTGGAACTGCATCGCACCAATCCCAGTTGCGCTAGTTGCCATCGAGTGATGGACCCGTTGGGCTTGGGGTTTGAGAACTTTAACGCGATCGGCCAGTGGCGCGATAAGGATGGCCGGCACGAGATTATTGCCAGTGGAGAATTGGTCGATGGTCGCACCTTTAGCGGTGCGGTGGAGTTGGTCGAACTGCTGCAAACTCGCCGCACGGAAATCATGAGAAATTTTGCCGAGAGGCTGCTAACGTATGCACTCGGGCGTGGTCTAGAGCCCTACGATAACTGTGCCGTGGAGCAAATTGTCGACGCAGCCGAAACGAATGATTTTAAATTGTTGGCGTTTATTGAAGCCATCGTGAACAGTGAACCGTTTAGCCAACGACGCAGTTTGATGGAAGTGACTAGGACTGCGAACGTTGAATAATCACAGTTGGTTTACGGACATAACAACTTAAACTTAAACTTTTCGCTTTGGTTTAAGTTTAAGGCGCCGAAAACTGTGGACAGACAAGAATTTGTTACTAGGGGAACGAACTATGCATCGCAGAAAAAACATCTGTCATCAACCGATCTCGCGTCGCACGGTGCTGCGTGGCGCAACAGCCGCGCTGGGGTTGCCGCTGCTTGATTTGATGTCGCGCCCGAGTACGCTCACTGCGGCGGCTCCAACTGCCACACCGCCAGTACGACTAGCCTGGGTCTTTTTTCCCAACGGCACCAATCCGGAACGTTGGGAGCCGGAGTCGACAGGTCCTGATTGGAAGATCACACCTTCGCTAGAGCCGCTTCAGGATCTGAAAGCTGACTTCTCAGTGCTCAGTGGGTTGGCTCAAGTCAACGCGCGATCGTTGGGGGATGGACCTGGGGACCATGCGCGCAGCGCGTCGGCCTTCTTGACGGGTGCGCATCCATTAAAGACCGGCGGGGCTAACATGCGTGTCGGGAAAAGTGCCGACCAGATTGCCGCCGAGCATTACGGTCGGGCTACGCGATTGGCTTCGATTGAGTTGGGGACCGAGTCGGGCAAATCGGCTGGCGCGTGCGACAGCGGCTATGCCTGCGCCTACTCGAACAACATTTCATGGAAGACTTCCACGCAGCCCATGGCCAAGGAGATCAACCCGCGACTGGCCTTCGAGCGACTGTTTGGCAATGGAGCCGCAGGGGCGAGCAGCGAGAAAAAAGAGCTGCTGTTCCAACGTTCCATTTTAGACATGGTGGCAGAGGATGCGCGGCGGCTGGGTAGTCAACTCGGTTATCAAGACCGACAGAAGCTGGACGAATATTTCACAAGTGTCCGCGACGTGGAGCAGCGGATTGAGCGCATGAGCGAGCCGCTTCCATTTGACGTCAGCGATCAACTTCCCGCCGACGAAAAGCCTGAAGATATTGGAGAACATATTCGCCTGATGTACGACATGATGGTGTTGGCCTTCAAGACCGACACGACTCGGATCAGCACCTTTATGCTCGGCAATGAAGGGAGCAACAAGAGTTATCCTATGATCGGAGTCAACGATGGTCACCATCAGATATCGCACCATCAGAACGATCAAGACAAAGTCACCAAGATCGCGGCCATCGACAAATTTTTTGCTGAGCAGTTTGCCTACTTCTTGAAGAAGCTGAAGGAGACTCCGGAGGGGGATGGGAATCTGCTCGACAATTGCTTGATTGTCTACGGTGGGGCCATTCGCGACGGCAACCGCCACGATCACCACGACTTGCCGATCTTACTCGCCGGTCGCGGCGGTGGTCGTGTCACTCCTGGTAGCCACGTGAACTTCACCACCGAAACGCCACTCAACAATCTTTTTCTCACTATGCTCGACGCCGTTGGCGTTGACCAGCGCCAATTTGGCGACAGCACAGGCAAATTGCAACTCACTTAACGTACGCCAGGCTTACCTGCCTGTTTTGTTCCTGCGTTCAATAACTTAAAAATTGCCTCGCCTGCTGAATCTCGTTACACTATGTAACAAGGAAGATCATTACTTACACTAAGGCTATGGAGTGCGCTTGAATACCGGAGGTGTCCTATGACCATTGAAGCGTTTGTCGAAAGTCTTTCGCGAAGTGATAAGCTCGTTGCGATGGAACTAATCTGGCGGGATCTGACCGTTGAGCCAAGCAGTTACGAGTCTCCCGCTTGGCACGACAAGGTTGTTAGTGAGAGACTTGCCACTCCGATGCTCGGCGAACCGTTGAATCTGAAGGAAGCGCAAGCCGAGATCCAGGGATGGCGAAATGATAGTCAAACTCCTTCGTGAGGCTAGGCTTGATCTTTTCGAGGCTTCGCGATTTTACGATCGGCAGAGCGACGGGCTTGGTGATTATTTTCTCAAGTGCATTTTTGAGGATTTAGAGCGACTTGAATCGTTTGCCGGAATTCACGAGCGAAGGGGCAAATATCTTCGCATATTGTCAAAACGATTTCCGTACATGATCTGTTACAACATCGTCAATGAAACGATCGAGGTCGTTGCAATTCTAGATTGCAGGCAATCCCCGGATGCAATCGTAAATCGCTTGAACGACGAATAACCGAGGAACAAGCAAAGCGGAGAGGACTTCTATTGAGACTATCCAAACCCTCCGCTTAGCCGCTAAAATGTTAGCTGACTGGACGATCAGCGAATCGCCCCAGCCGATCCATGAAAAATCTTTTGGCAAGCGGCCTAATGACCAAGCATATTTTTGTTACCGGTGGTGTCGTCAGCTCGATCGGCAAGGGATTGACCAGCGCGTCGATCGGCATGTTGCTGGAAGCCCGCGGCCTGCGCGTGCGGATGCAGAAGCTCGATCCTTATATCAACGTCGACCCAGGGACCATGAGCCCCTACCAGCATGGTGAAGTCTACGTGCTGGACGATGGCAGTGAGACCGACCTAGATCTCGGGCACTACGAACGCTTTACCAATGGCCCCCTGACGCGCGATTCGAACTATACCACGGGTCAAATCTACCTGTCGGTCATCGAAAAGGAACGCAAAGGTCAGTTTCTCGGCAAGACCGTGCAAGTCATCCCGCATATCACCGACGAAATCAAGAGCGTGATTCGCAAGGTTGGCGAGAAAGATGCCGATGTGGTCATCACTGAAATTGGTGGGACCGTGGGAGATATCGAAAGCCTCCCGTTTCTGGAAGCCATCCGACAATATCCACTGATCGCGGGGAAGGAAAATTGCCTATTCATTCACTTGACGCTGGTCCCCTATCTCAAGGCGGCGGGGGAGCTGAAGACCAAGCCAACTCAGCATTCAGTGGGGCAATTGCGGCAAATAGGTATTCAACCCGACATCTTGATCTGCCGTTGCGAACAGCCGATCTCGCGCGAGGAGCGTGAAAAAATCGCCTTGTTTTGTAACTTGCAACCACAAGCGGTGATCGAAGAACGGGATAAAGATTTTTCGATCTACGAAGTCCCACTTAGTTTGGTGACTAATGGATTGGACGAACTGATCATCAAGCGTCTAGGTCTGGCTGCCAGTCCTCCAGATTTGGAGCCCTACAAAGAAATCCTGCACCGCTTGCGAAATCCCAAGCACGAAATCAGCATCGCGGTGGTTGGCAAATACGCTGAACACAAAGATGCCTACAAATCGATTTATGAATCGATCGACCACGCGGGCATTCACCATCATGCCCAAGTTCGCATTGGTCGCATCCAATCGGCAGATATCGAGAACGAAGGCCCCGAGTGCTTATTGTCGGGCTACGATGCCATCTTGGTCCCGGGCGGTTTTGGTGAACGAGGGATCGAAGGGAAAGTACAAGCTATCCGCTACGCTCGAGAAAAGGGGATCCCCTTTTTCGGAATCTGCTTAGGAATGCAGTGCGCCGTGATCGAATACGGTCGCAATGTTATCGGTCTGGAGAATGCCCATTCCACCGAATTTGATAAGAACACGCCACACCCAGTTATTTGCTTGCTGAATGAGCAACGGGAGATTACGCAACTGGGCGGAACCATGCGACTGGGAGCTCAACCCGCTAGGCTCATCGAGGGTTCCCACGCGCACGGGCTCTATGATCGAGTGGAGATCAACGAACGGCATCGACATCGCTACGAATTCAACAATGTCTATCGACAGCAGTTCGAAGCCAATGGCCTAAGCTTCACGGGGACCAGCCCAGATGGCCAGTTGGTGGAAATTGTGGAAGTGGCCGAACATCCGTGGTTTGTGGCGGTTCAATTCCACCCCGAATTCAAATCGAAACCGACGAAAGCCCATCCCTTGTTTGCGGGCTTTGTCGATGCGGCCATTGCGAGGCACGATCGACGTCAAAAAAAAACACCGGAAGCTAGTGAACCCAAGCAGAGTGTGAGCCAACATGACTGATCCATCCGAAGAACCAAAATTGATCATCGACGAGGACTGGAAGACGCAGGTCCAACGCGAGAAGGAAGAATTGAAACAAAAGTTGGAAGCTGACGAAGCGCAAACTAGCGAGTCGGTCAGCGCCAGCGATCTCGAAGAACTTTCCTCAAGCGCTCAAACGCCTGTGGAGAAGTTAGAGCCACCTCCGCCGGCTTCATTTACTTTATTGGTCACGACGTTAGCTACCCAAGCCATGGCGGCCATGGGGCTGATGCCTGGAGACGACGGAGAGCCGCCACCTGTGAATCTCGATTTCGCCAAGCACTTTGTCGATATGCTCTCGGTCTTGGAAGATAAGACCCAAGGAAATCTCAACGAAGTAGAGAAGAATTATCTGCGCGATGCACTGCATCAACTGCGGATGGCTTTTGTGGCGGTGAGCAAACAGCACGGCCAGTAATCTCTCACTTGGAGACTATTCAGCATAATGGGCGGATTCAAGTCTGGAGCGAAGCGGAGTAAGCCATGTACGTTAGGCTTTCTTACCTGACCAAGAATTACTTGTACTGTGGCTACTAACGGCTATTGGCAGGGGGAGAACCGACGGTCGAGCGTCGGGTCACTCTAGAAAAAAACCGCACAAGCAAACTAGTGCTGGTGCGGTTCGGTAAACATCGGTACTCAGGCTGCCAGTAGACAACCTGCTGATACTGAGAAACTATTTCTTTTTCTTCTTCGGATCTTCGGCCTCTTCCTTGACCTTCTTCTTTTTCTTGAGCGACACCTTCACCACGCGAGTTTTTGGGATGCCCAGCACAGGGTCCCCTTCGCTCCAGCGATCCAGCTCCTTGAGCCGCTTAATGCGTTCGACGCGGGTCAATACATTGCGCGATTTGATCGCGCCGCCACTTACTTTGAGGCTCTTATCGAGTGTCATGGGAATTCTCCAAACTTGTAACTTATCAATGCCTCCCACCAAAAAATCGAATAGCTAGTCTCGATTCATTTGGGACAGGGAAGCTTTTCAGGCAGTTTTTAGAACCTCGAAGTGTACCCAGCCTCCCCATACTAGGCAATGGCTGTTTTGGACAAAAACAGGTGCACTCTTCATTTTGCTCGCCACTTGCTACCAAAACTGTTGGTGGGTTGTTGGCTGGCCTGACGAAAGGGCGGGCGTACGGGGGCACAGCTCACCAACGCGCTACTACATCTCCTCCATCGGAAGGATGTGTCCGGTCCACGGTTTCAGTCCAAATCGGTGGTTGTCTCGCCATCTTAAAAGAGGCTTGTCCCCTCGTCTCCATTTTCGGGCAGGAAAAAAGCCAGCTAAATCCCATATTTCCCCACCGTTTCGTCAGACCAGGTGTTGGCGCTAGGCGTCTTCTTCGGCGATAAGCTTTTCAATCACGTCGTGGATCGTTTGGTCGTGAGTCGCTCCCTGCCAATTTAATTCACCTTGCCACATGTACCGCAGATAACCCCGTTTATCGATGACATATACGCTCGGCCACATTGTATTGGACCATGCCTTCCAGTTTTCTGATTTTAGGTCAATCAACACAGGGAATTGAAAGCCACGCTCTTTGGCGGCAGCCTTGACCGCTGTTGGATCGCGTTCGCTACTGGTTTCTGGAGTCTGAATGCCAACCACGACAACTTGGTCGCTTGAGAACTCGTCGTGCCACTTGTTGTAGTGCACAAAGTTCGCGTGGCAATTGTGACACTGAAACGCATAGAAGTGCAGCACGACAACTTTCCCTCGCAGTTCCTTGAGTCGTAGGGGCTCAGTGTTGATCCAGTGCTCGACAGGGATCAGCTCGGGAACCATGGGATAGATACGTTGCAGGCTGGCGGTGTCGAATGGATCTCCGAGCAACTTTCCCACCGCTGTTTGTTGTTCGGCGCGGAGCACCGTGTTGAGTGCTTTCTGTTCTGCGCCAGCAGCTTCAGTGGCGGCGGTCTTAAGTTCTTCGGGAACGTCACCACTTTGGCTAGCCTCCTGCGCCTTGGCGACGGCCGCATTGGTCGTTTTGGCCAAGGTGGCCAGCTCCGCCCGTTGACTCTCTTCTAAACCGATCTTTTTAGCCACATCGCTGCGGAGTAACATGCGAATCCCTAGCGAGCGATATTCCAATTGTTGCATGCGCTCGCGTTGGTCCACAGTAGCCTGTTTGGCGAACCATTGGCGCGTCTTGGCTTCCAGTTCAGAAACCACGCCGCGCTGCTTTTCTGGAGGTAGTACCCTCGAGCGGAACCACATGCCATCAAACTGCTCGAAGAAACTCTCCAACCGTTGGACCTGTTCTGGTGACAGCCCCAGTTCTTGGTGGACTTCAGGAGCGTGGACCAGTCGCAATAAATTCTGCGGGATGAGCTCTCCGTATTTTTCGGTCGCAGTTGGCGATTGTCCGCACGCTGCGGTTACCAACGTGCAAACAATAATGAGCAGCAGCCAGGGCGGCGAATTCTTCATCGGCGGTTCTCCAGAAAAAGCGAGCCATTAAGTGGTTTCTCGCTCTATTTATAGCTACTGGACCACTGTCTGTTCCGTTAAAGAGTTCACGTAACGAAGCATCATTGTCGAAGAGTTGCTATATTCGCCGCAGGTAGACGATAAGGACCCCTGCGAGCTTGCTCGCAGGTGAACCAGTGATCTAACCAGCAGCCCGCAAGCTGGCATGGGACCGAGAATGTTCGCGGGAGCCGTTGACTTACTTGGCAATTGACTCAATCCGCTGGATCAAATTGGGGATGTACGATCCGTAGCGGCCCGGCAGGGAGGGATCCTTGTTAGGGAGCCCTTCAAGTCGCTTACCGACTTCTTCGCGGGTGGGCTCACAGGCATCGAGGCTGTTCATGGCGGTCATGGCCACGAACGTGTTCGACTTGCGCGGATCGGCCATTTGCAAAAGTGCATCCATGGCCAAGGGGCGGTCGGAGGGAGTGCCAAATCTGGCCAGAGTTTCGTTGGCGATGCAACGCACGTACGCGGAAGCGTCGGTGGTCATACCTCGCGTCCCCTTAACCGCCTCGTCGCGATGTTGATCGCGCACCGCGCGGATGAGCAAGCCGCTGGCTGCCCAGTAACGAACGACTGGGTTGGCGTCGACTCGACGATCCAGTATCGCTTGCAGGCCATCGTTGGTAGTGCGAGTCGCTATATCAGCAATCTCGTAAATCTTTTCGAACGGATACCGCTCCGAGTCATGTCCGAGTGTGTAGGGGGCGTCGTCGCCGGCCAGTTCGAGCATTTGTCCCTCGGGCATGAAGCCTACATCCTTGACGCGCATCATCCAATCCTTAGTCGCTTGGCGAAAGCGCTCGAGTGTGTCGGCATGCTCTTCCAGCGCAGCCAGATTCTTCACTTGATGTGGATCAGCGGCGATGTCGTATAATTCTTCGGATGCCTTGGGTTTCCAGAACACGCTTTGGGCCTCGTCGAGCTGACCGGCATCAAACATCCGTTTCCAAACTTGAGTGGTGGGTGTTTGGAACATGTAGTCGAGGTAGGCACCCTGAGCACGCTGTGGATAGAAGTTGCGAATGTACAAAAACTTCTCGTCGCGCACGGCCCGCGACATGTCATAGCGCTCGTCCATGCGATCGCGAAAACCATAGATGTACTGAGGTTTGTCGGTCGCGTACTTTCCGAGAAACGCTTTGCCTTGCAGCGTTGGGTTGGGGCGCTCGCCAGCTAAACTGAGGACCGTTGGCACTAAGTCGACGAAGCTGACCAGCCGCTCGCTGCTTGCTCCGGTTTGGTATTGATCCTTGACCAGTGCTTCAAACCGCGCGGGGACATGCACGATCATCGGCACGAGCAGTCCGCTTTGATACAACCAGCGTTTACCGCGCGGCATACCACTCCCATGATCGCCGTAGTAGAACACAATGGTGCTGTCTGCCAAGCCATCGTCTCGCAGTTGCTGGAGGACCTGTCCTACCTCGCGATCCATCTCGGTCACGCGATCGTAGTACTGTGCCCAGTCCTGACGCACTTCGGGAGTGTCTGGGTGATAGGGAGGGACCTTCACTGCCGCCGCATCGTGGATGGCGGTATGGGGTCGTGTTCGCAGCTTGCTTTCGTGGCTGATCGTGAAATTGAAAACAGCGAAAAAGGGTTGCCCAGGGCCGCGCTTCCGCCAATGCGCCTTGCCGCTCGAATCATCCCAGAGCTTGGCTGGAGTTTGCAGGTTGTAGTCCTCTTTGGAGTTGTTGGTGCAATAGTAACCAAGCTCACGGAACGCCTGTGGATAGAGTTTGGCTTCCGGCGGCAACTTGACCTCGCTCCGCATGTGCTGCCCACCCAAGCAAGTAGGGAACATCCCCGAAATAATCGTGGTGCGAGCTGGTGCGCAAACGGGGGCGTTGGACCAACAATTCAGGTACTTCTGCCCCTTGGCTGCCAACGCATCGATGTTCGGCGAGTCGGCGTACTCGTCGCCATAACATCCCAGCTGCGGGCCATTGTCTTCAGAGGTGATCCACAGGAAATTGGGACGCGGTGGGTGGGAAAACTGAGTGTCCTGTCCCCTCAATCCAGCTACGCCAAAAACGAATTGCACAAGACAAGTAGAGAGAAACAAGCTGAAACAATGCCTAGTTTGCATCCGACGCCTCACGGGCTAAGTTGAATAGGGGAGAGCAGGCCAATGGAATTTCCGAACCACTAACCTGCGAGCCCATCGAAAAAGGTGTCTGACACTTTGGGATAAACGATTTTGTTAAGCTATTTCGTCCGCAGAGTGTCAGACACCTTTTTCGATGGGCTCTTAAGATGCTCATGATACCGCGCGACAACTCGGCTGGGACGGCTATTAGGTGTGGAACCCCATTCTCGATTGCAGTTATCGCGTTAAAATAGCGAAGTTGTGCGGTTCGCGCTTTCGTGAACCTCAGGCGCGACTTGCGACTGGATTAACTTTCACATTCAAAGGATAACACAGATGAAGAAAAATGCGTTTGGGTCGATGTGGGGTGTGTCACTGATGGCAACCGCACTATTGCTAGGTTTCACAGTTAGTAGTACTCGTGCGGAGGATCCGAAAATGGAAGACGTCAACGTAGTTATCAAGACGAGCAAGGGAGACATTGAAGCGGTTGTGTACGCTTCGAAAACTCCGATCACCGCCGCCAGCTTTTTGAATCTGGCTAAGCGCGGCTATTACAACGGCTTGACGTTTCATCGTGTGCTCGAGGATTTCATGATCCAGGGGGGAGATCCGACGGCGACCGGTAGCGGCGGACCAGGTTATGACTTTGAAGACGAGACCATTCGTGGCGTCGTGCATGACAGCCCTGGCGTGTTGTCCATGGCCAACTCCGATCGTGGCAAGCGCGCCTACTCAAACACGGGTCGTTCCAACGGTAGCCAATTCTTTATCACGCACGTTCCGACCAATTGGCTTGACGGCATGCACACTGTTTTTGGTAAGGTCACGAAGGGCCAAGATGTCGTGGACGCTATTCGGCAAGGTGACAAGATTGAAGCTATCGAAGTGGTCGGGAGTACCGATGCGCTGTTTGAAAAAATGAAGTCCCGCTTGGCTGAATGGAATAAGATCCTCGATAAAAACAAAAAATAGTTTTTGTCGCAGTGAGCCAGTGAGCCCCAGGCGTTAGCCTTGGGCTCGACTAGGACCGCTTGCTTCCACGCAGCCCACGGCTGGCGCCTGAGGTTCACGGGGAATGCGAAGCGTACTAAATTACCTGCCCATAGCGCAGTTACAGCATACCAGCGCCAATGTTGGCGCTGCTGTGCAGCCGATAATGAAATATCTCGTACTGTCGCCGCGAAGGGCGGCCCAAGGAGCGCATTAGTGCTATTGCTAAAAACCAATCAAGGCGACATCAAAATCGAGCTGTTTGAAAAAGAGGCCCCCGTCTCGGTCCAGAACTTTTTGGAATACGTCGAGTCGGGATTTTATGCGGGGACCATCTTTCATCGCGTCATCGATGGTTTCATGATTCAGTGCGGCGGCTTCACCGCTGACATGGAACGCAAGTCGCCCAATAAGCCGATTAAGAACGAAGCTGGCAACGGACTGAAGAACGACAAGTATACGTTGGCGATGGCTCGCACCAGTATCCCTGACAGCGCCACCAGTCAATTCTTCGTCAACACGGCCGACAACGGATTTCTCAACCGTGCGCAGAGCCAAGATGGCGTCGGTTACGCCGTCTTCGGCAAAGTGGTCGAGGGGATGGACGTTGTCGATAAAATCGGCAAGGTCAAGACTGGTAACAAGGCGGGTATGGGAGACGTGCCGCATGAACCCGTGGTGATCGAAAGCGTTGAAGTGCTGGAGTCTTAAGGTGGGTCATACTTGCTGAGTACCACGATGAAAAATTGGTATTGTGGCTAAATGGGCTCACACCTTGTATTGTGCTTGTGCGCAGAAATTTTCGCAGACTGCCGATCTCAAACGCGTAGCGAAGGCGTTCGGCAGCCGCAGTTGTTGTCGCTGCACGACTATGTCTTTTCTGCGTCTCGCAAGCTTGTCTGCGGACATTTTCCGAGCACTTTCTCCAATTCGAGATGGCCATCGTAAATCGCCCGACCGACAATCGCCGCATGCGTTTGCATGTCGAGTAGTCGTTCAATGTCGTTCATCGATGTCACGCCACCCGAGCAGACGACCGGAATGGAGGTGGCCTGTTGCATGTCGGCCAATTGTTCGAAGTTGGGGCCTGCCAACATGCCATCGCGGGCGATATCGGTATAAACGATCGCCGCTACGTGACTTGATAACGCTTCGATCTGTTTGGCCAAAACGACGGCCGAAGTGGTCGATGTGGCAAGCCAACCATCGGTGGCCACCAGACCATCGCGCGCGTCGATCCCCAGCACCAGTCGTTGTGGATACTTGTCCGCCATCTCCGCAAACCACTCCGGCTCGCGCAAGGCCCGCGTCCCCACGATCACTCGCGATAATCCGAGTTCCAACAATCGCGCGATGGTTTCTTCGCTCCGCACGCCACCGCCAACTTGGCATTCCAAGCCAGTCTGTCCGACGATGCGCCGGATTACTTCGCCATTGACTTGGCTGCCATCTTTGGCACCATCCAAATCGACCAAGTGCAAGAACTTCGTACCGGCCGCTTTCCATTTGTCAGCCATTTCCGTTGGATCGTCGGCGAAGACCGTCTCGCGTTGGTAGTCACCTTGTTGTAGGCGTACACATTTACCCCCGAGTAGATCGATGGCTGGCCAGATTTGCATGTTTTAGTAGCTCCGATGTTTTACTATGGGGGAACACCGACGGGACGTAACTTAGGGTTTCTAACGCCATCGCCAAAACGGGGAATATGCGAATGTCGTTTCTATAATCCTCAACTGCGTTCAATGGAGGGTACAGAGTATAATGGAAGTACGACAATTAATTAGCGGGAGTAGGTTTAATGACTGCCAACGAACTTATCGAACTCATGAACCGACGGCCTTTTAGCCCGTTGGAAATCCACTTGTCGGATGGCCCAAGCATCTTGGTCGAGTATCCCTACAACATTGCCACGCGTCGCAATGGCCCAGTAGCCATCGTCTATGACAGCCAAGGGAAGACGCATTTCGTCTCTTACCGAAACATTACTCAAATCATCACCAGTGAAAGTGAGCAATCAGATTCGAGGAATTGAGCTACTGGTGCCTTAGGGCCTCGATGGGATTCATGCGAGCTGCCTTCTGGGCTGGGTAGACGCCGAAAATGACTCCAGTCAACACTGAAATTCCGAAGGCCACGATGATGCTCCACGTGCTGGTGATGGTTGGGATGCCGACAAAGTGAGTAACCGCCCAGGGGATCGAGACGCCGAGAAAAATACCAATCAACCCACCGGTCGTACTGAGCACCACGGTTTCGACTAGGAATTGACGCGTGATATCGCCACGCTTAGCTCCGATGGCGCGACGAATGCCAATCTCGCGGGTGCGCTCGGTAACAGTGGCTAGCATGATGTTCATAATGCCGATGCCTCCCACCAGTAGTGAAATACCAGCGATTGAACCGAGGACAATATTCCAAATCCGTTTTTCATGCTCGGCTTGCTGCAGCAATTCCAGTGGTACCACGACTTCGTATTCATTGTCTATTTTATGTTTGGTTGATAAGAGTTTGCGGACCATCTCCGCTACTTGTGGAACCATCTCTTCCGCTTCGACAGCGATGGCAATCTCGCTGAGTTGATTGCGTTCGTAGGTGCGGCTACCGGCGCTCACGATGCGTTGCAGTTCACCAAAGCGACTGCGGGCAGCAGTGATCGGGACGTACACATCTTCATTCAGGTCGTCCGAGCCGATTTGACCGGCAGCTTCATTCCCCGAGGCCTGCTGTCGTAGAATTCCCACTACGCGAAAGGCACCATCTCCCAATAACACTGGTTGCCCGAGAGGATCTTCGAAACCGAACAGACTCCGCGCGGCACCTTGGCTGAGGACGACGACGTTGGCCAAGTCGCTAAGATCGCTGGCGTCGATAAAGCGACCGCGATCAAGCTGAAGATTCTTCACCGGTTGTAACTCGGGAACCGTCCCCACGATGCGCGCGTTCTCAATGCGATAGCGCCCGTGGCTGGCCGTCTTACGAAACAGCGAAAGCGGGGCGATATGTTTGACGATCGAGCCACGCCCACCATCGGCGTGCATCAATCCTTCGAGCACGCGCAGGTCTTCGTGCTTTAGTCCAAAAGTCAGTACGGCGGACGCTTCAGCGGACGACGACGAATTGTTTCCGCCCTGCGCATTGGCCCCAGGCTTGACGCTACGGACGATCACATTTGTCGCGCCCAATTGCCGGATCTGATCGACGGCCGCTTTTTTCGAACCCTCGCCAACACTCAACATGGCGATGACCGATGCAACTCCAAGAATAGTCCCCAGCACAGTCAGGAAACTGCGGAGCTTGTGCAACAGCAAGTTTCGAACCGCCAGTTTGAACGTGGCTAACCACACGAATGTTAGAGTCCTTTTCAAGCACTATCAGCTCGACGCGCCAGCGAGTGGGTCCCTGACTTCTTGCATCGACCATTTGCAAAACCCGCGACCCACTCGCTCGTATGTTTAAAAAGCACTCGAATTAAACTTGAGTGTGGTTGTTCGTGAGGAGTGATTAACACTCGCTGTGGCTTTGACCACTTGCGCCAGATTTC
>JBGSJT010000659.1:0-3063 GCA_041741715.1 Pirellulaceae bacterium | reverse complement strand
GAACGTCAGCCAAAAGCCTTGCAAGGCAGCTTGCGGAAGTTGTGTTTCCGATTCCCATTTCACCAACAATGACGACCTTCGCGCCACGCAAAAACGACATCCTTGCCTCGTCCGCCCCGATCGACATGGCTTCCCGAAATTCGTGCAGCGTCAGGGCAGGCTGGTCTCGCAAATTCTGCGTCCCAGCGGCGACTCGTCTGGAAGAGAGTTTTGGATGGTCGATGGATGGTGGCGTCAGGGAGCCGACATCGACCACGCGGTAATCAATACCATACGCAGTAGCCAAGACAGAGGAAGCTGCTGTGCCGGTCGCAATCTGTTCGATCATAACCGTGGTAACCGATGATGGCCACAGCGACACACCCGACTGAACAACCCCGTGATCGGCCGCAAACACAATCAACTCAGCCGGTGTTGTGATGGGATGGAGCGTCTGCTGGATCCAACAAAGACGCTCAGCAAGATCTTCCCAGATTCCAAGCGAACCCGTTGGTTTGATAAGACCATCGAAATAACAACGTATCGAATGCGAATCAAGCATGAAGTGTTCTGTCGTAGAAAAGTTCAAATTAGAGACGCCAAAAGTCTAGCCGATCGCCCACCAACCGGCAAAACCAAAACCAAAAACAAAAAACGGAACAAAAAACGGTGCCACCCACCTACTTGCGTTGATGGGTTTGTTTGGTATATTTTGCGATTAAGGAGATTTACTAATGCCAAGACCTTTGCGTTCTAGTGTTTACCGTCCGCAAGAGATTGCTATCCTTCATTGCACCCAGCGCTGCGTACGCCGGGCCTACCTGAGCGGCGTTGATGCCGTTTCCGGTACCGACTATTCTTACCGCAAAGATTGGATCCGGATGCGAATCGAGAAATTGGCATCGGTTTTCGGTCTGGATATTTTGACCTATGCGATTCTTTCGAACCATCTGCATGTGGTTGTGCGAAGCAGGCCGGATGTTGTTGCCAGTTGGTCTGAGCGGCAGGCTGCCCTTCGGTGGTTGCAGATCTTTCCGGGAAAAAGGATTGACGAGCAGTTAGGCGATCCTACCACACACGACGTAGAAACTCTAGCGAACAACCCAGAACGGATGGCTCTTGTTCGGCGGCGTTTGTCCGATGTTTCGTGGTTTATGCGGGCTCTTTCGGAGCCGATTGCTCGGCTTGCAAACCGGCAGGATAAATGTACTGGTAGCTTTTGGGAGGGACGATTTAAGGCGCAGCGACTTCTTGATGAGGCGGCGTTACTCGCTTGCTGCATGTATGTGGATTTGAATCCCGTTCGGGCTGCCATGGCGGAATCGCCGGCTTCGTCCGAGTTCACATCGGCTTATGACCGGATGAAGGCGGCAAATGGGGAAACGATGGAGTCGGCTGCCGCCCCGATGCAAACCATTAACCGAGAAGACGCTGCAAGGATCTTGAAGAATAGCACTCCAGAGCAATTAGCCAGGCGTCGCAAGGATGCTAAGAAGCGACGTGGAGAGCGTGTTGCCAAGGACGCTTGGTTGGCTCCGTTGACCTTAAACTCACGCGTTACGGGCCCTGCGGCTAACAAAGAGGGAGTCCGAGCGAGCGACAAGGGCTTTTTGGATATGAGCCTAGCGGACTATTTGGCTCTGTTGCATTGGACTGGAAGCAAGGGGCGCAGTGACAAAAGCGGGAAGATCACTGCAGATTGTGGGGCGGACTACGCTCCGGTCTTAGCGAAGTTGGGGATTGCCGAGGGGATGTGGTGCGATTTGGTGTGGAACTTCAAGAAGTATTTTGGCAAGAGTCGCGGGCCGGGCTCACCGGACCGAATGCAAGAAGAGGCGATCTTAGGTTCTCGCAAGTTCCAGCCAGGGCAACGAAAAGTTCGCAAGTGCTTTACCTGACTTCTAGGTTAGGGCTTGTCGCGAGCACCCGAAAAAATCGCCTAGTACCCGACGAAGTGTCTGGCTGTAGAAACAGTTGGGTAAGGCTGCATGAAACTGACTAGCGATCGTCTTCGGCGGACGGGGCGTCAGACCATTTCGCCCAGCAGATCGCGCAATCTCTTACAAGTCGACAAAAGATCGCGGTCTGCAAGAGTTGAATTGCACTGCTAAGTAATTACGAGGTCGAACTATGCCTCGGTTGAATACAAACATCTCTATTCCGATTGCGTAGCCAAGTGGGTGGCACCGTTTTTGGCCGGTGGCACCGTTTTTGGCCGCAGCACCGTTTTGGTCGCATTGCTTTAATTTGCGATTAAGATCAAGCGACTGTTCAGTTTTGATGTAGCAAACGGTTTCTGTCGCTAACGGACGGTAAAGCAGTTCCCCACCCCGTTATCATCTAATCCCATCAATTGCCGCCATCTCGCTTCGATCATGGCGGTAAAGGGCATGCCGCCAAGACCGTAATTGCCTAACGAATATCCATCATTGACTTCAATTAACAAAGTGTTTCCCGCGACTGTGATTCCCCAGTCCATAGCAAAAGCGATGGGACGCTCCGCAAACGAATCCAGGGCCTCCCGAATGGTATCAGGATTCGGGAAGATAAGTGGGCTCCCTTTATAGTGCGATATGCCTAATATCGTGTCCCGAAGAACATAGGCTCTCCACTCGGAAGCGAATTCAATTTTTTGCTGTGCCAAAACGGGAGTGTTATCCGGAACCGCAGCCGATGCAATCAAATCGCGTAGGCCGTAAATCACCTTGCCCTTAAAAAGCTTTTGATGAGTGAGCGGCTTGATATGAAATGGATTGAACGGAACTTCGGAATCGACTTGGTTCCTAACTTCGCCCATGGTTGTTTCCCAAGTGAAGCGGCCGATCCAAGGGGACAGAGACCCAGGCAGGTCGAAAACGGGTGGGTCGGGTCTTTGAGCTCGCGCTAGCAATGTTCGAACGCTTTCAACGGAGCCCCGCACGATCATTTCATCTGGTTGACGAATAAGCCAATCATCCAAAGCGCCATCGGCGATATCGGCAAAACGAAACCAGGCGACTTCGTACCCACGCTCCCAGAACCAATGAGCAGACTCGAGGCATGCCAAATAAATTGCCGAATCTTGTTTCACTTGTTGTACGAAGG
>JBGSJT010000658.1:0-5136 GCA_041741715.1 Pirellulaceae bacterium | reverse complement strand
TCTCGGAAAGACTCCACCTTGACTTGCCATGTGGTGAATTTCAATTGGCCGCCGGAATGGCCAATGGAATTAAATCGCTTGCTGCAATTTCCGGGGTGGCAAGCTTGGGGAGATAGAGCATATGAAAAAAGAAGAAGCAATGGAATTGGCTGGTAAGTGTTTAGAGGATCTCGCGCACGCCCTGAACGCACCTTGTACAGTGGAAGTGCAGCGATATTTGAATGCCATAGCTGTGTTTCATCGGTACAGTCTGAACAACATACTGATGATCTTGGCTCAAGCTCCCGAAGCGTCACTCGTGGCGGGCTTTCATAGCTGGCGGAAGTTGGGTCGGTTCGTAAAGGCTGGTGAAAGTGGTATTGCCATATTTGCCCCAATCGTACGCGGACGCAAGCCTCGGAGGGACGAAGCCGACGTTGAAAGTGAACAGACAAAGAAAGCCGCAAGTCGCTGGTTATCGGGCTTCAAAGTAGTGCATGTCTTTGACGTGAGCCAGACCGAAGGGGCACCTTTGATGATGGATGTTGCAGCGCAACAAATGCAGTTCAACGCACTGGGGTTGATGAGGGATATGTATGGTTCGCTGGGGATTCAATTGGAGTATGGTAATTTGCCTATCGGTGCGCGTGGTGCGTCGCTGGGAGGAAAGGTAGTACTGCGTCAGGGATTGAACGAAGAAACGGAGATCAGGGTACTCGCTCATGAGCTAGCCCATGAGTTACTGCACGAGGGAAGTGGTGATAAACAGCGGACGCCAACACTGTTGGCAGAAACAGAAGCCGAGGCGGTCGCCTTTGTGGTTTGTAAAGCGAGTGGACTCGATTGCCAAGATGTCAGCAATGGTTACATTCGCAGCTACCGTGGAGATGCTCGCTTGGTAGAGCAATCGTTTGACCGCATACGTTCCACAGCAGGCAGAATTCTTTGCTTATTGGAAGAAGCAGAGCGGTCCAGAGCTGTTGCTACGGAAACGGCTGGCGTGGAACGCATTACCTATGCGGATGAAACTGGATTTGACGCTGTCCTGCACGAGAGGAGCTATGGGCATGCGCATTACGATCTTGAGCGAATCGAAACCTCACAACCACACCCTGATGTTACCGATCGATTTATTCGGGAAGTCCGAGTGCAGTATATTGCCAGCGAGGCTATGCCCTTTCAGATCAAAAAGGCCGAGGATGTAGCCGACTTTGTGCGGTCGGTGATGATCGACAATATCCGAGAGCAGTTCTTTGCACTTTATCTGGATGGAAAGCATGCAGTAGTCAGCTATTCACTGATTTCGATCGGCACTGCGAACTCGGCGCCGGTTCATCCTCGCGAGGTGTTTCAGCGAGCCATCCTGAGTGGTGCGATTGCGGTGGTGGTTGCGCACAATCACCCCTCCGGTAGTAGTGACGCCAGCGAGGCTGATCGTCGGGTAACCAGCGAGCTTCGCGCCGCAGGTAAATTGCTGGAAATCCAATTGCTTGACCATGTGATCGTAACTCAATCTGGTTGCCATTCGCTAAGGAACTGTCCTGAAATAACTTCCCGATTTCAGGTTGATTCGGGTATTGCGGTGTAGTTCCATTTTGGGAGGTATTGATCGAACTGGATGGTCATCTTCTTTTTGAAATCCTTGGCGTATTTGCGGCCGGTTTCGTAGATCTTGTCCATCACTCGAACGACCACGTTGAGCCCCTGGGTGGTTTCTGTTTTCTCGATGTAGTGCTTCGCGGTTTCCACGCTCTCCAGAGGAACTCCTTTGCAGGCTCGTGTGACATGAGGGAAGACGCGGTGCTCGATCGGATTGTACTTTGAGCAGTACGGCGGATAGTGGCAGATGCGAATCCGCAGATTCAGTCGATTCGATAGCCCCTGCAAGTCTTCCTTGAAAATGTAATGCGCCGAGCTGTTGCTACCCCCGCCGTCGCACAAGACCAACAGCTCGGTTGCTTCGGGATAGTCGCGCCGCCCTTGTTCGTTGAACCACAGTTCGATGCTTTCGCAAGCGAACTCGGAAGTATCTTTGCTGCAATTCAAATGCACCGAGGCTTCGTTCTTGGCAACGTCGTAAATGCCATGCGGGATCACGGTGCCGTTGCTCGAACTGGTAAAGTCGTGGTCGTTGACGATCGTTGGTTCAACGCAGTCGGTCACTCCTTCGCGATAGAAATTCCCGAGCATTTCCTTCTTTTTTGTGTCCATGCTGATCACCGGCTGCCCTGCATCGAGAGACTGCTGCTTCAATTTGGCGATGTTTTCAAACTGGGCGTTGCGATCGACATGCTGGCCCATGGTTCGTTTCTTTTGCGGTTTGCGACGACGATAGCCCTCGTTCCAAAGTAGTCGTTTGACGATGTTCTTGCTGACCGGCGTTCCCAAATCCGTCATTTGCTTTGCAATCTGACGCCGAGAGAGATTCGTCCATTTCACGTCCGCGCGCATCGGGTCACCAGCAGTGTGATCCTTCAAGACGATGCGGAATTTTTCGATGATTTCAGGCGCAACAGCTTCCGCTTTCTTGCGGCCGCCGTTTTTTTTCGCTGACGCTTGAGATCCTCCGGTGTGGGAGGATTGTCGATTTCGGACTTGCCTTGCTGGATCGTCTTGGGGTCACATCCAAAGAGTTGGCTGATGTAGGCGATCCCACCATGACCTAACTTAGTCGCCTCCAAAGCAGCGTACCGCCGCCGGTCCCGCTCACCGAGCGACTTGAAAAAACCAACCATCCTCGCTTCAATTTCTGACGAATAGCCGTCCATGGCAAACTCCTTAACAGGGAAACTTTGCCAACATGTATAAGCTATCTTCCCAAAATCACAAATGCGGAATTTATTTCAGGACAGTTCCTAAGGGAAGAGCTGGGTTGGTAGCCGGGGGCGGTGTCGGTAAGAGAGGAGTTCAGCCAAATTTTCCCTTGATCCATGTAAAATTTTATCGCAAGTTCCGCTTCTGTATTCAGTGGCCTAACTGGCATCCATTCGTCGCAGCTCTGATCGAGGTGAACTTGCATGCACCGTGTAATCCATGTGTTCGTAACACTTATCGCAGTCACTTCACAGGCCCAAGCGGCTGATCCGAGCCGTAGTTCTAGTCCGGCTCGTCATTTGGCAGTCGATGTTAGGCTTCAGATTCAGGAACAGTCCATTCCGCTGACGGACTTAATGGACAATATGTTTGACTACGATCTTTATGTGGCAGATCCCGCTACAGCGGTAGGCTGGTATATCGAATGGACCTATGGCGACGGCGTAGTAAAGTACTCGTTTGCATACACTTCAGAGCAGGACGCGTTTGATGTCATGGTCCGGCACCTGTTTCGCGGAACGGACCCACGCAATTCACGCAGCCTTGGCCACGGCTATCCTTCTGTAAAAAATCGTTGAGTTGCCCCAAGGAACCCGATTGGATCTTGTTCCACTCATACGATAACCAAGCGGAGGCGGCAAACGCGGCAGAGTTGTTAGAGCTGGCCGGCTTATTAACGAAAAGTGGAACTGTGGGATATATTGCAGGCCTGGACGTGGCAGTCAGGAAACTGAGGCGTTGGAGGGGGCGATGGTAGCGCAGGCAGGTTCGGAACCAGTTGGGGACAACTGTTCTACTCTGCAAGCCTTTTCAAGATTATGGCTCCCCAAACACCAAGCAATAGCTGGCTGATATCCGGAAAGAGGTAGGCCAGTGAGGCGACAAAGAGGAAGACGGGTGGGGACATGTCAGGCGGCCTCCGTGGATGCGGCGTCGAACTGCTGGGTCGCATCAACTTGTTGGCTGCTGGCATACACCTTCACGGGCGTTCGGCGAAGTTGAAGGGCTGAGTATGGCAATGGCTCATAGCCCATTGGCTTTCTCGCTTCATTCATAAGTTTCAGGAGCGTCAAGAGTTGGCGGCGGATCGTGGCGTAGCGGGCGTAGGGAATGGCAGCCAGTTCGCGGGCTAAATTCTCCGGTGAACGGTGGCAGGCACGGTTGACAAAGTGCGTTTTCAATTGGCGATAGGTGGGCTCGTCGATCCGTACATGGGCGTGCCACTTGCGGACGGAGTCGTCTTTGGGGTCGGCTCCTTTGGGGGTAATGCCTGAACGGCGATAAGAGATCGAATATCCTCGGAAGCGTACGGGGACACGGCGGGCATCGCGCAGTTGTTCTTTCTCACCACCCTGACGGGTTGGCAACTTTAAGGGGTGGTGCCCTTCGGTCACCATGAGAATAAACCAGTGTTCGAAGCGAATGTACTGTGCGTTGGCAAGGCCATTCTTTTTGCGGCGAGTGCGTTCCCATTCGCTAACATCGATACCGTATTTATCGATGAGCTTTTGGTCGACATGGCTGGGGGCTTTGGATGGTGGAATGGTACCGGTCACGTACCAGTAGTAGCCATGCCGGAGATAGCTGGCAGCAATTAGCTGGACCACGGACTCAGGTGTGGCGGCTTCAAATCGATAGGCCATGATAAGAGTCTCCTGTATTTTCTCCTTGCATACGGTCACCAAAAATGGGAGTTGATTAAAGGCTCAACTCCCCAAAGCCGCTGTACGAACCTTGATTAAAACAACCAACCTCAAGCAGTGGCAAAAAACGCTTCAGCAGTCCAAGGCCAAACAAAGGCCTCAAAGACATGCGACAGCGTCTCGCTCACTGCGTGTAATCAGGCGGATGCCAAATCACTCAAGGCACTGCTTTCTTCAGTGCACTCGTGCAATTCATAGCACCCGCGCTAAAAACCTTCGGCGTTCCACCACGGCTGATGCAAGACGCACCTCGGGTGTCCGCCGTCAAAACGCTGTTTCAAGTGGCTGCTTCTCCCGAAACTACCACCTGAAACCGCACTTGCTGCCAACCAAGGTTCGTGTAGTACGCGCACGTCCCCGGCTGAATCCATCATGGATCCAGCACAGGAACATACCGCACACGACTGCCCATCTGCATGGGCATCACATTCACGATCGGGCTCTCATTAGCCCCTCGGTCCTTTCGTCATCGCTACCCAGGGCATCACCCCCAGGTCAACGCGAACGGGTCATGACTGCCAAGCCATGCACGCAGCGCTTGCTGTTACGCAAACGCACCGTGTCTGATCCTTCGATCAGGCCACCGCCCGACTCCCGTCGGCTCTCTACTTGGACCCCGCTCCCCCACTACGGTGTTTGA
>JBGSJT010000657.1:0-8102 GCA_041741715.1 Pirellulaceae bacterium | reverse complement strand
CCGGTTTCCGGGAGGTTGCCCGAGTGGTTAAAGGGGACGGACTGTAAATCCGTTACTTCGGTTTCACAGGTTCGAATCCTGTACCTCCCATTGGCGAACCGAAGCCGTGGTGGCAAACTGTAGGGAATTGTCGACCTGACCGTTCTACCGATGCGAAGCGGGTGTAGCTCAATGGTAGAGCAGCAGCCTTCCAAGCTGAATACGAGGGTTCGATTCCCTTCACCCGCTCTCGAGTTACCAAAAGTACTCGGAGGCTGTTGTAGCTCAGTTGGTAGAGCACTTCCTTGGTAAGGAAGAGGTCATGGGTTCAAGTCCCATCAACAGCTCTTGCTCGGAGACGTACAGGAATGTCGAGCGAGGGTGCCATGCGGCATGGGTTTTATTTTAGTCCTGGTCAAACGTGGGCACTGCGTCCTCGTGATTCACACAGTTTTTCGTTGTTAGGTGTAGCGAACAATGGCCAAAGAGCAGTTCAAACGTACAAAGCCGCACTGTAATGTCGGCACTATCGGTCACATTGACCACGGCAAGACAACCACTACCGGCGCATTGCTTGCCGTTCAAGCTGCCAAGGGGTTGGCCAAAGCCAAGGCTTATTCCGATATCGCCAAGGGTGGTACGGTCCGTGACTCAACTAAGACCGTAACAATTGCGGTATCGCACGTTGAGTACGAGACCGAAAATCGTCACTACGCGCACATCGATTGCCCAGGGCACGCCGACTTTATCAAGAACATGATCACTGGTGCCGCCCAGATGGACGGTGCGATCTTGGTGGTGAGTGCCGCTGACGGTCCGATGCCACAAACCAAAGAGCACGTATTGCTCGCTCGCCAAGTTGGTGTTCCCGCGATCGTTGTGTTCCTCAATAAGTGCGACTTGGTCGACGACCCTGAGTTGCTTGAGTTGGTCGAGCTGGAAATTCGCGAATTGCTTAGCAAGAACGATTTTCCCGGCGATGATATTCCAATCGTCAAGGGTAACGCCTTGCTTGCCTACAACAAACCTGCCGATCCAGAAGCCAGCAAGTGCATCTCGGAACTGCTCGATGCGGTCGATAGTTACATCCCTCAACCCGAACGCCAAGAAGACAAGCCCTTCCTGATGGCGATCGAGGACGTGTTCAGCATCGAAGGTCGCGGTACCGTCGCGACTGGTCGGGTTGAGCGAGGAGTGGTTAAGGTTGGTGAAGAAGTCGAACTCATCGGCTTGAAGGACATGCCCACCAAGACGATCGTCACTGGCGTTGAAATGTTCCGCAAGGAAATGACCGAAGGTCGCGCTGGCGATAACGTCGGTTGCTTGCTCCGCGGCATGAAGCGCGACGACATCGAACGTGGTCAAGTGCTTGCCAAGCCCGGTTCGATCACTCCGCACAAGAAGTTTGAAGCTGAGATCTACTGCCTGAGCAAAGATGAAGGTGGTCGTCACACACCATTCTTCAATGGCTATCGCCCTCAGTTCTACTTCCGCACCACGGACGTAACTGGCTCAGCAACCCTCGTCGGTGCTGAAATGTGCATGCCTGGAGACAATGTTAAGATCGAAGTCGAATTGCAGAAGAAGATCGCCATGGATGACGGCGTTCGCTTTGCCATCCGCGAAGGTGGCAAGACGGTCGGTTCGGGCGTCGTCACCAAGATTGTCGAGTAGCTCTCTGAAACGGAATGAACCTCGGGCGCTAGCCGTGGGTAGTACCCACGGCGATGCCTGAGGCTAACGCCTGATGTGCCCCCCATGGCTAGCGCCTGAGGTCACACAAAACGGACCACTAGGGGTGTAGCTCAATTGGCAGAGCACTGGTTTCCAAAACCAGCGGTTGCGGGTTCAAGTCCCTCCGCCCCTGCTTGCCAACAGTAAGCGCCAAACTGAAAAAGATGCCTGACACTTTGAGGTTAGGTGTTTTGTCACATTTATCGCGTCTTTCTGGAGAGTGTCAGACACCCTGTTTAGTTTGGCCCCAAGTCGACTGAAGTAGCCCATGAGTTCAAAAGAAACTGCAATACAATCGCGACCGTTGATGCAAGAATTATTTGCATCTGGGTTGTATAAACGCAACCAGGGAAAGATGGTTCGGCAGATTACTGCCCTGACCCTGTTCGTGGTTGCAGGCGTAATGGCTTGGCGAGCGCACGCGCTGTTTATCTCCCCTGCCGTGGGAGATCAGAATCGGGCGGTCGGTTATCTAATTGCTCTGGCCTTGGCCGGTGTGGGCTGTTGGATTGGCTACCGTTTGGTAAACTGGCCAAAGTTCGCTGACTTTTTAATTTCGGTCGAAGCGGAATTGAACAAAGTGTCGTGGCCGACGCAACGTGAACTGGTACGAGCTTCGATCGTGGTGATCTTCACGATCTTGTTCTTATCAGCTATCCTGTTTGGCTATGATGCCCTGTGGAAGTTCCTGTTTAGCAGAATCGGCATTGCCTAGAGTGGCAATGTCGCTGACCGCTCCGTCGGTCAGTGCAAGAGAGATTAGCTCGAGACAACCGTATTGCCTTGGGTGGTAGAATAACTAACAATTTTAAAAATCTTCCTAGCCAGGAGATGGCAGTGACGGTCGCATTCAGATGCGCTGCGGTCACGATCGTTTGTACTGGCGGGGGTGCCAAGTGAGTGACAAAGAAAAGCCAGACGATTCGCCCACTGCGGGTGCTGCTGCCGGTATGGACTGGTACATCATCAAGGTGGCCTTTAATCGCGAAGACGGAATACGCGATGCGCTGTTGAAGCGCATCAAAATGGCTGGTTTTGAGGAGCACTTCGGTGAGATCTTAGTCCCCACCGAGGATGTAGTCACTTACGCTCGTAATGGCACTCGCCGCGTAGTCAAACGCAAGCTCTACCCAGGTTATCTGATGGCCTACATGACCATCAACGATGACTCTTGGTTCTTGGTTAGGGAAACGCCAGGGGTCGGTGACTTCACCGGTTCCGGTGGTAAGCCGACGCCGATGCTCCCTGAAGATGTGGAGAAAATCGTCAAGAAGCCTGTCGACGAAGACGAAGAAGAGCCCGCCATGAAAACGGCGATCCCGTTTCGGGCCGGTGATCGTGTTCGCGTCAAGGAAGGAAACTTCCAGAACCTAGAGGGCGAAGTGGAGAAGGTTGATGAGTCCAATGGCCGCGTGACGGTAATCATCAGCATCTTCGGTCGCAGTACGCCTGTGGAAATCGATCACTGGCAAATCGAAGAGATTTGATTGGCCAACTGAGTGGAACTCGCTTCGACGAATCTAATGGGTTCACGGCGGAGTAGAACTTCCACTCACCGCACTCAACGACTTCCGGTGAGGCGTGGCGGGGATCGAGTCATACTGAGTACAACAAACGCGTTTGCAAGCGAAAACAGAGTTAGCAGAAAATATAGCTGGAGACCAAGTGAATGGCAAAACAAGTCGTAGGGCAAGCCAAGTTTCAGGTACCCGGTGGTGCAGCCACGCCGGCCCCACCTGTTGGTACGTCCTTGGGTAAGTTCGGTATCAATCTGGGACAATTTGTGTCCCAGTTCAACGAACGAACTAAGGAATACAACGGCACCCCCATCCCGGTTGTGGTAACGGTCTTTTCCGACCGCACGTTCGAGTTCGTAACCAAGAGTCCTCCGGCGGCCGCCCTGCTCAAGCAGGCGGCTGGTATTGCCAGTGGCTCAGGCGAACCGAACAAGAAGAAGGTTGGCAAGGTTACCAAGGCGCAAATCGTCGATATTTGCAATAAGAAAATGGCGGATCTAAATGCCCGCGATCTCGAACATGCGACCCGCATGATCGAAGGTACTGCCCGCAGCATGGGTTTGGAGGTAGAAGGTTAATCATGGTAAAGTTTAGCAAAGCAATGAAGGCGATGATCGCCAAAGCCCCAGCTACCAGCACCCCGTTGCCGCTGGCGCAGGCGATTGAGATCCTCAAGAATTTCCCAGCACGCAAATTCGATCAGAGCGTGGAGATCCACATGCATCTGGGGATCGATCCTGCTCAAGCGGATCAATTGGTGCGGGGCTCGGTGGTGTTGCCACACGGTATTGGCAAGACGCAACGGATCGTCGTGTTTGCCAAGGGAGACTTGGCCAGTGTTGCCGAGCAGGCGGGTGCCGATACGGTCGGGCAAGAGGACTTGGCCAAGAAAATCAAGGATGGTTGGACCGACTTCGATGTATGCATTGCCACTCCCGACATGATGGGTTTGGTCGGTCCGCTCGGAAAGGTGCTTGGTCCCCGTGGCTTGATGCCTTCTCCTCGGGCTGGGACCGTGACGATGGATGTCTCACGGGTCGTGCAGGAGTACAAAGCGGGTAAGGTCGAGTTTCGCAACGACAAGGGGAGCAATTTGCACGCCATCGTGGGCAAGCTCAGCTTCGATGCTCAGAAGCTCGCCGAAAATGTCGAAGCGTTTTTAGCTTATGTCAACAGCTTGAAGCCGCAAGCTGTCAAAGGTACCTATATCAAGAGTATCGCCATTTGTGCCACGATGTCTCCCAGTGTCCGCGTAGCCGCCTAATTGGGCCAGAGTAAATTATGAGTAAATACGTTAAGAACTTAATCGCCGACGAGCTCAAAGGTCGGCTAGATGGTGTGAGCGATGCGATCGTCGCCAATGTCATCGGCATGGATTCGGCCAAGACTTACCAGATCCGCAAGCTATTCCGCGACAAAGGAGTCAGCCTGCTGGTCGTCAAACGCAGCCTGGCGGGGCGGGCTACCAACGACACTTCGCTGAATAGCCTGTTTGGCGAGAAGGCGGGATCGCTGGCAGTCATCTGGGGCTGCGAAGACTTCGTCAGTCTATGCAAGGAAATCACCGCTGTCGTCAAAAGCAATCAGTTCGCCAAGTTCGAACTGAAGGGGGGCGTGATGGATGGCGAGACGCTTTCGGCCGAACAAGTGTTGGCCATCAGCAAGTGGCCCAACCGTCAAGAACAAATCTCGCTGCTGGTCGGTCAGATTCTCAGCCCCGGTGCAAACCTGTCGGCGCAACTACTTGGTCCAGGCTCCAAATTGGCTGGTCAAGTCAAAAAGTTGGTTGAAAATAAGGAGGGTGAAGCATAGGCAGAACTTTCCGCTGGCGACAACGCGCAGGCGTGACGCCAGCAATGGTTGGATTGTTTGAGTTGAGCGTCCCACGAATTGACAGTCGATCGAGCGAACGACTGGGGACCAATGTAAGTTCCATAAAACAAGTTTTCGAGTTTCGTATAAAGGTGTAGTAGAACATGTCAGAAACAGCATTCGCAGATGACATCAAGCAATTGGGTAATTCGATCGTGGGTTTGACTTTGAAGCAAGCCAAGGATCTGAGCGACTATCTGAAGGAAGAGCACGGCATTGAGGCCGCTTCCGGCGGTGGCATGATGATGATGGCTCCCGCCGAAGGTGGCGGAGCGGCTGAGCCCGTTGAGCAAACCGAATTTGACGTGGTCATGACCAGCTTCGGCGATGCCAAGCTCAACGTGGTCAAGGTCGTCAAGAACATCACCGGCGCTTCGCTGATGGACTCCAAGAAATTGGTCGAAGGCGTTCCCGCCAAGATCAAGGAAGGTGTTTCCAAAGAAGATGCAGAGAAAGTCAAGAAAGAATTGGAAGAAGCTGGCGCTACCGTCGAACTCAAGTAGTTCCTCGTTCAGTCCGTCGAGTACTTACCATTCCGCGTGATCAAGAGCCTAGCAGCCATGTTGCTAGGCTTTTTTGTTATGTAGTCGCGTTGCGGTGCATGCGCTAGCCTGGGACGCGAGTCCCAGGTCTGAGCTAACGCGCCAATGACCCACGCGCTGGCGCGTCGAAACATACATGCTTGGTCGCTCTGCTCCTTCGGCCACCGGGATGGTGTTGGACAAACCATCTGAAAGCTGCGAGAACTTCACACCATCGGGGCCGCGTCCCATCGCCCCCAATACTTCCTTGGTTCCCTGCTGCGGGAAAATTTTTCGGCGACATGACAGTCCTATTGAGCTACTCCATTTTTTTGCCGCAGATTTTTTTGTCGTTCTTGTATCCAGTTGTGACCGAAGATGCGAGCCGACATAAAGCTGGCGTATCACTGGATTGCGCAGACCGCCACAATCAGACTTCCCAGAGATGGGCCAGGACAGATTGAGATTACGCAGCCGTCGATTCAACGTTGACTAATGTGAGTGGTTGAAATTAAGCGCTGTCGACATCCACATCGCGCGGGAAATGCTCTTCGACGACGCGGTGGAATTCCTGCGTATTTTCCACGTGGGCCACGTAGGTGCGAAAGTGCCGCGCGCCATGTTTGCCTTGCGCGTAGCAGCAAGCGAATTTGCGCATGAGATGCGTTCCCTTCTGCACCCCAAACCGCTCGACTACCAAATCGTAGTGCCGCAACATGCAGACTTTTTGCTCCACCAATGATGGCTCGGGAGGGATTGGCTCTCCACGCAACGCCGCGGCGGCCTGGGCAAACAGCCATGGGCGCCCCAACGCGGCCCGGGCAATCATCACTCCATCGACGCGATAATGTCGAAAGGCATGCACGACTTTTTCAGGGCTATTGATATCGCCATTGCCAATCAAAGGGATGTTCCTTAGATGATCCTTGAGTTGTGCGATCTGCTCCCAATCGGCATTCCCCTTAAAATAATCTTCGGCAGTTCGTCCATGCACGGTTAGCGCGGCTGCCCCAGCTTCTTCGACCACGCGTGCCACCAAGGCCGCGTTGGCAGTTTTGCGAGTGCAACCGAGTCGGATTTTGGCTGTCACGGGTGTCGGTGAGCAAGCGGCGACCAGCTCTGAAATAATCGCGTGCATTCGCTCGGGTTGACTCAGCAGATAAGAACCACTGTGCGCCTTTTGGGTCACTTGTCGCACTGGGCAACCGAAATTGATATCGACCACGCTGACTTGGTATTCTTCAACCAAACGGCGACCGACCTTAGCCATCGTCGCGGGATCGTTATCCCAAATTTGGACCGCCAGCGGTCGCTCTTCGTCGCGGACTCCCCACAGACGATCGGGGTGTTCGCACTCATGTTCATCCAGCCACACGAAGCCCCGCGCATTGACCATTTCTGTCGCGTGCAGCCCCACCCCGCCATAGTCGCGGACAATTTGGCGATAGGCATAGTTAGTGAAGCCCGCCATGGGAGCTTGCAGGATCGGCGGATCGACTACCAACGGACCGATCCGCAACGGTTGGACTGCCAGCGGCTTTTCGTTGGAATCCTCGGTTTTTTGCCAAGCTTCATCGGCGGCGGACGAAATGGAAAGGGTCGAGCGTTGTACCATGGAAGCAGTGTCGCAATTAATCGTAGTAACCGCCCGCCGAGGAGGTGGAGTCATCATGGGTCTATTTACATCCCCGTTCGCCATCCCAATTGTAGCCATCGGCAGCGTCTTTGCATGGATGATTATTCAAGCAATTGTGACTGGCGTTAGCGACATCGTGAAGCACCGCAACGAAATTGAGCTGAAACAGACCTTGGTCGATCGCGGCATGTCGGCTGATGAGATCGAGCGGATCATACTTGCCAGCCAAGCTGCACGAGGAAAACGCTGCTAGTCGGAATATGCAGGTGTCGGTTAAATTTTATACACTTCTCGCTGATCGCCAGTAAGGCCCAACGTAAGTCACCCTCCCACCGAAAGTTGCGTCTTTCTGACGCGACTTTCGGTAGGGAGGGTCGGAGCCCCAGCGACGGGGAGGGCAATCCCCCCTCTCCGCTTGCCGACCAACTATGTCGGTGCCCGTCGCGATTCTCCCAAGGGGAGAGTTGGATAGTACCGGCGATCAGCGAGAAGTGTCAAATTTTCTACAAATATCAGCTCGACGCGCCTGATGTAACGTTAGTTGTCAATTGCGTCGAGCGTGATGACGCTGATTTTTTTTGCATATTTTGGACAAAGAGTTTACCATAGGCGCAGGGACACACGGTCCCGCAATTTACGGGTTCCAAAGAGGGAGGACTGTTTTAGCTTGAGTTAGCTCAGGCTGAACGGTTCTCCTTTTCTTTTTTGGCTCTATGGAAGAATGTGTGGGTGGATTCGCAGGGGGATTTAGGTTTTCTGAGGCATGGGAGGATAAAAACAATTCCTAAAGAATGCCCTGCCGCATGGTGACACACGGCAGAGCTGGCGGATTGTTTCCACCCT
>JBGSJT010000656.1:0-9814 GCA_041741715.1 Pirellulaceae bacterium | reverse complement strand
GGCCGCTTGGCTACTCCTATCGCTGCTGTTGAGCATTGCTGCCGCACCGGTGATGGCTTGCCAAGTTCCCGTGTTTCGCTACGCGCTGGAACGTTGGACGGCGGATAAATACGAAGTGGTGATATTGCATGACGGCCAGTTAACTCCCGAGAGGCAATTGCAAATTGAGCGACTGCAATCACCGGAGCTGCAGCAGTTCGCCAACTTCGAAGTTCATGTGGCCGAAGTTTCGAAGCTGCGCGACGAGCGGTTGTTGGAATTGTGGCGCGAGCGCAGCGTGAGCGACGCGCCGCTGATGGTGGTCCTTTTTCCGCGCACTGCCATGGAGGTCCCCGATCGATTGCTGCAAGTCACCGCGTTGACCGATGAAGGGCTCGCCGCGCTCGTTTCTTCACCAGCCCGCCGGGCAGTGGCGGAACGCTTGAGTGCTGGTCAGTCCGCCGTTTGGATTTTTGTACCCAGCGGAGATGCGGCTAAAGACAGCTCCGCTTTGAAAATGTTGCAAGCGCAGATCGCTTCCAACCAAGAACGATTAAAGCTCCCGACCGCAGAGGAGCTCGAAATCGACCCGCAAGTTTTGGCCAGCAACAAGCTCCCGTTGAGGATTGAATTCTCCGTGTTGAGCATTGACCGTCATGACCTGCGCGAAACGTTTTTAATACGTGCGCTCGACCATAGTGAGGCTGATCTGCCCGTCACTGAACCGATGGCCTTTCCTGTGTTCGGGCGCGGGCGAGTCCTCTATGCCTTGGTGGGAAAAGGGATTATGCCCGCCACAATCGACACGGCCTGCACTTTCATGGTTGGTCCCTGTTCGTGCCAAGTCAAGAATCAGAACCCTGGCTTCGATTTATTATTGCGCCACGATTGGGAGCAAGCCACCGCTGGTTCCATAATCTCGACGGCCATCCCCGACGAGACGGCGGAACCGGTACTACTAACCATCCCGCCTGGACGAAGAGAATGAATTTTTCAAATGCCACCAGCGCGTAACCTATTGCCGTGTTTGATCATTGGCCTGTTCGTCACCGCTTCGCTGGCAATGGGAGAGGAGGGGAAGCGTTTAGAGTTCTTCGAAACACAGATTCGTCTGGTGAACGAGAGTTTTGTACGTTAGCATCGCCGCCCGTTCGCGATGCTAACGCACAAAACTCTCGTTCCTGGCCGGCAAACGGACTAGAGGACGTTAGGAACTCAGGGTTCTGAAAGCGACTCATTCGATCAACGATTGTTGTTGCATATTCTCCGAGGGAAGTTTGTCACACGAGTCTTTCTCCGTTTTCTCCATTTGCTCCTGTTCCCAATCGACGCGACTTCGAACCTCGTGTCGGCCAAATCAATAAGCGGAGCGGTGGGGCTGAAAAACGGACGCAACTTAAGGTTTCTAGCACTAGCGCCTGCCATCGCTTCGCGACTGAAGACCCAATTCCAGAACAAAACTCGCATCAACACAAAATTGCTAAACTGCTATCTGTCGCACAGCCCAGGCAGAGCCTGGGAACGAGAATAATACAAGACCTACGCCAGTCCACTCAGCGTGCCGGTGCTGCTTCCAAACTTGTCGGTTTCGAGGCCGAGATGCTGCAGGGCTTGCACCCACAAGTTGCACAATGGGGGTGGATTGTTTGGATCGTGAGCGAGGTGCTGACCGTGCCGGAAATTGCCGCCGGAGACAAGCAGGGGGAGATTCGTGGCATCGTGACTGGACGCATTCCCCATGCCAGCACCGGCGACTGCAAAGGTATTGTCGAGCAAGCGAAATGCGCCGTCCGGAGTATTTTTCATGCGTCCCAGAAAGTCACCCCATTGCCGCAATAGATCGCGCTCGAGAATCGACAACTGGTCGATTTTATCGGAGTTCTGACCGTGGTGGCTCAGGTCGTGGTACGCAAAGCTGGCCCCTGGCTGCGAGGGGGTTTTGCTGCTGCCGACATAGTAGAGCGTCGCGATTCGAGTGAGATCGACTTGCATGGCCAGTCGAGCAACTTCGAGCAACAGGCCGAAGCGAACTATGTCTTCGCCCGGCCCTGGATCTTCGATGGGTGATGTTCCGACATCGGGCTTGGGCTGGCTCGCGTAGCTCTCGGCGCGAACCATCCGCTGTTCCAACTCGCGCACACTGGAAAAGTACTGGTCCAGTTTGTCACGGTCGACGGGCCCTACTTTACGCTGCAATCGTTTTGCCTCCGAACCAACGCGATCTAGAATCGACTGCCCCTCGCGGACGCGCAGCACCTCTTCGGCTACTTGTGCCGGAGTGCCGTTGATGAACAACTTGGCAAATGCTTTCGCCGGACTAGTTTCCGGGGGAAGAGCGACGCCACTGCGGGAGTAGCTGCAGCTATACGATGCGCTGGTCGAAAAGTTAAGCGACGGATATCGTGTAGCGTGACCGAGCGACTCGGCCGCCACCTGGTCGATCGACGCAGTGTTTCGAAACGACGGTGAGCCTGGATGGGGCGCACCGGTGAAGAACGATTTGTCGGATGAATGTCCATCGCGGACGTCGGGATGATTGAGGCCCGATATGACCGTAAAGTCCTGCTTGTGAGCCTTCAGGATTTCCAAGTATGGCGAAGGCGTGTAGTCGAAGCCAGATTCTTTAGGGAAGAGAAACGGAGTGTGGAAGCTGAAGTAGTTCAAGACACCTAGGAACCGCTTGGGCTGCTGCGCCTCCGCAGAGAAGGCAGACTGCATGGAGTCGAGCCAGGGTAGCGACAGCGCAACTCCGGCGGCTTTCAACAGGGTGCGTCGGGGGAGGCTGCGTTTGGTGACTGAATTCATGGCTTCGCTTTTATAAAGATTTGGTAGTGCGGACTGCTAGTGCTAGAAACCTTTTATTCTGGTTCCCAGGCTCTGCCTGGGAACGAGGATTCTATTCTATTTATGTGTGAACACTCGGCTTTGAATAACTCCGTGGATCAAATCTCGCATCCCATATTGGCTGGCCGCAGCCTCCGATACAATTTGTTCCACTACCTCGCGATCGGCAAAGTCGGGTGTGGCACCTGTCAAATACGTCATGAGCTTGCCAACCACGCAGCGCGCCAATTGCGACTGATCCTCGAGTACCAGTTGTTTGAACTGATCGATATCCTCAAACGAACGACCGTCGGCCAGTGAGTAACTTGGCTCGACCGGTAGTCCTTGTTCATAGAAGCGTTGGTCGCTACCTGGAATCTTGACAATCTTATCGCCGGCACTTTCCGGTATGGCGCGGTAGTGCGTACGCCATCGACCGGTCACATCATAATTCTCGAGCGCGAATCCCGGTGGATCAAGCTTCGCATGACAGCCCGCGCAGGCGGGTTGATTGCGGTGCAAATCGAGCTGTTGACGTATGGTGGTTGCACCACGTATGTCAGGCTCGACCGAGGGTACATTACTGGGGGGCGGATCGGGAGGCGTCCCCAGGATGCGATCCAGTACATAGGCCCCGCGAACCACAGGAGAAGTGGTCGTCCCATTGGCGCTGACTTTCAGTATCGCACCTTGGGTAATGAAACCACCGCGCTTCGAAGACTGAGGCAAGTTGACTTTTATCAGCCGAGATTGCTCTGGCGGAAAATCGCCGTCGGTCGCGAGCAGAGTGCTCGGTCGCTCGAACGCCGCAGTAAGTTCGTAGTGCTCGGCCAATCGTTCGTTGAGCATCGCAAAATCGCTGTGGACGATGTGACTGACACTTAAATTATGGCGGACAAGTTCGTCGAAAAACTGCTCCGATTCGGCCAACATGCTGAATTGCAAGTAGCTATCGAATTCGGGATAGAGCTTCGTATCGGGCTGAGTGAAGTCGATCTCGCGCAGGTCGAGCCAGCCCCCCAGGAATTGCCGAGTGAACCTTGCTGCATTGGGTGCGGATAGCAGGCGCTCTGTTTGTTCTCGCAGGATATCACGGTTGCTGAGGCAGCCTTGCACGGCAAGCCGTGTTAGCTCAGCGTCCGGCAAGCTTCCCCAGAGTCCGTAACTCAATCGAGCAGCCAGCGCGTAGTCATCCAGCTTTCCCGGAGCTTCTTGCAAGAACAGGAATTGAGGCGACGTGAGCGCCATCTTATATGCCGCTCGCAGCGCGGCATCAAAGGAGCGCCCGAGTTGCAACTGTTCGCAAAATAGATCCAGATGAGCGTCTATCTCCGACTGATCGACCGGACGGCGAAACACACGCGGCAAGAAATCTTCAATCAAGCGTCGCCCGTCTGCCTCTGGGGCTACTGAGGCGATATGGTAGTCAACGTCGTAGTCAATGTCGTAGTCAACGTCGTGCGCGGCGGACTCCGTCGGCTGCAGGGGTAAGTCGCCGTATAACAGTCTGTGCCCGCGCGGTGGCCATGCCCCTTCGTAGAGCGGTCCCTCAATTTCGATCCAATCAACGACCACAGCCATGTCGTTTGCCATTACCCGTTCATCGCTCGAGTCGGGTACTAGGCGATAGGGAACGATGGCGAAAGTATGTTCGGCTGGCACACGAGCTTCGTAAACGAATTCGCGATAGCGCTCGGGGCTCAATTCGAAGTAGTTCGCGTCAAACGCCAGCCCATCCTTCAACTGCGACGCGACACCCACCTTGGCGATGATGCGGCGATCGTGAACGAAGTTGTTTGACTTCTCGCCACTAGCGTCCACTACCTCGCGCTGCATCATGGCTCGAGCGCGAACGCGAAAACGATAGCGTGCATTGGGAACAGGCGGGTGCCACGCTCGAAGCGTGCCATTACCACCCGCACCGGACCAGCGAATCGCCAGCTTGCCATCGGGCGCATTGGCCCACTGGCTATTCTGGAATCCATGGTTGTAATCGTGCCAAGTTTCTTCGTAGTCAGTACGGATCTTAGTCGTAGTGGAATGGAGAGTTGCAACCGTGGCTTCCTTGAGAGCAAGATCCGCAGCTTCTAGGTAACGTTCCACATGGGCTACCGAGAGGTTGAGTGCTGCTCCCACATTATCAAAACCGTCCGCGCGGCCATCCTCGGGCAGGAGTTCTTCCAACGGCGTGCTGACGCCGAGCAAGTCGCGAAGAGTATTGGCATACTCGGAACGGTTCAATCTGCGAAGGGCCACACGTCCTTGGGTGACCTGACGATCGAGCGTATGGCTGTGTAGCTTCTGATGTAGTTCTTTCTGAAAAGATGAACGCAAATCGGCAGCGGGTTGCGTTGCGTCGCTGGGTGGCATTTGTCCTTGGTCGACTTTGTCAAAGACTTTTGTCCATTGCGCGTAGTTGGCTTGGTCCTCGGGTCGCCAATCAAGAGCTCGCAGATTCAAGCCACCTTCAGTGGTGTCCGCATCATGACAATCGTAGCAGTGTTCTGTTAGGAAGGTCGTTTCGTGTTCCGCGAGTTCGTAGGAATAGGAGCTGTTGGAAATTACGAAGGCTACGAACCATGCAGCCATCAAAGTGGCACGACGCTCCGCCGTCGTTGGTGGCGTCGTTGAGGAATTCGTTGAGGAATTCGTTGAGGGATTCGTTGAGGGGCAAGACGACGCGGAGCGTCGTGGCACTTTGATGATGCGACAGAACTTCACTTCTCGATCCTCCTGGCTAAGCGAAAGCCGGTGTCGGGATACCAACGGTCGGGGCTGGCATTGGAGCGAACGTTGGCCTGCAGCTTCTCCCAGTTGTGTGGCGACGAACCACCTCGCAAGACGCGATTCGTTTCATAGATAGTTGAGTCAGTCCATTCCCACACGTTACCACCCATGTCCAGGGCACCCCACGGGCTCTTGGCATTCGGATAAGAACCGACGGGGGCAATTCCGCTGAAGCCTTTTGAGAAGCAGGCGGCATTGGGCAATTCCGAACCTGGGTCTGCTTTGACTGGACGCTGCATCGTAGACATTGGGAATTGCCAATAGTTACCTACGGGTCCCCCCTGCTCTTCCGGCTGAAAATAGGCAGCCTTAACCCATTCGTCTTCGCTAGGTAGCCAAACTTTAGCAGCCGCAGTACGTTGAACGCTGGCACCGTGCGCCAAGTCGTAGGCACCCTTTTCAGTATCACCATCGTAGCGACCATTATGGAGCCAGTTGGCATACCGCAGCGCACTAAAAAAGGAGACGAAAAATACTGGACAGTTTTCGCGCTCCGCAACCGGCCGGTACTTCCAATTGCCAGCCGATCCTTCGCGCAGAATACACTGCGGAACATCTTTGCGAATCCCACCTTGTCCCAGGTCGGTGATCACGTGCTCGCCCATCGCCCGCACCCACAGTTGATGAGGATCCGCTTGGGCAGCCACGCAGTTCAAGAACTCGGTGTATTCGCTTACCATCACCTCAAACTTCATGATCTGAAACTCGCAAGCCACAGCTCCCAAGCCCCCTAAGTCGGCAGGATTCCCTGGCAGGCCAACAGTCACCCACCCCTCGTCGACACTTTGGCTGGCGCTTTGGGGAGCGCGTTGGTCGGGCAGCACCGCCGTCTGGATCGACATGACCGCCAGCACAAACAGCGCAGCTCTGAGCATGGCTTGGTTAGTCCAAGAGAATAAGAGCGGGGAGAGTGGCGGGGGTGAACCAACTCTTGTATAGGCAAGGAGCAGCTATTGTATCACGACTTCAAGTTAGAACTGGTATCGGTAAAAATTGATTCGTTTCGCTGTTGGAACCGGGCGAGCACGCAACTGACTCTTCTGCTAATTCATCTTTCACTGAATTTTTTAACATTTTGTAACCCAAAAGCCCTCTTCACTGATTGACAACCGCATTTTCACGCTCCCAAAATGACTTTCATCTACTCTTGTGCATCATTAAGCTTGATGCGCCAGGTTGATTTGCGTCGACAACTGGGCGTCTCTTTCTTTTCTTGCGGAGTGGTCAGATGCGTGAATTTCTATTCAGAAATCAAATTGGGGGGGGGTAGGCGATCGGGGCGGATTGCGCTTAGGGTGCTGGTCCATGAAACGCTAGAACGCCGCGAACTGTTAGCCTCCGACTTGCGCGCAACGTTGTTGGATTCACGACTTGGTGATCAATCATCCTCAGCCCTTTCACCCAACTCTCGAGCGCAGCAGCGGTTGGAATTGGCATTGCAAAAGTCCGAGTTTGCGACTCAAGCTGACACACTTGGCCATACATCCGAGAATGTTTTGGATGCGTTAGCTTTCGCGAAACTGAACTTCGCCCCCAGAGCTGTCGATAGCTTTAAACGCACTTCGAAGGATATATCGAAAATTCAACCAAAGCTGCTGGGAGGCGGACTGGGGGCATCGCTCGCATGGAACAGTTCCACCGCAAACCAGGATAATAAACTGGGGACGGTCGGCCTGGCGGCCATGGACAAGCAACAAATCGAAAAATTTGCGTTGGGCTCCATTATCCCACAACTCGCCCACTCAAAGTCATCGAGTGAAGCTTCCAATCGCGGTGTGTGTCTGAGTGACGGCACAATTCTTTCATCCCTCCCCATGGCCGAAGGGGAAGGAGGCGAACAAACGGAGGTTCCGGAATTCGATTTCCCCACGTTAGAACTGGCGAGCCTAGTTGGAACACCTGACGATTTTGTGCCTAGTACGCAATCGACTTCAAGCAGTATCGATCTGAACGGAAGCTTCGACGCCAACTCATTGAACGATCCCGACTACGATGCCGACGATACCAATTGGGTACATACCATGGATCGTAACTGGACTAGTAGCGACCAGTGGAGCTTTACCGAACGGCTGGTATTGGTATTCAACTTGGAAGAAACGGTTGAAGACAGCGGCGATGTCGCCGACTTGATCGACCCAGAGGCCGAACCGAGCGATCCGAATCTGGATGAAGCAGGCGACTGGAGCTCAACGTCTGACATTACCCGAGTTGGCTTTTTCATGATGACCTTTGTCGCTTCGCGCGGCATTAGCACGCCATCGGCGGCGGGCGTCAAGTGGTCGATCGCTGTTGACTATAGCGATATTGTTTCGATTAGTTCCACAGCCGCTGGGGATAGCGCAGGAACTCCATCCGCCACCAACGATCCTGAGAATGATCCCGAAGCGCTGCCAGCCGATTTCAATAGCTATGCAACTTGGGGAGCGAGCGTTGGAATAGTTATCCACTCCAGCGGAGGTTTCTTTGTCAGCAGTACCCCAGCCATCGCAACCGGGAGTGTCATCGAACGCACGATCGACGCCAATGGCTACAACGACATGGGAGGCAACATCCTATTCGGCTCAAACTGGTCGTCGGCCAGTTTGTCGGGATCGCTCAGCCCGGTAGGGAGCACCGGCTGTGTGACTTGTACGTCCGGAGCACCCGCGTCACCGCTTCCCGATGGTGGCGATCTGGGACTATCCTTGGGAAACGCTGGGAATGCAATCGACAACAGCGACCCTGATTTAGGAACGCCCTTTAACCCGCTTGGCGATTTCGAGGGCTTTGGCCATGCTTCGGCGAGCTCTGGTGGCAATGCCGCGCAGGCTGGCGGCAACGTTCAGGGGAATTGGAATCTGCAAGGGGTTCTCACAAACGGACAGTGGAGTAACGTTTTAGGCGGTGCCTTCGCGGCCATGGCTGCGGATACCGGGGGCGATGGACAATCGAAGCACACATTTGTGTACCGACCTGCACCAACTGTGGAACCGTTGTGGAATGGTGAGAAGACGACCACGGTATCTCTCGGTTACGGCTGGGACTATTCGGGGGACGAAAGTGAAACGCTCACGGCAGAAGCTAACTCTGACTTTGTGGCGTCCTCCTCAGGCGAATTGGAGACTGACGATTCCGGCGGCACTTCCGAGATCGATGGTGATGCCAACTCTGGCGGGTACGACTTCCTGAATCTGGGAGCAACCATCATCAGTGCCCAAGCGTGGGATGTAGAGAACGAACCCAATAGCGGCGGGACCACTATTTTTGCCAATGGTCATATCAATGGCAACACAACGCTCACCTACAACTCTTCGAACCATGGCATGGGGATCGGCGAGTACGAATCGATTTCGTCCGAGCTAACCACGCAGAACGCCACAGCGAATTCCGACCTTTCGGGCAAAGGGAAGGAATTGCTAAAAATCCAAACTAGCATGGACTACGATACTGAGAATGATGAAACGTCTTACTACGGTGATCATTGGTATTTGGAAACCGAAGGAGAATCGTCGAGTCTGGAGAAGTATGTCAACACTTACGAAGTCTCTGGCAATTTGACCGCTACGCTCAACACCGACGACTCGGTGAGCTGGTCTGGTTCAGCCAATGAAGAGACCGAGTCGAAGGTTAATTACGAGGCCGATCACGAGTGGAGTGACTACGAATACGACTATATCTCCGAGAGCGTCAACTACGCCTATGACGAAGTTCGCCATGCGGACTTCGAGCGTACCGCCACGCTAACCTCCACTTTTAATGCCTCGACCGGATCATTCGACAGCACATTTTCGCTCGGCGGCGATACTGAAGTTAGCGTGAGTGGGCTCGATATGTATGGCGACCCCTGGGAGAAGACGCCCTTTGAGTTGGCGCTGGAATCCATTTACACCAGCGGCAGCGAAGGCTATCCCACTCCGCCGGAGGAAGACCCCAACGGTGGCCTACCTCCCGATTATGAGTATCCCAGCAATCCAGGCAGCCATGGATGGATTGGTTGGTTTGGTGGCTCTGCGGGAGATAGCGTTGAGCAGGGAATGAATTTCGTAGCTGGCGTGGCCGATGCCGCCACCCCCACATCTTGGATCACGCGTAAGGCCGTTGGTTTGGCGACAGGCTTCGACGGTGCCGACGAGGAATCCACCGCATGCTTCGCAGGCGAAGTCACGGGGACGGTGATTAGTGTTGTGGTCCCTGCCGGCGGCGCAACGAAACTGGCCAACTCGTTTGATGATGCAGGCAAGTGCGC
>JBGSJT010000655.1:0-3277 GCA_041741715.1 Pirellulaceae bacterium | reverse complement strand
ATATCTAGCCCAGGTTGGACAGTATCCGCGCTTGCCACACGAGTTGGCTCGAAGCAAACCTACTTGTTAATTGAGATAGACCATATCTTTCTCGAGCCTACGATGTTCTTCCGTAACAGGTTCTCCCGTAACAGCGAGTCGATCGGGATTCTTAAGTTCAATCGCGGTGCAACGTCTCGCAAGGAGACTGTCCGATCGACACGAAGTCCAAATTCATGGAGATAGCGCTCGACGCACGCTTCGGATTGGAATGGATTGTTGGTGATGATCATTCGCCCAGTGTGTTGAAATACCCTGCGCACACTCCGAGCTACTCCCGGATGGCTGCTGAACAGTTCGCCAAGATTTTCTTGCGTAACGAGATCGGTTATCCAGGTTGCGTTGCGGCCACGGGATAGCAGCGTGACAATGTTTTCGAGAAACTGTCTCAGTTCGTCATTGCTGAAGTACAGCAGCAATCCCTCGGTTACTATTGTGAACGGCATATGCGTATCGATCGAATTGAGCGCCTCGAGCAGGCTGTCGAGGTCGAGCACGTCGGTCGCACAATAATGCAGCACACCGCGATTTTCAGATGCGTTGGCCATGAGAGAATTTCTCACCATTTTTGCTTTTCGGATCATCAAGTGCGGCAGGTCCGATTCAATATAAATCGTGCCCGGGCTCATCTGCGACCATTGATATCCGCGAGGCGACACGCCTGCGGCAAATTCGATAATTTGGCAAGCCGAACCCGATGCCATACCTATCGCCGCGTTCATCGCGTGATAGCGACTTTGGAACAAGGTGGCCATAGCGACCTGCGTTTCGCAGTCGGTAATGCCCAACTGTTCCATCGCAGCGGCCCCTTCCTGCCTCAGCAGTTCATCACCCTCGAACTGCAGCGATTGGTCGAGGCCACGCAAGTATGCGACCACCTTGGCCGTGGGACTGACCGGATCAAAGGTTGAGTTATCTCGCTTGGCCTCGTGTAAAAGAGAGGGTTGAATGCTGAATCGCAACTGATGTGTCGAGGCGCGAACGCCGGCTGGCAAGCGAGCTTCAGCTGTCAAATAGGAATCCAACTGAGACTCGCCAGACGCTGAGTCGTCAGCAGTTCCTAGTCGCTCACGATGCTTCGAAACCAAGTGCTGTAATTGTTGTAAACCGTGAAGCCTGCAGTTCGTTTCATCCAGAGGAAGAGCCTCGGAGGGCTCGCAACTGGTCAGGGCATCAAGCTCAACGAAAAACCAGTCCTTGAGCGGATCGTTAGGCGGAAGGTTTTGGATTGACTGCTCAACTGCTTCTGCCTGGCAAGTCAACTGTTGTTTAAGGCATATCTTGCTCATTTAAAGCGTAGTTCTCATCAGTTCTAAACTAATTCTGTGGTTTTTCGATGCGATAGCGGGCATAACGTCACCAACACGCTGAGAATGAACTGCTTGTGAACCCGATCACTCCAATGGCATTGGCACGTGTTTCGGTGTCTCCACGAGCTCAGAGCCGTCAACCAGCCTTACTAATCCGTTATAGCTTGCCAACGCGAGCCTTCGTCCGTCAGGGCTGAATGCAACGCCGAAAACTGCACCGTTTGGTTCTGGAATGGCCAATAGCTCAGAGCCGGTTCGCATGTCCCACACTTTGGCTTCGCCGACTGGCGAACCTCGTCTGTACCACTGTCCGCCGGCAGAAGCCAATCTCGAACTACTAGGATTGAAAGAAAGCGACCAAACACAGCGAGAGTGGCCTCGCAACTCATGAACGACTTCCCACGATCTCGTATTCCAAACGCGAATTCGACCGAGGTCGGCCCCAACGTCCTGGTAGTCTCCCATCGCTGCTGCAAGTAACTCGCCGTTAGGGCTGAAAGCAAGCCACCATACGTCCAGCGGAAAATCCATTGTGGGTAATACCACAGTCCCGCTCTCCAAATCAAATACTTTTAATGCACCACGATTGTCTGCACCTGGACTCCAAAAAGCCGAACCGACCGCGAGTAGTTTTACATCCGGGCTAAAGGCGACGCTGGAGACCCAATCTCGGACCTCAAATGTGTGCGTCCTCAAGCCAGTGGACGCACTGTAAACATGGGCCACGTTTTTTCCCGTGGCAACAGCCACAGAGTCTTCGTCGCGACTAATCGCATATGCCAAACTACCCTGTTCGGTGTCGGAGAAACCTTTTTCCGAATTGGCTTCCCTGAGGCGGATAGTGTGCTCGCCGCTAATCGAATCTGTTAAGAATTCTGGACTCACACCAGCAAGCCATGTACTTGAAGGTGCCAAGGCGATTCGACGATAACGGCCTCCTTCTGCAAAATTCCGCATAAGTCGTCCAGTTTTCGAATTCCAGATTAACACATTGCCTTTGAACGACGAACCGACCGCAAGCCCTCCGTTACCAAAGCTAATTGAATTAGCATCGCCGTCGAATTGGCGAACCCCTGTCGTCCCCTGCTGAAGTACTATCTCTTCTCTATCCGGCAGACTCCAAAGCATCACGAGCCGGTCTTCCGTTCCCGCGATGATACGTGACCCATCGGTACTAAATGATATGGCACGAACGGCATCCTGAGCGAAAAGAACACAGTGTTCCTCGCCGGTCGTCACACTCCAGGTTCGCACTGATCCATCAAGACCTGCAGCAGCAAACAAATCGCCGCTCGGACTAAAGGCGACGCAAGTAACGACACTCGGGAATTCAAAGGACCAGAGTTCCTTTTTGTTCTCGATATCCCAGACAGCAACGCCACCGTTCTGGAGCGCCTCTTTTGCATTCGCCGGTACCGTGTATCCCATCAACAACTGCTTGCCATCTGGGCTGAAGGCAATATTTGTACTGCTCTTCGCGGGTAGTTCGACCGGCTCAACTGCTGAATTTAGCGGCTGCCACAAGTGGACGCTTCGCTCAGAGCCAGTTGCAAGTATCGGTTGGTGCGGATGAAATGCGAGACCGCGAGCTCTCGCAGATTCTGCCTTCCATCCTTTGACAAGGCTTCCGGTCGTACGATCCCAGACGTCGACGTCGCCTGTTTCTGACAGGCTAGCAATATGTTTGCCGTCTGAACAAAACGCGCAGGCAGTTAATCGCGTCGCCTTTCCATTCTGTGATTGGACGGAAAACGACCGCAATGCATGACCCTGAAGTAGGTCCCATATTTTTGGCTCTATGGAAGAATGTGTGGGTGGATTCGCAGGGGGATTTAGGTTTTCTGAGGCATGGGAGGATAAAAACAATTCCTAAAGAATGCCCTGCCGCATGGTGACACACGGCAGAGCTGGCGGATTGTTTCCACCCT
>JBGSJT010000654.1:0-9036 GCA_041741715.1 Pirellulaceae bacterium | reverse complement strand
GGCAGTAGATCCCGACTTACAAAGCGATGAACTTGAGAAGAATGGCAAAACAAAATTGCTTCGCCGGTTCAGGTCTTTTGATCTGGACACCGGAATCGGCCCACAGCGAACCCCCGCAGGGCAACATGCTTCGTCTTTCGTTCCGTTGTTCTCTCTCGCCAGAGACGGAAAGAGCTCGGCTTCAAGGCTGTTCGCATTAATTGAATGACTCCACCCGGTGACAACTCACATCGTTCGGTTTAAGAGACCGATGCATTACCTCTTCTGCCACAATCCCATGTGTTTGTCTACTTCGTTTCAATCGGCGTGGCGGGAATTGAACCCCGTGTGGTGAAAATACTCAGCCGAGCATTAGACTCATCCGACCATCAGAAAAGGTAAAAATTAAGGTTTCAAGTGTTCGCATGCCAGGCGTCTAAGGCGACATGAAACCGATTGCGACGTCCTCAAAGCTCCCGCAAACGGTCTTAACCAATCCGACCTAATGCAGAACGCTCGCTACCTGGCCAACGCCGCTTTACATTTACGCCAACGCCTACGATCGTCTCGAATTTGCCGAACCTCGAGACGCCGATGAAATTGATTTTTCAACCGTGGCAGTTGATGCTGATCATTCTTGCCAGTTGGGTCAATCGACAACAACAAGAAGTCATTGAGTACCTTCGCACCGAGAATGCCGTTCTCAAAGAGAAGTTCGGCAAGCAGCGAATTTTGCTATCCGATGACCAGCGACGTCGCTTGGCCGTCAAAGGCAATATCCTAGGCCGAAAGCAGCTCTCCGAAATCGGCACCTTGTTCACACCCGACACTATATTGCGTTGGCATCGTCAACTGGTGGCCAACAAATGGGATTACTCCGATCGCAAGGAGAAGAAATCTGGTCGGCCAAAGACCCGACAAGTGATCGTTGATTTGACGGTGAGGTTCGCCAAAGAGAATCCAACCTGGGGCTACGACCGTATCAGCGGTGCGTTATCGAACCTCGGCTACCACATCTGCGACTCCACCATTGGCAACATCCTCAAAGCCCACGGTATCGAGCCAGCACCGACACGCCGGCGCACAGGATCGTGGGAGACCTTTCTGAAGGCGCACTGGGATGTGATGGCATCCATCGATTTCACCACCGTGGAAGTCTGGACAAGCGGCGGCCTGACAACGTTCTATCTGCTCTTTGTCATGGAGCTGAGAACACGCCGCGTCCACTTCGCGGGCTGTACCACCAATCCGAATGAAGCGTGGATGAAAACGGTGGCCCTCGAACTGACTAACCATGACGACGGTTTTCTCAATGACAAGAAGTACTTGATCTTGGACCGCGACGCGACGTTCAGTGAATCGTTTCGGGAATTCCTGCGGAACGAGGGAGTGAAACCAGTTCGCTTGCCACCGCGAAGCCCGAATTTGAATGCGCACTTGGAGCGGTTTTTCGGATCGCTGAAATCCGAATGCCTTCACAAACTGATTCTCTTTGGCGAGAACGCGACGCGAAAAGCTGTTCGAGTTTATCTCGAACATTATCACACTGAAAGAAACCACCAGGGTTTGGGCAACGAGCTGATCGTACCCATGGATCGTCCACCAGACTTGGATGCTGAGATCGAAACGACGGAGCGACTTGGTGGTTTGCTTCGATCGTATCGACGCGCGGCTTAGTTCATCCGGCCATCACTCGCTCCGCGCCACTCCGGTCTCAATAAATCGATGTGATGCCTGCTGCGCGGTGCCCCCGTTTTGCCTAAGTTTTCAGCCACCGCCGCTCTGTCTTGACTCAATCTCGACCGAAAATTAGGCTCCATCCACTCATGCAACTTTGGATTTCGCCGGCCGGAATGCTCGTTTCAATATTTTGACCCCACGGCCTTGGCACGTTGCTGTCTGAAGTCGAGGGACAGGAACAAAAGGAGATCCTGAGCCACTTCGTCGAATCGATCCAACTCACCTTCCTCGACGTCGCCGAAAAACGAGCGGAGTACACGATGAGGATTTATCCCGAAATTCAGAAGGGAAAAAGCGGGGTAGAATTTTCGCGTACGGCGACCCAGAAAACGGCACATCCGTTAACCACCGACGCAAAGTTGCGTCAGGTGGGTGAAAAGGCTCCCCAATTCGACCACTCATCGCAACTCACCTTCACTGAGCTAGGTCTTTGCCTGCTAACGACTTCCAGAAAGGAGCGGAACGTCCATCTGATCCCCTGGGGTGACCCAAACACGGTCCTGAAACCGAAAACACGAGTCAAAGCTAAACACGATCCGATGGTTCGGGCTCGATTCTACCAGTCCCTCCTCGACAACCGTGTCGTTGAAAGCAGGGCGGCACTGTCTCGGTATCTTGGAGTAACACGCGCCCGCGTGACGCAGGTTCTGCGGCGACTTCGTGATGGTCCGTAGAGCGATGAGAACAGGCGACAAAATCAACTTGACACCTACAAACCCAACCATGCACGGATGGTCGAGTAAGCGGAAGCGTTCATTCGTCACACGAAATCGGAACGTCTTCCTTGCGAGATTCTGATGCACGACAACGATTGCAAATACTCCCAGCCATTCTTTAATGTCTTTGCGAACCGAAAGATCAAGACTCAACGGACCGCGATTCGATCTCCGAATACGGTTGCGTTCGTGGAGCGTTTTGTCCCATCGATCAAGCAGGAGTGCCTTGATCCTCCCCGTACACGACGGGTTGTCGACGAACTGGCCGACGAACTCGTTGACCAGGAAGCGATCCTCGGTGACCTCGAAGTCGCACTTCGCGACTTCAAAGGTGGCACCTCGGTCGAATTGGCGATTACACAGTAGTCAAGGATTTAACGCGTGAGGCAAGGATGCCTCGCTTTTGTTTTCCTCCACTCTATTTCAAACCCCTGTACTGGAAAGCCGAGTCAGGCAATTTGCCATTGCCCGCCTAGCACAATGGGCTAAGCGTCACGAAAGGTCTCTCCGGTATTAATTGTTTCGTCGATTCTCACGAGAAGTGATTGCGTAACACTTACTGCCCCGAACTCAATCGGGTTGAGCATGTATGGACGACTACCAAGTGGGGCAACCTGGCTAATTGGCCTGCACCAAGCATCGAGGCTGTGCATGATCGTGTCGAGGACACCCTTCAGCTTCAAGCTTCCAAGCAATCAACACTTCGAGGGAATTTCAATGGGCAAAGCTCGATCTAAAATCTAAAATAAGTAAAGTTCCTTCCGCGGGTCTCAATAAAACCAAAAACAAGTGCATAAGGATTTTGCGACAATGGAAAATGAACAGCATCAGCATGCATTCGACGAGCTGTGGGAAAAGCTAAGAGAACGCTGGAAACGCGAACAAGATTTGTTCGAATTGAATAACTCGCGTTTTGACCAGCAGAGTGAGCCATATGGTGCTAAAAGTTTCTTTGCTCGCGCTTATCCATCCAGTCGCAAAGTTGACCTCATCATGATGGAAGCCATCGATCGCAATGATCTGGAGATTCTTCGATTGGCACTCGCCGCAGGGGCCGATTGGAGGGTCTGCGATAAATGGGAGAGGACGACGGCGCACCGCGCGGCCGCATCCCAAAAAGTAGAGTGTCTTCAGCTGTTGCTAGAATTTGGTGCTGACTTTGACGCCACGGACGGTGCTGGTCGCACTGTCTGGATGTTGCTTACGCCAGAACGTCGAGATTTATTTTCGGGCCAATAGCAAACTCTTTGCTGGAATCGGTTCCTTAGCCAACTTGCTACAAATCCGCCTGCTGTAACTGTTTTGTAACTGCTCAATAACCCCATGGGCGCTTTTCTAAAAGTTGATCTTGACTTTGCTAAAACACGGTGAAATCGATGCTTCCGAAAACCAAAACGAACGTATCATCGAGGGGTTATTGATCAATTACACTATTTTCAACGACCTCCACTGAACATAAGATTGTTCCGACGTGCTGCCTCGCAGTACCACGCAAGTGTGCCAATCGTTGTATTTGACGGCAGCTTCTCTTTTCCTACGCAAATTCTTGAGTGAAACTTTGAAAGTATTGTTTCGCCTGCGTCCAGCGGACAAACTCTTTCAAACTCATTGACAAAAGGTGATTCCGGGAGTTTGTAAGCATGAGCATAGTCTTGAATGCCCGCAGCAAACTTGCCCTTTTGGATATCTGCCAATACGGCAAGCACCTGCAGCTCGACAAGGAGAGCTTGTGCTGATCCGAAGGCTTTGTCGTAGCAATACAAACGTCGTTTCAAATGAAATTCCGAACTACGGATTGGTTCGTCAGATGGGAAAAGTCTAAAAATTGGGCGTTGGAAATATATCGGCAGAATGTCGAACGTCGTGGCATTGGAAAGGCCGTGGACCATCGGGAACGCAGATTCAAAAGGGATCGCCCAGCCAAATCTCCTCCAACTTCTGAAGCAACAGTCACCCTCAGAGCATAAAATCTCGGCAATTTTCAAAAACTCGTCAATAATTGTGGGGGGAGAAGACCACAGGCAATCGCAAAGGTCTTGAATTGCGTTGATCCGCTCATCGTTAAGTGAGACTCGCTCGAAGCGTCGAACGGTAGCGGTCAGATCCAAGTTGTTTTTCCAATCAGGGCACAAATCATCAATCGTCCACTCTGCTGCTCCAAGTGTGCGCCGCCAGTCATCCATTGCAGCGGACTCCTGTTGCTGACAGTTGCTATCGCGCCAACCTCTGCTATGTAGACTAAAAGGCAGTTCGGGCGCACAAGGATCAAACTTTGACTTGGCTTCCATGTAGCGATTTGCCTCTTCTCGACTCCAAAGATCTCGCAAAAACGCCATTACGACAAAGACATAATATTCATAAAGCTTCGCTAGTTCAGGTAGCCCAGCGAATGGACGGCATCCGCCAATGCGTTCGTAACAAATCGCTTCCATGTCATTTAGCTCAAGGTTCTGGATATCTGGATTCTGTAACGCAATCTCATCAATAACACCGTAGCTGCGACACGCTTGTTTTCTACCGTGTAAATAGATCGCATTTCCCATGGCAAGCCTCTCAATTATTGATGCAAATAAGTATTGTTGGAAGTCGCGTTCTTGAATGAATGAAGAAAAGAGTGCATCTTGCTGGAAGCTTAACTCTCCAACGGCCCGAAGTGTGCAAAGACGTACGACGTTCCCAAGGATAAAACAGGCCGATCCGACGTGCCAGTGGACGGATCTCGACACGAACGCAATCTCAGTTCGACTAACGTAGCCCCCGATGGGACCATCAAGGAAGGCCGGACGCATGGTCGATCGTTCGTTTTCATCTTTGGGCTTCCCCTCAAATCGATGACTCGACCGACGTTGATCGAGCACTCGGCAAGCACTACGCTCGGAAGCGTTGAACTTTCTTGATCTTCTCGCACCGCTGGGCGTTGCGATCGAGGGGGCGTCAGTTTTCCAATCAAATTCTTCGTCTCGTAGCTGGTTTGATTTCGATCCGATCACCGGATCGATGAATCGGTCACGTAGGGATTGTGAATCGCATTGGAGCTCTAGCCGTTTCTGCCAGCGATCGCTTTGGGGCGACTGTTGTAGCGATGAGGGCTCAGTTCACTGGATTAGGTTCTGGGGAGCATTCCAATTCCAACGGAACGTCGAGAGCGATGCTGTCGGCAGTTCGGTGGTACGGGGTGCCACCCGTGACGATTCCTTTCCGGTGCTAGACAGAGACAACGCGAATGTTTCGCGTTTCACATGCTGACCTTCATCTGGAAAACCGAATGACGATTCTAACTGCGTACTGGCTGTGCTTCTTGGCAGTGATGCGTTCGCCAAGACCTCGTCGCACTTTCACTATCGTATTCCTCGCACTTTCTGCCCCAATGTGGATCTACTTTCCACACGTAACGACGACTTCCATCGAACGAGTCGCGGAATCTTGGAATTCTGGATTCTCACCATTCTCCGAACCAAATCATCAAGCTTGGCTAGCGCTCCAAAAATTCTTGTCTGCGATCGCAATTGCAATTGCAAGTCTTTTTGTCGCCATCATTGAAGGTGCGCGATGTACGGAGGGTGACGATCAAATCTCGGTTTACAAGCTTCACCAAGAAGTTTTAGAAGCACGGCAAAAACGTAATACCTGATCTGCTAGCTGCTACAAATGGCATAAAAGTGTAGAATCTGATATGTTCTTCACAAGGAGCACGGAACTCAGGACATGCACCTCGCTGTCGTAAACTTCGCCATGCATCGTCCAGAATGCGAATTCTAGCGAGTATCGACGGCCACTAAAAATTACGGCGATTTACCAGAGCGGCTGGACAAGCTTTGAAACTGCTCGTCGCCCAACTCCAGCTGACCCAGACACTTGTCTCGCATCGACGGTTGCAGGATCCGCCCGCCCGCAACCGCTAACGTAGTTCGGTCAAGCATACCCCGACTTCGACGTTTAGCTGCATCTATTTCAATCTCACGTGCCAGCCCAAGCCGTTGCCAAATGCACATATTACGATTGGATGTTTTCTAGATAGAAAGATCTCGATCCCAAGCATGTTCCACGCCGTCAGACGCACTTCCGAAGCAACGCAATCCACGGGAATATGCCGTAAACAGATTATTCAATATATGGATATTATAATCGTCATGCAACGTTAACGCAATTTCTTCCTCAGGCCAATCAGCGTCAATGGCATCGACATCACTATAAAGGACTTGCCGCAAAGAAGCAGAATCCCAATCAAATCCACGTCGCACCGCGCAACTCAAAATACTTCTAATGTGCCCGTTAACACCAGCGAGCGAACGTAGATAAATATTTAAAATTGCGGCAGCGTGGAAGAGTTCGTGCTCGGAAGCCGAAGCGGCGACTTCAAGTAGACGCAATATTAAATCGCGGGCAACGCTTTGGTCACTAAAATCCCATGTCGAGTCGATATCGCTTGGAATTCGAGCTTCGATCTGAAGTAGCTCGTGCTTTGCGTCGTCGTCAACTCCAACTCCGATGAAGGAACCAAAGGAAAACATGTCAACGGAATGATTTCCCAATTCGCTGGCGGACGCCATTAGTTTGGTGTAAATCACACTCGATCGCGGTAGAACAGTGCAGTGATCTTCAAATACTTTCCTTGCTTGCTTGCATTTCACGCTACGCCTTACGATAGCGAAAATAACGGATCGATATACGGCGGGCTGTCTGTCGTCGCATAGGTGCCCTAGTATGTCCAACGAATCAATTGTTCCGTGCCGATTTTCGCCGCTATGTTCCAGCATCCAAATCGCTAGGCAGCGTTTCGTGGAATTTTTACTAAACGCCAATGGTTTAATGATATTCCCAAAGAGAATCTCATCTTCAAGCATCGAGAAGAGAACAGTTGGTTTACAGTGATTCAACGAATCGACTACGAAAAACAACCAATTTTTTGCGGCGAACTCATTGTCAATATCAAATCTTTCGATCCATTGCTTGATGGTGTCAATTACGCTCTCCAATAGTTCTTTTAAGTTCTGTGGGCCAATCGCAAATGCAATTCGATCGATGAAATGCAGAAACTCGGGTGCAGTCAGCGTTGCGTCGAGGACCATTTTTTCTGCGAATTCTACCAGCGTCGTTATTTCTTGTAGCCCAATACTTCGGGAATCCACCAGCGCTCCCAATGTGGTCGCGATTTCACTGAGCCGAGAATGGTGCGAGAACTCAACTGCCATTTCGAGCACGCGAGCAATGAACTCAGCGGTATACCTACCGCTCACCTCAGGAAATCGAAATGCGTCCGAAAGGTTTTCGGCCCAGAAACGATAGTCTTCGCAATTAGTGCTGTAATCGTTAAAACGAACACATCGATCCAACGAATCTAAGAATGAAATGTCCCACGCCACGGCTAGCGACCATAGACACCCCTCGGGTAGCGGCACGGAATTTCTGGAGTCTTGTGCGTGCTTTTCGTGGAGCTCTAGCGAATCAAATATCTCAGTGAACAGAGTGTTTGCCTCGATCAATGTGCTGGGACATAGCTTGCCTAGCAAAGCGGCGTAGGCATTCTCATCGCCGTAGTTTGCGTCGCGAAACGCATGATCGACGAACGAGCGATTAATGTTTAGATAATTACAAACTCTGCCGTCGAACTTTGACAAAGCTGAGGCGGCCGAAGCAATTGGCCATGAACCTATACGTGTTTTAACGCAAGATTGCGATGCTCCATTTAGCGAGCATTCTACCGCCGCGAGAACTTTCTCAGTGATACGCTCAGCGATTTTTGCGCACGTCACGTCGACTCGCCTTCGTGACACGTGATTGAGTGCTCGGGCGGCAAGGCAAAGTTTGCTCTGAAAACGGTCATCTTTAAATGGCATGGTGTAATCTCGCTTATTCCTGGAACGTCTCAATTCGCAATCGCCTTTAACGAATTTGTGCGATAGCTGATTAAGTGCGAAGCGAGGACGCCCAGGGAGAGCGGCACGAGAGTGATCAAGGCAGATGTGACGACGATGGTCCAGTCTAACAGAATCGGATACGTGTTCGGTTCCGTCGCCATGAACGGCTGAACAAAGGACAAGGCAGACGCTCCAGCATATTGTGCGATGAATGTGGCAATCCCGAAAGCAATCGAGGCTAACAGCAGGAGAGGCGTTGCGAAAATGAAATTGGTTCCGACATACCTTACGCCGAGAAGTTTGCGGAACATGGAGGACGATGCGCCCAAGCCGACCAAGCGGACCGCGAAGCGTGGCACCGGCCGACCGAAGCTGGAAGAGGACGTTCGCGACACGATCATCCGCATTCGCAAAGAGACCGGCTTTGGCTACACAAAGATCCTGCAGGAGTTGCGTCGCATGGGCGTTCACGTTTCTCGGCAAACGGTGAAGAACGTGATCGTTGACGCTGGCTTCGCACCGACGCCGGGCGACCACCCGGATACTTGGCACAAGTTCCTGAAGCGCCATGCGGAGACGCTTTGGCAGTGCGATTTCGCGTGTAAGAAGAAGTGGACGATGAAGGGGCTGGTTGACGTCTACTTCATGGTCTTCATCCACCTCGGTTCGCGGCAGATTTGGATTTCACCTTGCACCGAGAATCCGACCGGCGACTGGACCTCGCAGCAAGGTCGCAACTTCCA
>JBGSJT010000653.1:0-18947 GCA_041741715.1 Pirellulaceae bacterium | reverse complement strand
GTTTTAAAAGTCCGACGTTTTCGCGGATCACAATCAAGAACAACGAATCCATCAGGAACGACAAAATCTCGGGGCACCCCTTCCTGGTGGTACACCAGCAGATCGCTGGCAACGTAGACTTTCTGGTCTTGGTAGCGAAATTTGAGCAGTTCCCGAAGCCGCAAAGTCCACTCAATGTGCCAATCGGTCTCACCCATGGGCTTTCCGTCCGATTCCGGATACTCGACCGATGCGTCGTCGGCAGTTGAAGGTGTGGATGCGAGACTCACGCGATCAATTTCCTGAAGCTAGGCTTTGTTTGAAAAGGGGTCTGCCCCTCTCCGGCAAGGCCAAAAACATCGGCAAAAACGACTTGCCTCCAAAGGGTCAGACCCCTTTTCAAACGACGCCGAGGTTTCATAGCACGTCGTATTTTAGCAGGTGATCGAGCCGAATGCCGCGAGCGATTTCACTTGCGTCGGGGAACGCAGATTTCGATCTGGCAACCTTCATGGAGTTGGATTCGGATCGGTTCGTCGGCGGATTGTGCCACGTAAAAACCCGCTTCAAGTTTCTCAAATTGGAATTGATTGTTTACCGTGTCGAGCATCAAGTAATACGGAACCGATTGGCGATTTGCGTCGCAGCCCATTGATGGGTGCCGAAGGGGCTGGGTGACATCGACACCGGAATTCCATCCCAGAGTTCCCAGTCGCCCTCCCATCGACGGTAGTCCGTCAATGTGTAGTTTGGAATGTATTTGAGTGCTCGGGACATCAATTGATTCCGGTTTTCAAGTTCTGGGATCTGATTTCGCGCGACTGGCGTTTGCCAACCATTCTTGCGCCCACATCGCATTGGATTCATCCAATGGCACCCTGGGCGGCTTCGTGTAATCAATGACCATGTCATAGGCGGCACGGTCATAGGCTGTTCTGAACACCGCCCCCAAATCCAAGTCCGCGTCGGGATCTTTGGGCAATAACGGAATCTTGATCACGGGCAATCGCTGAGTCAGAAGAATCGGCCACAATGTCCCTTTCGGTCGTTGGCCCCGTTTGGAAACATGAACCAAATAGTCGTGCTGCGGGATGCGCTCGCCTGCATAGATCGGCACGCCCTTGCGAAGTAGATCGATCTCGACCAAGTGCGCTGGCGAGTCCATCACGTCACGCCGTTTGGCTTCGTAGTTGTCACGTCCTCGGGCACCCACGATCTTGTTCGTCGGACTCAACACCTCGATCACCGTCACAACTTGTCGCCCGACGGCATCGTAAATCACCAAGCGAGCTTCGCGGATTTCTTCGTCGATCATGGTCGTGGCCACGATCGGTTCAGCCACAGCCAGATCCGAATCCAATCGAATACTCTCCGAAGCAGGAACCCGTTCTTGGGCGCCAACGGGCCGAACAATCGAGACATCCGGAATGATTGCCTCGCGGCCTGGATCATTCTCATCCGAAATGTAGACTCGCTCTTCCACCATGGAATGATAGGCAGGTCGTAACCGGCCATTGAGCACGGCTTGTATCTCCGAAATCAATCCATGATGCAGACCCGGAAACAGCTCCGGAGCTTCCAGGTAAGGGTCCATGCCAGGAAAAGGGGATGGCATTGCGAGGGTTCTCCAACACAGAATCGATCAGTTACGGTTTCATTGTAGCCGCGACAGTTCCATGACGCTGTGCTTCGTCAAATTCCGCAAGTATTCAGTCGTCAGTTAACCGAACGAGGGAGTTGGAAGTGGCTAACCGTTTGCCGCTTCAAAGGTTTCGTTGACGCTGATGCTCAAGTCGTTGAGTACATTTGAGATGACGGATTGTTCTCGTTGATAAGCGGTCCACTGTCACCGTCAAGCATGGTTGGATCCGTTGGAACGGTTGACATAAAAATCGCTCTTCTGCGACACTAAGGATCGTCCGGAAAATAAGTGTCTGACGCCATTTGTGCGAAGCACCCGAGGGGCCGGTTCCCGGCAATTGGGGTCTGACACTCTTTTTACGCTCAGTGATAAACCGGCTTTGCTCAAGAGTAGATGTTCGGCGGACTTCCCGCAAAACGACCATCCTCCGGGTCCGCTCTTAGAACCTGATTTCATCGGCTTCACGAATCCGCACGACCTTGCCCGGTACGCCCATCACGATCGCCCGCGCGGGCACATCCCGCGTCACCACGGCGCCGGCCCCGATGATGGCATCATCGCCGATGGTGAGGCCTCGATACGGCCGTGGCAGAATGACCGCGTTGACGCCGATGGTCACGCGATCGCCGATCACAACACGTTCGACCGCGTCGATAGCGACCTCGCCCGCAATCGTCACATGGTGATAGATCCGGCAATCATCACCGATCGTTACGTTCGGATGCATCACGATCCCGAGCGCATAATGTTCCAAGGTTAATCCCGTGCCCACGATCGCTTCCGCCGGCAACAACGCCCGATGAATGAAAAAGTTGAGCGTTTTCACGATTCGGGCCATACGTCGAAAACCTCGCTGATGCAGTTGTCGCGACCATTGCCAAATCAATTCAGGGGAACGAAGACGCATGAGAGAATAAGTTGCCAGTAGTCAGTTCGCAGTAAGTCAGTGTGGTCACTCTCCGAGTGCGGTCCACATTGTGTGCAGCTTGCATCGCGTCAACGCTCACCCGCCGACTGAAGACTGTCAACTAAGTCTTCTTCCTCAAAACTATCATCTAACGATTGCCAATTTTCTGCTCGGGCTTCGTCAATAAGCCCTAGGCAATGCCCTGCCAAAACCCAAAAGAACGAAGCCCCTGCCAGCCAGTTCCCCGAGAACAGCGCCGCCATGCCCGCAATGAACCATGCCCGAAAGATCCGGACGTTGGCATCATCCATTTGCCACGCGATCAAATCAGAAGATGCCCGCCACAATCGATACAAGATCGTCATGATGATCACGAACCCGATCCAGCCGTACGTCGCCAGCGTGTCCGCATAACCGGTGCTGTCGACGACAGCGGCTTTGGATGCTTGTTGCACGCGAGACGCCATTCCGCCAGCGCCGATTCCTAGCCCGAGCGGTTCGGACATCGAATTTCTGATAGCGATCCCGAGCAGCATGATGCGGCCTTGAAACGAACCATCGTCGTGAATGGATCCGATCGTTTCAATGCGTGCGGATGCTTGCCCGGGAAGCCGACTCATCAACGCCGGTCCACCGATCAATGCCAGCAGAGAAAGTGCGATCACAGGGACAATCCCCGATCCGCGATTAAGCACGGGGTAAAGCAAGACGGCCAAGCCAGCGAAGATCACCGTCGTACGGGAATAGGTCAACAACATCGCGTAGCACACGATCGCCGCGGACGGCCAGCGAATCAAGCCGAGCGTTCCCGGACGCAAGGCCAGCAGCATCAGCCCACTGCATAAATACATCGCCGCCGGCCCTCGCTCGCCCATCGTCGAAAACAAGGTCATCTTGGTCGGTTCCGGAATCCCCATGTACCCCGTCATCTTGACCGAGACCAGCCAAAAGGCGTCCCAAGGCGGAATGGTGTAAAACTGCCACAGCCCGTATATCGCAACGGCCAATACCGAGGCGACGAAGGAATGACACCAGCGATTCATCGTCGACGAATCACCGGACCACAAAGCTCCATAGCCAATCAATCCGATCGGTGCGATGTAATCGCCCAGCCCGTAAACCGCTCCAAACTTTGCGTTGACAAATCCGATTACAAACGCGTACGCGACAATGCCGCCATATAAATAAAGGATATTAGCGGTCAGATGCCCGAACTTACGGTCACGGCGATTGAGTTCCAGCAGCACCACCACGACCGCCAATCCGCCCACAATGATCGGTGTCAAGCTGATCAGCGAATACTGGTTGAAGTATCCGTTGTTGTAGTCGACGATCCGGCGAATGCCACGATTGAGCGCAACGACAAAGAACAGATAGTCGATCATCCACGTCGATCGCTGCGCCGCCATCACCACCGCCGGCAGGCAAATCAGGAACGTAACGACGAGAGCGTTGATTTCAAACATAAAATAGAGCTGTTAGCTGTTAGCTGTTAGCTGTTGTTCGCTCGCGTTCGTTCGGGGAACTGATTGTTGTTGGTGTTTGGAATTGTTAGAGATTCTTCGTACCCAACGTTGGCGGTACCGTTGAATCGGCCGATCCACCAACTGCAGCAGCACGATCGCGCCCGCAAACGCAAACGCAAAGTTGGCCATCAGCAATCCGCCGTTTCGGAGTGCCCCCAAAGACCAGTCCACGTTTGCGTAGTACCAATCTCTCGGCATCCAGTGGAACAGGTAGAGCGGAAACGATAAATCGCCCATCCATCGATCCGAAGATGGTGACGGCTGATGGACCGTGCGAATCGCCAATGGCACCGATACCAGCGTCATCACGATGAAAGACACTGCCATCCAAATTGTCGAAACTTGAGCATGGGTGTCTGCACCACGAACCCAAACAAGACTGCGTGTATCGGGCATCGAGTAAAGGATTGCAACGATACCTATGAGAGCCGCACCACTGGCGATCGCCATCCACAGGGACGGACGCCAATCAGCGATCTCGCAAGCTACTCCGACAAAGAACAACCAAGCGAACACATCCAATCGAGGTGTTTCGAGGGATGCTCCGTGCGTTAGTCGCCAGGCACTCCATGCCACCAAGGCAACCCCCAACAGAGTAGCAGGCACTCTCCGAGTGCCGTTGCCAAGTTCTCGCAAATCTATCGATGCGTCCTCGACCAAGAGCCTGGTACGTTCAGGCATCCCCGTTTCAACCTTCTCAGTAGCAGGCACTCTCCGAGTGCCGTCGCCATTTTCGCGATTTCTTCGCCAAACGGCGCTCGGAGAGTGTCTGCTACCATAAAGAATCGCAGCCACGATCAATGGCGCGACGAGATAAAACTGCATCTCGACATCCAGCGACCAAGATGGTGGCAACAGTCGATCAAACTGGGTCGAGCCGATGACCCACGGCTGTGTAACCCACCAGCGCCAATCGTGCGTGGCCGCCGGATTTCCAATGGTAAGCCCCGACCAAACCAAGGAGGCCGCCATTAGATGAACCGTGATAAACAAGGGCGCAATCCGCCACCAGCGGCTGATCAAGAAGGTCAAGTAGGGTCGCGACTTTCGTGAGTAGCCGGTTCGCCACATTCGGGAAATCCAAAAACCCGACAAAACGAAGAACATCCCCACGGCCCAAGCTCCCAAACGCAGCGGAAAGCTGTGATGGATGACGACTACGAAGGCTAGGAATAGTCGGAATTGTCCTGGGCTCAAGTTGCGGCTTCCGATGACGTGACAGACACATGAGACTTCTGACAACGGAAAACGAGGTTGACGAAAGAATCAGAGCGATGCGGAAACTCGGCACTAGCCTGACCGTGATAGATTTGCATTTGTTCCATTCTGCGGCAGTGCGAGCAACCAGGATTGGCCGGGTCTCATGTCGTTGAGCGCCAATCGCTGTTCGTCAGGTTCCAAGAACGAAAGGTTCACGGAGCAATCAGTTGCTCCCTCTTGACTGCGGATTTCGACTACTTGATGAGTTTGCGATAGTTCACGAATCAACGCTGTTGTTACGCCGGGCACTTCGTGGTCGTGCGTTTCAATGATGAGTGTCGCGGATCTTAGACTGTCCGCATTCGGCGAATCGAACAAGATCGCCTCGTAACCTTCGCAATCGCTGACAATCAGAGCATTGGGAAGCAACTTCTTCCGTAGCCATGATTTGTCACAGAAGGATTCGACGGTCAGATTGGGCCCGGCGTGATTCGCCTCCGCCATTTCCATCGTGGTTTCACGCGCCCACCGATCGGTGTCAAATGCGACGACCGGCGCGTTGGGGAATCGCAGGGCCAGGCCGATTGCGTAAAACCCAAACTTGGCACCGACATCGAGGATCTGTTCATAGTTACCTTGGAAGACAGTTTCCCAGGCCTGATGCAATTCGCGTTCATAGGTTCCAAGAAGGTACGGTGATGAGTGTTCGAGGAATGTTGACGGAATCAGTTCTAAACCTTGAAACGGTCCCGCAAGGACCTTTGAACCATGATGTTGAATAATTGATTTGAGAATCTCTTCGCATCCCCATTGCCGGTAGATGCCGTGCGCATGAGCACGTGCCCGTGTCGGGAAAAATGCAGTCGAATAACGGGGCATTAGCACGTACATCGACTGCTTGATCAAGCGTTTCATCAACTTCATCTGAGTTGGATCGTGTGGGGAACGGGGTTTCGGTTGGAACGCATTACAATCTCACGTTGACCGCTATCGTGCCTTCATTGCAATCGCGTCATTCCATTGGGCGCGAAGGGTGTTGTCAGAAAAATACTGATCAAAGTACTCGGCACATTCTCGATCGAGCATCGGCCGAGGCTGAGCAGCAAACTTTTTCATCAGATTTGCAATTTCTTCTTTTTCTACCAATGTGACGCAAGATTCCCGACCGAAATCGGGCATGTCGAATGCCCGCATTCCGCCCGTCCGCGTTGCCAATACGGGAACGCCAGCTTGAAGCGCCTCCAGAATCACAGTCGGCAATCCCTCGCGATCATCTTGGCTCGGAACGACTAAGTAATCGACGGAGGAAAAGAAATCGCTTAGGTATTGCCTTCGTGTTGCCGAATCGAACGCACCATCAAACCGATAAACGACCATCGGTAATTTGGTCGCCGAAAGTTGCCGAAACGTTTGTGCATAGTCACCGGCCCCAGCAATACGGATCGTGCATGGCGTGGGACAGCTCTCGCCAAACTGTCTCAACACCTCGCAGCCTTTGTCTTTGTTCAGACGGCCAATGAACCCGAAGCGAATGGGGCCTTCGGCGAACTGTGGTGCATGATTGCCGCCTTGATCACCAATCGGCTGCGTGATCGCCAACGTGATTCTCTTGCCATTATTGAGCTCTGCATATTTGTGCTTGGTAGCTGGTGAAATAAACACCAGTTTCGAGAAACACAAGGAATAGCAACGCAGCATTTTGACAACTTGAGGGGTCAATTCATGCGTGATGTGATAGTAAACTGATCGCTTTGGGCTCAGCATTATGGCCAGAACTGGCGAAAAGTGCCGCATGCCCATCGCCAAAAACACATCGGGTTTTCTATGCCGCCTGATGAAGGGCATCAGCTTGCGAAAATCGCTGGCACTACTTTGCCCCGGCAACTGGAGCACCGTCACGCCCAACTCGCTAAGTTCGATCAACGCGTCGGACGACGTGCCGTGTCCGGCCATCTCACGAACAATGATGCTGATATGATCAAACGAAGGACGCAGTAAGCGAACCAATCCAAGCGTGATCGTCGTGTGCCCACCAACGCGTGGAAGACTCGTAAAAAAGACAAGTTTACGCATGCACGATCACCACTGTTTTTTATGGACCGTTTGATGGAACAATGAGTTGCGAATGAATCAGAAGCGGAGCTTTGGCGATCTACAATCAAGGAAAATTTTGATCGACGATCCAGCAAACCAACTTTTTGGGCGGCGTGTCGCGCACGTTGGCAACTTTCATTCCGTCACGATCGCACTATATTTTGCTTCGATGCAATTCAGTGCGGTCCAAAAATGGATACACGGTGTTGATCGTCCCGTATTTTATCCGTCGTATCATCTTGCAAGCCCGCCGCAAAAAGTGTCCCGTGGTCATCAAACCCCCGATTAGCTCGGATCGAAATTCCCGGACCAGCTGGGCGATTTTCCACAATGCCTGCCACCTTTTCCAAAACTGAGGGGCGCAGCTACAAGCTTCCGCAATTACCTGAAGATAAAACCGTTGCATGTGTTTGATCACCGGCCCACTTCCAGAAAGGTCGCCTGACAAGCAACAGGTTTTTCCGCGTTTGATTTCAGCGAATGCACCAACGGCTCTTCGGGTTCGCAAGTCGGTGATGCCGAAGGCTTTGCAAATGTAACGTGAAGCGGCGTGCCTGGGAGCCTATCGCTTATACGTTGATCACGTCTGATAAGTGACCGCAAAGGGCTTTGCCGATTACCGGCCAAGAAAAGTTCGCTCGATAAAACTGTTTGATTTTCTCTTGACGGATGGGGTCTCGCGTTTTAATCTTTTTCCATGCTTTTTGCGTAGCTTGTTGCCAATTGTCTTCGGAGTTTGCGGAGGATAGAAAGACTGATTTGTCCGATTGCTGATCCCATACCGAGTCTGTTGCGTGCCCTCGCGTTGTCAACAACGGAACGCCGTTCTGCAGGGCGGCCATTGCTGATCCACGTCGTGTGCTGATTCCATCCGAGAACGGATTGATCAAGAGATCCATGATTGCGATCGCATCCGAGGCTTCATCAGCCGATAGACGCCCAGTAGTGATGACTGGCACATTCGGAATGGACCATTGAATTGGTTCGCCACCCACATGAAAAAAAACGACCCTACGCTCCGAATTGCGTTGCTGATCTATTTGCACTACGGCGCGTTCGATCCAAGGCAACATTCGTGATGGATGCGCACCACCAAAGACGCCGCAGACGAAATCATTTTCATCGATCCGCCACCGGCGCCGCGTTTCTTTACCGTCCGCGGCGCTAACTGGAAGGTTTGCTCCTACGGGTAAGTGAAAGGCGAGCGCCTGAGGATCGCGTTCACGATACTCACGAGCCCACAGCTCCGTTGAGAAAAAGCAAATGTGCGCGGCAGAGCATAGCGATTGAAACTGACGTCGCTGATACTGCCGCATCAACCAGGATCGAAACCCCGGATTCATCATATAAGTTTCGTGGAACATGACGGCAATGGTGACGTCCGGCCGTCTGATCTTAAAATCACGGATAACACGCACTAGATCGGGTGCCCATCCGCGATTTCCCCAAGCAAACGGGTTGTACTGCAACACCACGGCATTAGCGTTTGTCTTTTTCAACGACTGTAGCAGTCCAAAGAACCTACGCTTACCTTGCAGCGAAAAGCAGGGATCGATTCTGACACCATCCAATGTGTCGATGGGATGATCACAATTTGTCAACACACGGACGTCAAGACCCTTGCCCAATTCACAAGCGAGAAACGCTGTGTACTCGCCAATGGCGTCGTGCGTGGGCGGTAAAGCCTGGACAACGAGATCGATGGACCGCAGGGCGCTCAATGCGCAACTGCCCGCAGATGACTGCTATCTGAAGACGGCCCACTCTCGACTGCAATCTTCAAAACTGCTTCCAGCTGGTCTATGACGCGTTCAGGATCAAAGAACTTTTCCGCAGTCAAACGGCTCGGATCGGGATCGGTCAAATCACCGCGTTTCTTGGCATCCGCCATGGCGACAATGGCGGCAGCCATCGTTTCGGGTTTGTCGTCGACCAATCGAGTGGATCGCTCACAGATGTAGTCGCCTGTTCCGTTGGTGGCGCCAACAATTGCTGGAATACCACAGGCCAAGGCTTCTGCGACCGATGAACCAAAGTTCTCTTCGTCACTGGGTTGGCACATCACGTCACACTCGGATATCAACATCGGAACCTCCGACCTAGGCACTGATTGACGATGTTCGATCCGATCGGGAAAGGAGAAACTTTCTATTAGCCTCTCATAATTAGGGACAAACCCCGATTGACCGACTATCAGCGCATTTACATCGGAGCCTTGCCTTATTGCGATCGCTAAACCGTCTAAAAAGAGGTCCAGCCGCTTCCGTGGTACGAATCTTCCTAACCAAAGAAGCGACAACGGACTTGACAAATCTCGATTGCGTTTGGAGGGCCGGAATTCATTTACGTCAATCGGGTAGGGTATCGCGTGCGTTCTCGTCGAAGAAATTCCATAGTTATGATGTAAACAATCTCTCGACCATTGACTCCCAACAATGATTTGATCGCTGTTGGCGAATTTTGGTAGCCCTAAGTTCAGACGGTATGACGCGGCGACCACCAGTTTGTAGTAGTTGGTTGGGCCAGCCAAACGTTGAATCAAGTCCCGATGGTTTGCGACGGACCTAGCATCTGTTCCCGGCGGTCCCTGTGCATAACTTACCACCGGTCTGTGCCCACGAACACGAGCCCAATCGCCCAACCACAAATCCAGATCGCCTCTGTCGGATGTACGCATGGACTGAATCAACCCATACCTGTACGTCGCAGCATCTAGTTGCCCCCAGAACTTTCCCCACAATCCACGTCCAGAGCTAGCCATGAAGCACCGAAGTCCATCCCCAACGCAGTTGGTGCAGTCGATAACTCGTAACGCATCGGCGTTCACGGAATGACGTGGGTCTACAAACGTCGGCTTTGTAAAAAAATCGACTTTCCAATTGCGTTCTAATAGCCCACGAAGAAGAATTGCATTCGCAGAAGCGACGCTTCCAGCGTGAGCCGAAACGTACCCTGTTACAGAAAGAATCAACTCGTCTCTCCCCGGCTTGCTTCAGACGGATTTACAATCTCCGGTTTCATCCAATATGGAGTTGCTTTCTTTACCCATGGCAGACGCTTTTTCAGGGCATCGATACTTTTACCGAGATAGAACGTACGGAGGCAACCATTACGACGAAGTACATCCCGACGCACTGACGGGTTTTTTGTGTATTGGTGGAATACACTAAAGGGCCGCCCATCACTCGTCACCGCCAACCCTTGGTCGAAATCATACTGAGGTGGTTCCGATAAGCCCTTCTGCCGAAATACGGCAATCGACTCCTCAGCACACACGGCAAAATGAACACACAATGCGTCATCCGGCCCGAAAACGGAAAGTCTTTTCTGTGACCGAAGCCATTCTTGAATAACGAGATTGACGCCCGTCTGATCAGAGTTCCGTGTTCTTGCGCGTGCGACCGTCCGGAGTACATCATCGGCGAACTCAATGTAAGATTCGCGAGTAGCGGCAATCACACCCGCGCAGACAACCTCAGTAGGTGCCAGTCGAACTGCTTCATCGGGAAAATTATTGGTTAGGTCGTTATAGTTCCATGTCGAGTCTTGATATGTCCAAGCTTCGCCAAAAAGTGCAATCGTGCTGTGCTTTAAGGCCAGATCAAGGAAATTTTCGATTGAGTTTTGGAATGCAACATCACGCACGTCACAGGTCACAATTCGCGTTCTCTCTGGAAGCGTAACGGCAATTCCGCGAATGTCACTCCATCTTTGCACAATCACGGATCCGTTTAGATCGTTTCGTACAATTTCGATTCCCTCCTTTTGACATCGACGAATTGTGGCTTTAGACGTGTCTTCGTAACAGATCAATATTACGCGTCCACTGAATCCATTTCGTCGTGCTGAGCGGTACCAACAGCATATATCCGCCCAGCAATGATGATTTACCGCAGCAATCAGAACGTCCTTGGCCTTGCTAGCTGTCGGTCTTTTCTTGGACGCATTTAAACTCTTGTTCAGTGCCATGGCTGATCGGTCACGCATCGAGTGTTGTGACGTCCAGTAGAAATAGCGAAGCCAACTAGACGTAATCGTTTTCGCTGGCGGGACATGATTGGTACTCGTATGCGAGATTCTCAGATTTGAGTTTTTGCCAACGAAGTATTGTATCTATTTTCAATGGCTGTCTGCTCATCCACAGCGAGGGTAAGTCGAAATAAAAGTTAACCAGAGCTTGACGGTATAGCGAAATCCAATTGCCCCCTGCCCACTTCACGGAACCACGCAGGTAGCGAGCTCCTTGAATCAAACAAGGGATGATCGACAAAACGAGGAGCCACGCGGGCTCGTGGAGGACGGCCTGATACCAACTATTTCGCGCGTTAAGCATGATTCGCTGGGAACTATTTCTCGCGTTTGGTGTCGGGACATGGGAGATGCAGGCGATCGGTAAATAGACAACTGAATATCCGATGTTCAATTGACGCTTGCAGAATTCATTTTCTTCATGAGCCATTTGCAACAGCTCTTGAAAGCCCCCCAACTCCCTGTAGACAGATGCTTTCACGAGGGCGGCGCACGTCATGAAACCACATGCGTAGCATGGATAGGTGACCGATGCCGGCTGGGCAGAATCGGTGACTTCACCGGTTTTGGTCGACTGGGGATACGCAATGGACCCGACAACAGGGTCAGCTATCAGGGTACTTACACCGATTTCGATTCCTGATCTGGAGAGGACGAGCGAATCATCGTCGAGAAACAGAAAAATACTTCCGGTCGCACCCGATGCGAGACGGTTTCTTCCCGTCGTTGGAAATACACGATCGCTTGACTCGAGAATGTTGAGCTTGCTGCGAACGTTTTCGGTGAGATGATCAAAGGCATCCTTAGGCCAAGGGTCCTTGGGCGCATTCTTCAATAGTAGCACCTCGCGAAGAAGGTCGCCCAATAGATCCAGGCTACCAACGCACTCGATTGCTTCCTGCAGTCGATCTGTGCAGATGACGATTGCCGAAATCATGTGTTTTGTGCAGGCTTCGCCATCCGACGGTGGATCCATTTCGTCAAAATCCATATTTACAAAACGCAAATTAAAAGAGTTGCAATAAGTGGGGACGACAAACTCTTTATTCTACTTGCTTAGAACCTTCTATAAACTCGCGAAATCGCCGTGGACATAACAAAGTCGACTTTTCTCACGAGTTTTGCGAGGTGTCCCATTGTGTTAATAGGCCCTTCATAATTGCGACGCCAGTTTCTAAAAGCAGATGAAGGGGCGTGTCCACTGGCCGATCGCCATGCGCGCGCATCTCGCCAGGGTTTCGGTTGCTCAATGACATGACACAAGAATTTGAAATCGCCGTTGAACCCCATCCCTTCTTGCCCCAATAGGCTGGGACAATCCATTAGTGACATCAGTGTTGCAGCCAGCAAGTCTTGGTCGCTAACGACGCTGCGCCATCTTTCCGACATGCGAAAGCTGCTCAGGTCGCCCCCCTGTTGGTGATAGGCAAGGGTAACATCGCACCAAAGTTTCCAAAGCGAGGCACGCGTTTCACTCACTCCTACAAAGCCTGAATTTATATAGGGTGCCGAGGGATTCACTATAGAAAGGCCTGCTGCCTCCGCCAGAATCCGCCAATATTTTCGCCAAGGATGATTCTCTGAGACAATCGGAAAGTTCTGATCTGCGCAGAGTCCGATCGCTTGACCTTGCATGATCCAATTGTCGAAAAACTCCCAAGGGGCAAGGAAAAGCACGTCGGGGTCTGCATAAATTAGAGCTGATGTTTTTGGGTACCGTTTCAATAATTCACAGGCGAAAAACGGCTTGAAGTAGCCAAAGTGCATTTGTGGATCACTCGCTACGAACTCAACCTCAATGTTGCCCGCTTTGTAGCTTCCGTTGGACAGCGCGATGCTTTTGGACCATGGCGGGATTGGGCCACGATACCCTACAACGCATAGACCTGCGTAACCAATGTTGTGCGCCGAATTGATCAGCGCGGCGACACCCAAGTGATAGTCGCCTTCGCAGAGCGTGAATAGAATCGGTCGAGTGTCTTCAGTCATTACGAGTAGCGGGAAGATTCGGAAGCCTTCCGCTGCATTCTAACGTTCATTTGACGTTAGGGCTCGGATTGTACGAGCCATTCTAGAACCCATATCGGGGCGCGGGGCCGTGCTTTGCCACGTGCGCGGTCCAAAAAGAACTTTTTGGTTTGCGAGACCATCTCCGCACCCATCCGGGCGTTTTTCGAAGGACAATGAGCCATTCATATAAGAAAATAAATGCGGCTTTTACGTTTTCAGCTGACCATGGTTGATCTCGGAAACGTGATTGAATAATTCTAAGGACATGCCAGGGCAAACGCCAAGTCACGGTCCACGGACTTGCTCCTTGGTCCACCGCCAGAATAACTTTTCCTTCCCATTTCCTGGCCAAACTATCTGGTCGGCCCAGTTGCCGCAGCGGGTGATGGACAATCGCATCGCGCACAAACCGGGTCACCCCGCCGCTAAGATGAAAACGAGCAAAGAACTCGGTATCCTCAATTGCGGCACTGGGGTATCGCCCGTCAAACTTGCCTGACGCTTCAAAGTCGGCTTTTTGTATTGCGAAGTTGGCGGAGATGCATGCACCACCGCTGGGATTGTGAGGGGCTTCCCATAGTAAAGATCTCGGTTCACCGATTCGAAGTGTTGGACCCTCCAGGACGACCATGTTTGCTGATGTTTCACGCGAGGCTTGTTGCTGGTAGGCATGCAACAGTTGTGGCTCGGGAAGGCAATCGTCGTCGATGAAAACCAGCCATTGGCCGATAGCCAAACTAGCGCCATGATTGCGATTGGCCGCAGGTCCCTTTGCTGGCCCGGCAGTCCATCGTGCCCACGGATACCGGAATCGGACCGTGTCATCAGCCGGTTTTTTTCGTCCGTCATCCGTCACGATGACTTCATAATTCGAAGCGTCAATGTTTTGGACGCCAGGCGCCAAACGATCCATGCATGCCGCCAGCTCATCGGGACGATTACAGGTTGGAATGACAACAGAAAAAAGTGGATTCATAGTTGGAACGGGGGCTGTCTTCATGGTAGCAGGAAACCTCCGGATGCCGTCAGCGTTTACAGTGTTCGTTGGCGGCACTTGGAAAGTGCCTCCTACTGTTTTTCAAGCCGCAATCGTTCCCAGGTTTCCACGTGCCGATTGATCACCTTTTCGATGGAATAATGTTCGGCAACCGCCTTCTTTCCAGCGAGTCCCATCTGCTGGGCTCGCTCGGAGTCGTTCAACAGTTCGCAGATCGCGATTGCGATTCCTTCGATCGTCCCATCAGATAAAACTCCGCCGCCATGCCGTGTCACTAGCTCACGCGACGCCGGTGCGGTGCCGCAAACAACCGGCTTGCCATAGGCCCAGGCCTCGACGTACACGATTCCGAATGATTCCGCTTCGGACGGCAATACGAACACATCACAGGCGGCCAGAGCATCTTGCTTGGTCGCCTCGTCCGCAACGCCCAAATCGATATCGATCTCAGAATCCAACTCAGGATAAGGGTTTTCAAGATCCCGTCCGATCGATACCAATACAAGATCATCTCGGTCCGCTGCTAAGCGGTCTACAGCGGACCGAAGCGCATGGTAACCTTTACCTTGGCTCTTGCGAGCGATGAACAACACGATTTTCTTACCTTCGAGGTGTCGAGCGCGGCGGAATCTGTCGGCATCTCCCGTTACTGAGGACGAAGGGGCGCAGACACAGCGAACTAACTTGTCGCGTGGTACCCCCAAATCAGCAAGGTGATTCGCTTCATGGTCCGAGAGCACAAATACCGCATCCATCCTTTGGTACAAATCGATGTCAAGCGGTGAGTCACCCCAGGTACCGGGGTGAACTGCGGGCAAGCAAGTCATAACTCGCTCAAACTTCTGAGCCGAACGTGCAAGTGCGAACCCGGCCAAGTCCCAACCGGTTCCAACGAAATGAACCACCTCACAATTGCGAATCAGGCGGTTAGCCCAGTGACGGCCTTGTTGCAATGCAATCCAACGAGAAATCCAACGAATCCGTGGTCGAGTCGAGAAGGGAAGCAACTGACTGATTCTTGCCTTCCATTTATTCACGATCCTTAACTGTGCTGCCGGCTCGACACTATTTAGTGTGCACGCATCGCCCATTCCCAAGAGACTAAAAGCCAAGGTTCTTACGTATGTTTCCAGGCCACCATGCTGACTTGGGTCGAGAATCGTAGAGATAGAAACCCGCATATTTCGTTCACCTTTCTCGCCTCTATCCTTCATTGACAACCATACCTTCGCCCATTAATTCAACGAGTCTACCTGCAACTGCCTCGGGACGATAATGTGACCTCGCTGATTTAGAAATCTCTTGCGGATTGCGTTCGCCTCGTTCCCAGCGACGCCACTCGTCTGCAAACGCGTTGCAAATAGCTAATTCGTGGAATGATGTGGCAACCGTTCCATTTCGTTCGAAGTGACACAATTCTAAATACCCATCGATCGGTGTCGCGACGATCGTGCATCCCATGCATAACGCTTCGATACCAATCACGGGGAGGGTTTCCCAGCGTGACGCCGACAAAAGGATTCTCGCAGATCGAAGTGCATCGCAAACTTGGTGTTTCGGTGCGTCGGTGCTGTAGGCCACGCGTCCTGGATATTTTGCGGACAAGTCACGAATCGAACGGCAATCGCCTCGGCTAAAGCAATCGAATCCAACCTCTAAATTCATTGCAAGGATGCGTTCGATTAATCTGGCCAGGACAAGCGGATTTTTCTGTTGAGAATCGAGTCTGCCTGCGATGACCACCCTTTTCGTCTTTTTAGCTGGGATCGAGTTCTCGCAGACCTCGAGCGGCGCACAAAACGGAATCACACGGAATCGCTTCTCAACGACGTCCAGTTTTCGAAAGCGAGCAAACTTAATCAAGTTATCAGCGGCACATTGAGATTCAATTCGAATCAAGTCTACCGCCTGAAGGAGGGCGGAGAACCGATTTTCATATCTACGGGAAAACAAAACATCTGTCAGCCAAAGTTTCGCGATACGAGCTTTGGTGAGCATCGAGTGTCGCTCGTCACGGTAATGACGCCAATGATCCAGCGGCCAAAGTACGGGACTGATTCGACCGTCTGAATCGCAATCGATTACCACAAAAGTACCTGCTGACTTTAACGCATTAACAACGTCAACTGGAAAACCTAGCGAATAGACAAAAACGACATTGAACGCCTGCTTCACCCACCACTCAATATCAGTGGACTGAGAATGAGTAGCTTGAACGAATAGTCGATCTGGAACCGAACCGTTCTGCGACGGCGCGACCACGCTTACCGCGATTCCCATCAACTCAAGTGCGACAATCTGATCGACAAATGGGATCGCGCCAACGGATGCCTCGTTAGAAAACACAAACGCGATTCTCAAGACCAGAACCTACTTACCAAAAGCAGGTATAAATATGAGTCAAATTCTGAAATTGAAAGAAACTTAATTCGAAGCATTCTCTTAAAATGAAAGTTTGATTTCGATGAAATGAGTCCAAAACCATGTTTACACATAAATGCAAGCGTGACCAAATTTTCTAGCTCAGTAAACTCCCGATGAATTAACATCACTAATCACACTTCCATCAGCAACAAAGCCTCCCAATTCAACATCTGGCATACCTTGAAAGGTTGGCATATCGAGTTCCGTTGGGAACCGCCGCGTGTTCGGGCGAAGCTTGTTTTTCACGTCCGTACGTCGCACGTACGTTACCTCCAGCAATTCTGGCAACACAATATCGCCGATCCACACCGACGGTCTGCATGCATTGGCATGAACATGAACACACTGATGTGTCTTATTAATCTTTTCCAAAACACGAACAATTAAAGCGTAATCCTGATCCGGTACACTTGGAGACAAACCGTGTAATTCCAACACAATCTGGGAAAACTGGCCTACCACGACCGATGAAGCTTCGTCAAAAACATCCCACTCGCAACCTTCCACGTCCATTTTCATCAGCAGGTGCTCGCACTCTGAATGATTGTTTTCCCTTAGTAGCTCTCCAAGCGTTCGAAGATCCTCCGTTTTCTTGTGGCCCGTCACGCCTAGTCTACGATAGTGAAATCGTGGGTGATGCGTAGGAAGTTTTTCGATCGTATGATCAAACATAAACACATCGATCTCGCGTCGAGCGATTGCCTCGTCCCAAGAAGTGTCGTCACTTATGCCAAAGCTATACGCGGCGTCTACATTTTCATTATTGAAATTGTTCAACATTACGTAGCCGCCATCAAAGTCTCTCCCGACCCGAATGTATTCGCCTTCCATGACGTCGAGTGGGGAAAGCAGGGAAACAAGCCTCGCGCACAGCTTATAAGTTTCGGACTTTTTTACACTCTGTAAATCTATCACCGAATATTTGAGAAAGGAATTCACCATCGCCAACTGTTGTCTCAACTCACTCACTTCTTGCCGTTGGCGGTTAATGTTGCACATGACCTGATCGATTCCAAGGAATCGTCTGATAGCGCTTCGAAATCGTCTAATCTGCGGCTTCATAAATCACTCCAGTCACTTGGACTACTATCTCGAACAAAATGAGTCGGACCGGAATTGCATCTCAACAATGCTGTTTCGGCGCTCAGGCCGTCGACACACTTATCTCCGGAAATCCCTCGACGTCATCGATGCTATGGTGTTCTGGATAGATGAAGTGAAGTGGCTTGTCTCCGTAATACGACGCCCAGTGACTGAACGTGCTCGGCGGACCCAGTATTCGATCGCAGTGCCCCAATGTGTAAAGATCCCCGACAGGCGAGCCTGGCCCAAAAGTCACATCCATATCTCCAAAAATATTTCGGTCGATTTTTTCGTCAGAACAGACGATAAATGCAGTTGGCATGCGTTCCGCGATCGACCGCATTAATTCGACGTATCGATCGATGGGATAAAAATAGCGACCACCTTCAAACTGTTCGTAATCTCCTCTGCGTACATGAATACCAAAAACAGGTTTTCCGCCACTTGCGGCTTTCTCGAACGCTTGTTCGACGGGCCTTAAGTAACGATCATTCAAAGCAAAATACTCGACAATTTGATTGCGGTGCTTAAGCATCAACTGGGGGCAACGAAAATTCCAGCCACCAACAAGGGTTATGCCAGACCGCCCAAGTTTTTCCTCTGTATCAAGATTAATATGTTCGTCAGCGTCAATGTACAGATGACTTATGGGCCAGCAAAGTGATTGGTGGTGGCGTAGATAGTCTAGGACACGACTAGCAAGCTTAATAGAAATCGGCTGCACGACCGCGCATGTCGAAACCCAATGGTTTATTGCGGTTACTTGGCATGCCGGCACGAATTGATTCGAACTGCCGCGGAATGCAGTCGCAAATTCCAAGAACCCGGGATTCAGAATGCTTATCTTATGTTCATAGCCGTAAGCCAGGAAGTTTGAGAAGCCCCATAGGCGATTTGCTAACTGGCCAAACTTGTCATTAACCCGCATTATTCACCAAGGACGTGAGATTCAGCGGATTTGATTGTGGAGCACTTCGTCGTGAGCAATGGACTCATTTTAACGTCAATTTGCTCTCGCCGCGCACAGCGGCCCCCTCCCCTCAGTCGTGTTTCGCG
>JBGSJT010000652.1:0-13965 GCA_041741715.1 Pirellulaceae bacterium | reverse complement strand
AAACTCGTTGATGAGAACCTTGGGCTTCAGAAAGAACTTCAGCAGGTCAAGCTTGAGTTGAAGTTGGAGCGGCAGAACAAATTCGCCACCAATCAGCAGAAGAACGCGGAGGCAGCAACCGACGAAACTTCGGCACCAAGTACAGACGAAAACAAGCAGCCCAGGAAGAAGGGTGCTCCTGTTGGACATCCTGGTTGGTTTCGGCCAACGCCCAGCAAGTATGACAGCGCGATTGAAGTGAAAGCCCCCAAAATTGAAATCAAAGGGGTCAGGCTTATTTGATTGACTTTTGCCGCTGGATCGACAACAAAGAGGCCTGACCCCTTTGATTCGACTCAAGAAAGAGCTGTGTCCCCGGGGCTCAAGAGTGTCCCCGGGGCTCTCAGGGTAGTTTGCTGCGGATTTGATTCTTTCGGGGGGGTAGGCAGTTTGCGGTCACTGTGATCGGGGATACCAACTGGACAAACAGCCTGCGTGAGCTACCCTTGCTGTAGGCTCTTGCCTTGGCTTTCTATTCGGCAAATTCTACCCAGACTGCTTGATCGGAGTTCTTTGGCGGATATGCTATAGCCATGTACGGATTAGGTTACGATCGGGAATCACTACGCTCAGGTTACGGAGTTCAGCACACATGAAGTTTAATCTTGTTCGAAATGCGGCCGCGTTCATGCTCGGCGCAGCGGTTTTGGCTAGCCCCAGCAATTCGCAAGCGGGCTGGGGGATTCTCCATGGCGGCAGTAACGGCGGGAGTACCGGCTATGCTTCCGTAGGGGGCTATGCTTCCGTAGGGGGCGGTGCTTCAGTAGGGGGCGGTGCTGGAAGTAGCGGAGGCTATGCGGCAGCATATGGTAGTAGCGGCGGTGGCAGCAGCGGTGCGTACATGGCAGCCTACAGTTCGGTGGGTGGCGGTTCGTCAGGTGGCGCTTCCTCCGGTGGTGGCAGTAGTGGAGGTCCTGGACTGCTGCAACGCATGGCCGGTCACGTTAAGGAGCACTTGGCTGCCAAGCACGCCAGACATGCGGCGCGGCGGGCTGCTTACGGTAGCAGTGGTGGCAATGGTAGCTCTGGCGGTTACACCGGCTATTCTTCCCAGGGTGGTGGCTCCAGCGGTGGTTATGCAACATCTTACCGCAGCTACTCTGGCGGTAGCTCAGGTGGCGGTAGCTCAGGTGGCGGAGTCAGTTATGGTAGCACCGGCTACAGCTCGGGCGTGAGCTACGGTAGCACCGGTGGCTATAGCTCCGGGTTCGGTAGCAGCGGCAGCACCTACTACGGTGCCTCGAACTCGCCGGCTGATTCCTCAAACTTGATGGCGGATGTTAACGCCGATAGCGATGCCGTCTATCTTACCGTTGCAGTTCCGACCAATGCTAAGGTTTTTGTTAACGGTGACGAAACCAACAGCACAGGTGCCGTACGCAAGTTCGTGAGCCACGGCATGCAGGCTGGCAAGCAATACCGCTTCGTCGTCCGCGCCGAACTGACCGGTAGCGATGGCAAGCTAATGACCGAAGAAAAGGCAATGGTTGTATCAGGTGGCGCGACGGAGGAAGTGCAGTTCGCATTTTCGGAAAGCACCTCCACAATTGAAACAGCTATCACCCTCAATATCCCTGAAGGTGCCAAGGTCCTATTGGCTGGTAATGAAACGAAAGCTACTGGAGAAACACGCGTCTTCCGCACCAGCCGACTGAAAGTTGGCGAATTTTGGGATGACTACCAGATCGAAGTTCAGCACGAAGGAAAAGTCAAACGGCAAAACGTGCGTCTCGTCGGTGGTGATCAGTTGCAGCTCACCTTCGATTTCAATCAAGGCGCATCAAACCTAGCCGCACGCTAGTTCACAACGCACCGGTGGCTAGCGCCAATACCGCTCGCTGCTGAAAAACCCGCAACTTGATGAACCCTTGTCGACCATCGTTGACAAGGGTTTTTTCTTTAGCATCGGTTGAGTGTTTCATGATTTCGCTCAGCGATTACAATCTAGCGCTTGATAACACAGGTTTTTTGTCAGCTTGACGCGCCAGCGACAAGCGTAGCCATACCCGAGACAAAATTATTGGAGCGGTAGGAGCTTGGCTCAAGTTAAACGAACTAAGGTGCGATCTGCAGCCGAAGTGAGTCCTGCGTTAACGCAGCGATGGAAGTGGTTGCTCAGTGGTCTGATTGCTCTGCATCTGCTAGCTGTCGTGGCTGAACCGTTTCGCTTTTTCACGCGCAGCCGCCGCGGAACTTCTCCAGCCGCTGATCCAGCCCGCATGTGGTTGGCACCCTACATTGAGTTTACCTATCTCAATCATGGATACTTTTTCTTTGCGCCGGAACCGGGGCCAAGTCATTTGATGGAATGTCGCTTGACGATGCCGGACGACCAGCAAGTATCGCTGACTTTCCCTGACAAGCGGAAGCAGTGGCCGCGCTTGCTCTACCATCGGCATTTCATGTTGGCCGAGTTTTTGCATCAGTTGCACGTCCCGCCATTTGAAGCCGAAGTGGCGGGGGATGATGAACGCTTTGCGCGCGATTGGCAAGCGGAGCGGGCGCTCTATGAAAGTGTTCGCGATTCGATGAGCCAACATGTGACTGCCAGGTTTGGTGCCACGGCAACGCAGATCGAGCGTTTGGAGCATCGCCTCCCGAGTGACGATGAGGTATTTCGCCAGCGTGTGCCACTCGATAGCCCCGCGCTCTACATCACCCTGCCCGACGCGCCGCTGGAGTTAGCTCCGAGTTGGCCCGGCATGGATCGTCCGTTTTCTTTTGGAACGCCGTTTTCGCCAGGGGAGGGGCTGTTACTCAATCCTCCTGGAAGTAACGCCGATGAACGCAGCTGGGAGAGGACGCAGGGGACGTTATCACCAGCCTTGCACCGACCGGACGTATCGCTGGAGGAGATTAGCCAATGAGTGCAGCCTCAGCTTCAGTCGTTAGGTGGTGGCGTGATTGGGTAACTGCTTGGGAGCGGTTTTGGTTTACACCACGTCTCCCTACCACGTTGGCAGTTATACGTATTGCGTGCGGTGCGATGCTGGCCTATGTGCATATCGTCTGGGCCAGCGTGCTCGGAGACTTTATGGGACCGCAGGCCTGGATGTCGAGGGAGGTAGTCCAGCAATTGCATCGCAACGATTGGTCGTGGAGTTGGCTGTGGTACACCGAGAGCCTCGGCCTGTTGTGGTTGCACCAGATTGTTGCGATCACGGCCAGTCTGCTAATGATGTGTGGATTGTTGACACGCATTGCCACGCCGCTGGCATGGTGGATGACGTTGATGGTCTGCCATCGCTTGACCGGCGCGCTATTCGGACTAGATCAAATCGTGATCATGTTATCGATGTACTTGATGCTCTCCCATTGTGGTAGCGAATTGAGTGTCGACGCCCGTTTGCGTCAGCGATTGTTTGATCGTGACAACGCTCCCGCCCGCAACTCGCCGCAAAGCACTTGGCTACGCTGGCTATTTCCCGAACCCACCGCAGCGACTTGCAATAATGTGACGACGCGATTGATCCAATTGCATTTGTGTGTCATCTACTTGTTTGGTGGTCTGAGTAAAATGCGCGGTGAAATGTGGTTTGACGGGAGTGCGATGTGGTACACGGCGGTCAACTACGAATACCAATCGCTTGATATCACTTGGCTTGGTCACTGGCGGCTAGCGATTGCCACGCTCACGGCCATCACCATTTTCTGGGAGACGTTCTACATTGCCATCGTGTGGCCCAAGCTGACACGACCGATTGCCTTGGCTTTAGCGGTATTCGTGCACGGCGGCATCGCATTGGCCTTGGGGATGATCACCTTTGGCACCATCATGATCGTGGCCAATCTAGCCTTCATTGAACCCTCAACCATGCGCCGCTGGCTGCGATACTCATCGTGAACCTCAGTCGCTAGCCGTGGGTTGATCAAAGACCGACGAGACCGAGACGCGCAAGTCCGCGAGCAAAAGTGATTGTGCGAACTCTCCTTTACGGTAACAGCCCGCTAGTCGATACGCGCTTGCACCCGACTCTAAGACCAAGACGCTCAGACTGCGATCGCGCGGGTCAACAATCCAGTATTCAGCGATACCGGCACTCGCATATTCTTCGCGTTTGGTGACGAGATCGCGATTGGGTTCGTCCTCGCTGACCACTTCCATGACGAGATCCGCTCCTTCCCAATAGTTTCCTTTGCGCCGCTGTGAATGCTCGTGCAGCATGAACATCACATCGGGCTCACGGAATTTCCCTGATGGTAATTGCACGCGAAAAGGTGCCAATAGTGCTAGCCCTGGAGAAGCGACTGAGTTTCGACCACAGAGCTGACTGCATAAGTAGTAAGCGATCAATTGATGCAGTTCCGTCGGCATGGGCAAAAACTCCAATCGACCGTCACTCAATTCAATCAAGCAATTGGTATCGAGACTCAGATAGTCGGCGGCGGACCACTCTCCTTGGAGTGGAAAAAGGCTGGCAATTTCCCAAGTAGGTTCACCGATCTGGCTTTTGAGCGGCACTTCCAGCGACATAGTTGATGGCTACTTTTTCTTGAAGGCTACGTTTTTTTCTTAAAGGCTACGTTGCGGTAGATTTCGGTCATGTCCAATGAAATCGACAACGACTGCAACGTGACCGACCCGGTGGGAAGTTTCTGTTCAGTCATTAGCCAGCCATCGGCCTTTTGTCGAACGAAGCACTCAACATGTGTGGTCTCTTGCGAAATCAGCACGATTTCACGAAGGCTACTAATCTGTCGATAATGATTAGACTTTCGGCCACGGTCGTATTGTTCGGTTGAATCGGAAAGGACTTCGACAACCAGCGTCGGATTGAGTAATGTATCTCCCGCATCGTCCTCGAACTGCAATTCACCGCAGACGATTGTGGCGTCGGGATAAGTATATAGTCCTGAAGCCTGGATCTTGACTCGCAAGTCGCTACTGTAAACGTCGCATGGCTTCGCTTTGAGGGCTTGTCTCGCTTCACCGATAAAGTTGGCGGCAATTAAGCTGTGGTTGGCTGATCCGCCAGCCATGGCAAAGACTTCTCCCTGAAAGTACTCGCTCTTCGAGTCTGCTGTACGTTCACGCGCTAAATAGTCAGTCGGAGAAATAGTTTTTAAGGCTCTGGTCATCAAAGAGTCCTGCACTAGCCTAAGGGATCTGCGATCCTCTTAATTATAGACGAAAAAATATCTAAGCTCCAAACTTGCCCATACGGCCAGCGTTGGAGAGGGCCAGCAGCATCAAGTACTTGGCCTCGAATTGTCCCAGTCCGCCAGTGATGGCTTGCGTCTCGCCAAAGCTGGTATGGGGATCGGGGCGACAACAGTCGGAGACCAACAATGTCGGTACGGGATGCCAACTGTGGCTCTTGAGATAGGCGGGGGTGGAGTGGTCGCCGGTGACGATCAATACATCTGGTTGGAGGGCGATGATGGCGGGGAGACATGCGTCAAGCTGCTCGGTGCGTTTGACCTTCTCCTCAAAGTTTCCATCCTCACCGGTACTGTCGGTATATTTGAAGTGGATGAAGAAGAAGTCGTATTTGTCCCAGTTCTCCTTGAGCACTTGCATCTGTTCGTCGAGCGTGGTGGCCTGGCCGAGGATGTCCATTCCGACTAGGCTGGCGAGTCCCTTGTACATGGGATAGACGGCGATGGCCGCTGCGCGGAGACCATACACCTCTTGATAGCTGGGCATATCGGGACGCGAGGCAAAGCCGCGCATGGTATGAAAATTCGCCTGGGGTTGATCTTTGAGCAGCACTCGTGCCTGTTTCAGGAATTCCTTGGCGACATCGGCGGTCTTCTGACTCGCTTCGTCCTCGGCCACCGGCTCCAGTGGTGGAACACCGGTGGCTTGTGGATCGGTATCTTTGACATTGCCAGCCAGCCCTGGGCCACGGAACACAACCACGAAGCGATGTTCTTTTACGGGCTCGACAAAAATCTCAACACCTGGAATTTTGATCTGTCGCAATGAGATAGCAATGGGAGCGCTATCCTCGCTGGCGATGCGTCCGGCACGACGATCGGAGATTTTTCCATCAGCATCGAGCGTACAGAAGTTACAGCGAATGGCCACATCGCCGGGCTGCATTTGAAAACCGATCCCGGTCGCTTCCAACGCGCCACGACCAATCTGATACACGAGTGGATCATAGCCAAAGAGTCCCAAGTGCCCTGGGCCCGAGCCTGGGGCGATTCCCGGTTTGACTGGAATCGACAGCCCCTGCACCCCCTTGGTAGCCAAGGCATCCAGATGCGGGGTTTTGGCCATTTCCAGTTCGGTCTTGCCACCTGGAGTCATCGGCAAACCACCTAGTCCATCACCGACGAGCATGACGATTTTCGAATTGTTTTTGACTTGCAAGTCGCGGGTCAGAACGTGCATATCCATCGATGGTTTCCGGTATTGGATCTAAGTTTGAGGACTGTTTTAAGAAATTGTCGAATATGTTTTTGAACGCTCAAATTATGGCAGTTCTGCATCATTCGCCTACCCCCTTGGCGCAACACGCGTCACGGCTCGCTAAATCAACCGCCCACGGCTAGTGCTAGAAACCTTAAGTTCCGTCCGGTTTGAGTGCTATATCCTAGCCGCCATTTGACTCTCAGTTTTGTCGGACGGTTTTTTGAAACGCGGAGTTGCGGAGGAATAGAGATCGCGGAGTTAGGGCGACTTATCCGGAAGCCTAGACTAATTTCACCGCTGAGTGACCGCCGAGTATTCAACAAACTAAACTGGCATTCGTATCGGCAACTCTACTAATCCTATAGGCGACCGCTAGTATTTGCGTTGCTGGGGGCCTTTCCTTTCTCCGCCAAACTCCATTCCTCCGCAACTCCGCGTTTAAAACGAGTACCTTCAGCGTCTCACTCTTCAGCCCGTGTTTTGGCAGCCTACTATGGATTGCGAGCCGCACAGAACGGACGGAAATCATTGCTGGTAATACCGTGTAGACAACTAAGGCCAGCGTCTGGGGTTCACTGTAACTCGCTTTGCAGCGCGTAACGGGAGCACAACTGAGGAATGTCTGCTTCGTGCGCCAGTATTACTACGCAGTCTCCCTGGGCTAGTTGCTCTTTCCCGGAAGGGTTCAATTGCACCTCTCCCTGCGCCTTGCGGACCGCCACGATTAGAAACGGGGTCTTGCCACGAATCTTGAGATCGCCAATCGTGCCACCGATCAGTGGCGAGTCGACTTGGATCTCGAGTTCGTCCAAACGCAAGCCGAGCGAGGCTAAGTCGTCGTTGAGTCCCTCCGGCAATTCGGCTTGTTGCAGCAGCGTTTCGGCGCTGGGACGCAAAATCAACTGCGCCAGTCGATCGGCACCGATGGTGGCGGGCAAGATCACTTTATTCGCTCCCACCTGACGAAGTTTTTTTATGCTACTAGTCTGCTCGGCGCGAGCTAGGATCTCAAGCCGAGGATTGAGTTCGTGAGCCGTGATAGTGATGAACAAGTTGGAAACATCGTCGCTGAGAACTGTGGTTAGGACGCTGGCCCGCTCCACACCAGCCGCCGTCAGTACCTGCTCCTCCGTGGCGTTTCCCTGCAGAGCCAAGCAACCTAAGCTCCGCGCCAGGTCGACTCGAGCTTGATCCTGATCGATCACGATCAGTGGCTTGCCGCGAGTGGCTAGGGCTTCGGCCAGCTTGCTCCCCATGCGACCGAAGCCGCAAATGATGACGTGCTGCTTGAGTTGATCGATTTCAATGTGCATTCTACGCACTCCCAATACGCGTCGCAGTTCACCATCCAAAACTAATTGAGCCACACCACCCACTGTGTAAATGGCCGCCATGTATCCCAGAACGATCAGGCCAATCGTAATCCAACGCAGGGCTGGCGTGTTGAGCGGATGTACTTCGCCGTAACCAACCCCTGAGACGGTGATGACTACCATGTAAAAGCTGTCCAACCAACTCCAGCCGCTGAGCACATAGGCAATCACCGCCAGTAGCACTACGGAGATCAAAATCATCAAACCGGTCGCGATTCGTCGCACGGGACCGGGGAGTTCGTATTTCAAATTGCGTCGCTTCCAATCGCTAACCAGACTGGTTCGCTGCGCGTTGGTAGCAAAGCGGCGCGTCCCTGTCACGGCTAGCTCTCCAACTCAGACAACCACAAATCAGCTTCGGCGTCGCTGGGCATCCGCCAATCACCGCGTGGCGAAAGACTCACGCTACCCACCTTCGGTCCGTCGGGAACACACGAACGTTTAAATTGATTCTGAAAAAATCTTGTCAGGAAGATCTTTAGTGTGTTGCGAATTTCGTCGGAGGAGTACTCGCGAGAAAAACTTGCGAACTGCGCTAGTTTCAAAATTTTGCGGGGAGTCATGCCGTGACGGATGAAATGATAAAGAAAGAAGTCATGCAGCTCGTAGGGGCCGAGTGTCCCTTCGGTCAATTGCACAATCCCTCCCTGTTGGCTTGGTGGCAGCAGTTCCGGCGAGATGGGTGTGTCGACAATGCCCAACAGACAGGCCCGCACTTCTCCGTCAAATTCTTCTTCAGCCACGTATTTGACCAAGAATTTGACGAGGGTCTTGGGGATCGAGGTGTTGACGTTGTACATCGACATGTGATCGCCGTTGTAAGTGCTCCAACCGAGTGCCTGCTCCGAAAGATCGCCGGTCCCGAGTACAAATCCGCGACTCATGAGCAACATGGTTCGTAGACGGGCTTGCACATTTTCAAATACCAAGTCATGCCGTTTTTCGGGTGCGACTCCCTGCAACAGTTCGGTAAAACGTTCCAGAGAGAGGTCTTCGATTTCGAGGCCAAACGGCTTGTGTTTGAGGCCTATGAAGGTATCACAGCAGAGCTGCCGAATGTCGATTTCGTCCGCCGTGATTTCCAAGTGCTGCATCAATTCTCGTGCCGCCACGAGCGTGCGTGATGTGGTACCAAAGCCGGGCATAGTGATCCCAGCAATGCGCTCCGTTGGCAGACCTTGTTGCACACACATTTTCACTGCAACCAACAGCGCCAGTGTGCTGTCGAGTCCACCTGAGATACCGATGTTCAGCTTGGCCGTGGGTGGCAAGCGACTAACGCGTTTGGCCAATGCGGCACATTGAATCCCAAATATTTCTGCACAGCGGAGGTGCAAGTCCGCGTCGTCGGCGGGGACAAACGGAGTCGCCGGAACCGCGCGCAGTAAACCACGCTGTTGGTCCAAGTCGTGGGTATATTCGCCACGTAACTCGATTTGTCGGAATTCTACGCTGGCCCGCTGTGTGGCAGTGTGCCAACTACTGGTGATCTGTCGATCGTGATCGAGCTTTTGTAAATCGACATCGGCGGTGGCCGCTGAACTTTCCAGCCAACCGCAGCCATCGCGTCCGATCCGCTCAGACTGTGCTAGTAACGATCCATTCTCCGCAATCAAACAATGCCCACCAAAGACCACATCGGTAGTTGATTCCGATGGCCCAGCGCTACTGTAGACGTAAGCTGCCAAGCAGCGCCCCGACTGACAGCGAACCAACGTTTCACGCCACGCCGCCTTGCCGATCAGTTCATTGCTGGCTGACAAGTTAAGTAGTAGGTTTGCGCCAGCCAGCGCCTGCAAGCTACTGGGAGGTATTGGCATCCACAGATCTTCGCAGATCTCGATGCCGATTTTCAGTTGGCCACGAGTGAGGAGCAGATCAATGCCGAACGGAACTTCTCCCAGCGATCCTAGATCGACCAGCGGCGGTTCGCTCCCGTCGGCGGCTGCGAACCACCGGGCTTCGTAGAATTCCTGATAGTTGGGGAGGTATTGCTTGGGGATAATCGCCAATACCGATCCTTGCTCGATCGCTGCCGCCACATTGTAGAGCTTCCCCGCCACGCGCAAGGGGAGACCGACCACGATCAATTGAGTTCGACCGACGGTCGCGGCAGTGATGGTTTCGAGCGCGGAGAGCGCTCCGTTGAGCAATAGATCTTGCGAAAATAGATCGCCGCACGAATAGCCGGTCAACGATAGTTCACCAAACACGACGACTTGGCTATCGGCAGTTTGCTCTAACGCGCGGCATGCCTCGGCGGCATTGGCGCGCGGATCCGCCACATGCGTCCGGTGGCTGGCCGCTGTAACTCGTATCATTCCCATGGATGTCATGCAGTTTCCTCCCAAACCTCTATCATCGTTGAAACCTTCCTCCGATACCAGGGCGGCAGGCCAGCTTCACTTCGCTACAGGAGAGTTTAAAATTAGTGAACCTCAGGCGCTGGCCGTGGGCCGGTGATTTTATCTTTGCGGGTGAAGCAAGCGTGAGCCGTGGCCCGTAAGGGGCCGGGCAATATACTACAACCAAACTACACAGAGAAACTTACAAGCATGTTGAAGGTCGACGAAATACCGAATCCCAGCCCTAGTCAATTGGCCGCCTTGCCGCGACAACTGGGGTTTGTTCCGGCTCGTAACAACTCGCCGCAGGTCCTGAGTCGACAGCAGATTGAAAACTATAACACGCAGGGATTCTTGATGCCCTTTACTGGGCTGCAACCGGAAGCGGCTCGTGAACTTCGAGCCTTTTTTGATGGTGTCCTAGCCGCTTTCATGGAGTTGGGCCGGAGCAGCTATTCCATCAACACGGCCCACTTGCGTTTTCAACGCATTTATGAACTTGTAAAGCACCCTGACATCGTCGCTCCCGTGGCCGATTTGCTGGGCTCTAATGTTGTTTGCTGGGGATCCCACTTTTTTTGCAAGATGCCCAAGGATGGCAAACGTGTCCCCTGGCATCAAGACAGTACCTATTGGCCGCTGAGTCCTACTAAGACGGTGACGGTTTGGTTGGCCATTGACGACGCAGATCCAGAAAATGCGAATATGAAGTTTATCCCCCAGTCGCACTTGCATGGGTTGATCGACTATGACCAAACACAAGATGCGGACACGGTACTCGATCTCGCTGTCAGCAACCCGCACTCCTACGGCGATGGTGAAGTGGATGTGGAATTGAAGGCGGGGCAATTCTCCATGCACTCGGATCTGTTACTGCATGGTTCCGAAGCCAATCAATCCGCTCGTCGCCGTTGTGGATTGACGATTCGCTATGCCGCTGCTGAGGTAACCACTTGGTTCGATTGGCACAAGAAAGGGATTCTCGTCCGTGGCGAGAATCCAGGGGGCTACTGGCTCAACCCTCCGCCACCCAAATGGTAATGTTGCTGTGTTGAGAGTAGAACGATTGTCCTCAATCGTTTTTAGTATTTTAGGAAAATTAGCATTTTAGGAAAAGACGAAGCGATTGGGGACAATCGCTCTACTCTTGGGGGAGGTTAGTAGAATGGACGAACCTCAAAAGGTAACTTTCAATGGTCTCGATCGAAATGCAGAAATCGAAATCTGCCACCGTAACTTGCCTCACTGGTTCCAGGTCGGTTCCGCTGTATTCGTTACCTTTCGTACCGCTGACTCACTACCGCGCGAAGTCATAATGAGGATGCAACGCGAGCTCGAAGATTGGTTGCTAAACAAAAAACTCCCACTTGAACTTGCCACTTCCACTTTTGGATCCAAGCTACCCAATTACGAACGATTGCTTGATACATTTGCCGTGGCCGATCGCAAGCAGTTTCGAAAGCTAACGGATCAACTGTTCCAAGGGGCCCTCGACGAGTGTCATGGCAAATGCGCGCTAAAACGCCGAGAACTCGCCAGTATCGTGGCGAACGCAATCCAACATCAAGATGGCAAAGCGTATGATCTTGAAAGTTTTGTAGTGATGCCCAATCACGTTCACGCAATCGTCCAGTTCCGTACCGACGGCGGCAAGTCGATTATCGGTCAAAGCTGGATGAGGTATTCGGCACGGTTGATCAATCCGCTGATTGGCGAATCGGGGGCCTTTTGGCAGCCTGAACCGTTTGACCACGCAATTCGCAGTGCCGAGCAGTTTGGGTACTTGCAGAGTTACTTAGCCAACAATCCCCGCAATGCAAAGCTGAGCCACGGTGAGTTTCTTCTGTGGCAAAGAAAAGAGTAGAACGATTGTCCCCAATCGTTTCTTGCGCTACTCCCACCTGCACTCACTCCCCTCACGTCAATAGCCTCTCGAGGTTTTGCACCGTCAAAGCCGTAGGGCGAGCTAACGCTGAATCGAAGGAAATATCCAGAGAACAGAGTTGCTACGTGGAACAACGAAGAGGCTGCGATTGTGAGAGGAAGCGATTGGTAGAGGAAGCGATTGGAAAAGACGAAGCGATTGGGGACAATCGCTCTACTCTGGGGGGAGCTTTTTGCGGAGGTCTGGGGAAAGAAATTCAGGGGAATAGCCGGGGGCGCGGAACATGGCTCCCTTTTCAACGTTGGGTTCGTTGCCGTCAGCCCCACCGTAGCGATGACGTGTCTCCCAGACAACTTGCTTGTCAGGCGCTATCTCTAATATCCACGGTTGATCGCCAGAGCAAATCAGTGTGTTGCCATTGGCCAATCGCTCCGCCCCGCTGATGCGGAATGAAAATAGTTCGGGGCCGCGCGAGTAACTCCACACTACTTGCGGCGCTTCAAAGGGACCAGCCTCCGCTATGCGATAATTGCCAGAGGCTTCGAGCGGCAGCCTAAATTGCTCCACCGATGAATGGCCGGTGCGTGGTTCCGAGGTGCCGTTGTTGAAGACCGTAATGTCCCCTGCGCCGGGAAAGCCTGATGGAATCCACATACAATTGTGTTGGCCAAACAGCAGTTTATCTTCTAATCTACCATGACCGTAGGCCATTGGATTTCCGAGTCGGTACAACAAATCTCCCCCATGGCCGTAACGTCCACCAGCGGAGGAAGCGGCTTCCGTCGTCGTCGTTGAATGATCGATGATCCATAGTTCGTCATCGTACCTCGCACTGACGACGATTTGATCCAATTGCGGATGGTAGTCGATAGCGTTCATGTGGATCCAATCCGCTTTAGAATTCTTGGCAAAGTTGATATCTACACGCCGTGGATGTTCAGCGGGCAGGCCGAAGTTCGGATGCTCGGCTGATGCGTCTTGAACTAAGTGATCCCACAGTCGCCACACCCAAACTTCTTCTCCTCCCGTTTTTCCTTGTGGCCGAATCTCGACAATTTTTTCGCTATAGAGTTCATCCACTTCGAGCTTCTCGGCTGTGCGACCGGCAGCCAAGGCGTCGGCCCTGGAGATCTTCTCCCAAGCGATCAACAGCACGTTTCCATTGGGGAGCAATTCGAAATCGTGATGTTGCAAGTGTGTGGAGCTGGCGTATTTAAAGTCCCACAATAGATTGCCGTCCCAATCCACTTTCTGAATGCGCCCCGCCGACCCGCGGCCATCGAAGTGCTTAATCTCGGGCTCCTGCGCGCTTCGCATCAACGTGCCATCGGGAAACAGATACGCGTTGCTCCCCGTGACTTCAAACTTCCACTGGTGCATCACTTTTCCAGCAGGATTTACTAGGTAAACAAATTCGCTCTCCAGTGGCGCGATCAGTACCAACGTATCAGTTTTGGTCGACTTACCACTAGTTCTCTGTTCGCCGGTTGCCTGCTCTAAGACGGCTGCTTGCTTTTCCTGAGCAAAACAGCCAACCACTGACAACGCGTTGCTAATTAGTAGTGACGCACTCAGCAAGAGGGTAGCCACCGGTTGAGGAAATCGACGCTGGAACATATTCGAACTCCGGAAAAGTTGCTTGTCGGGCTAATGCTGTAACTAGAAGACTGATGCAAGGCCATCATAAAATCAAGCCACATTCAAAACATAGGCACTGGCACTTACTGCGTCAGTTCTTTTTTCGCGACCATAATCTTTCCTTTGTTTTGCCAATAACCGAGAAACTTGGCGACCGTAGCGCCAAAGGGAGCTTCGGGGGTCGCACCCAACGGTTCGGCCCCTGCCAGGTGCTCTTCGATTGTGTAGCCGAAGTAATGACTGATCCAACCATCGACGCGCTCCTGGCCTCCATCGATAAAGCGATCTAGTTCCTCGAGCGTGCAACTCAATGGAAACGTTTCT
>JBGSJT010000651.1:0-16956 GCA_041741715.1 Pirellulaceae bacterium | reverse complement strand
GCTATCCCCGAGGGCCATTCTGCCACCTACAGTCCGCCCAATTGACCGTTCGATTCGAGCACGAAAAAGCCAGCCCGCGACTCTCCGCAGCCATACGCCTAACTCGGACGTTTACGCTCGAGTCATTCGTACGCGATTGGCGTGTGTAGATGGCGCATCGTGGAGATTGCTGAGACATCGGCTGGCATGAAATACAAACAGTGGTAATTGAACGGCTGGAGGCCTAATAAGAAATTCACCAAACGCTGGACTGTATTTTAGTCCAGCTCAATCATGAGTGCTCGATGCCGAGGCTTGCTGTCCGCCTGGTCCTTGACCTAGCAAGTTGCTGGCAACCGCTTTCACCAGCGAAAACTTCTCGATCCATTCCACCAACTCCGCTAGCCCCATCCTCTCTTGTGCACCCAAAAGCCCCTCGTTGTTCCGATCCATCAAGAGCTGGACCTGATCGTCCAATGGCTTTGGCAGTTTTAATGACGCCACGTCCTGGAGAAGTCGAGTCGAAACTGAAATCTGCGAGTCCATGTGAGCATACTTCCTGGGAACGCCCTGGCATTTTTCTAGGTTTTCGTGAGAAATCGCAGGATTCGTAACGCTAACCTTGCATTGTACCTATACGTATGGTACAGTGCACTTAGAGTGTTACGAAGAGGATCGCATGAAAACCACCTGGAAACAAACAGAAGCTTATATTAACGAGACGTTGGGCCTCTGCGTACACCTGCGCGACTGGCCCGATAAGCGCAAGCTACCGCTCTTCCTTCGCCAAGAATTTGACTTCGCTACAACGCAGATTCTGGAGCGCCCGGTTCTGGTCGTGCATGCAAGCGAACAGCAGAACTCGCCAGCCGGCATACGGAAAAAGTTTGACGTTCTACAGGCTAAATTCGATGGCGAACTCGTCTATGTTCGCCATCAGATTGACGCGTACCAGCGGAAAAGGCTGATCGAACAAAAGGTTGCGTTCATCGTACCGGGAAATCAACTGTACCTTCCGACGTTCGGAATGGAATTGCGGGAGTACTTTCGACAGGCCAAGATTCCTACGGACAATTTGAGCCCGCTTGTTCAAGCCACGATTCTGTTTGCGATCTATCACAAGCATGATCTTCCGATTCCCATGCAACGCATGGCGCAATGGTTGGATTGTTCGAAGATGTCCATAAGCCGTTCCTTTAGTGAGTTAGAGACGCTTGACTTGGTCACCATCGAGAAAGATGGTCGTTCGCGCGAGTTACAGCTCACACGGACTCCTAAAGAGACTTGGGAGTTCGGCACGAAGTTCTGGCGTACACCCGTGCGTAAGAGACTGCGCGTCTTCCACGACTTTCCGATTCCCGACCGGTCTCGTGTAGCCGGACAGACCGCGCTGGCCAGTCGTACAGATATTTCGAAGGGTGCCATCCAGACAATTGCCATAGGCCCAAGCGTCGAGAAAGAGTGTCGAGCGGAGCTTGCTAGGTTCTCCATACCCGACGATGAGTCGGAGCGTGCAATCACAGTTGAGCTTTGGCGCTACGACCCTTGCCCACTTTCGCAGGATGCCAGTGTAGATCCACTGTCACTTTATTTGTCCATGCAAGACATCCGAGATGAACGCGTTGAAGCAGCGCTGGATGATTTACTGAAAGGAATGACATGGTAGAAGGACTTGACAAATTTGCTGACCACTTTGAATCCTACACAGACAACTACCCGCCTCGGAGGATATCTCGAGCTTGTCAGCTATTTTGATGGATGGCGACTACTCCGCATGGATTCAACAGGCTCGGACCGTCAGCAACAAGATCGCTTTTGCCAGGTCTGAACACCTGATTCCATTGAAGGCACGCGCCTGGCTCGATCTCCGAGAACGCAAGGCGGCGGGTGGCCAAGTCGATGATCGCCACATCAAGAAGCACAAGAATGATGTCTTCAGGCTGCTGACTGTCGTGGACCCAGATTACCAAACTGCCATCCCGACAAAGATTGGTCAGGACATGGCGCAGTTCGTCGAGACCATGCAAGCGGAACCGATCGACTTAAAGGCCCTTGGGATAAGGGGCGCGACAAAGGAAGAACTACTTGGACAACTTCGAGAAATGTACCGATGATCTCCATTAGCCCGCTAACTGGTCACGAGAATTCCCAGATACGATGCGGCCAGAATCAACTCGACAGTTAACCGGCAGCCAGTCTTTTTCGTGGCTGCATACGAATTCCATCTAGGGTTAACAAAATGCGTGTCCGTCCGCGCTCTTGTGCCTAGGAAAAATGGGCAAGGGTGCGCAGGGGTTCTCGGCCCCAAAAAGCGTCCGACTGTATTGAACAAGGTCGCGCGCCGATCAGCAGCCAAGCCATCTGCAACCTGCTCGCCGGCTCAAATGCAACGTCGCCTTGTCCAAGTCGCCGCTCGGATGAACCGACGGAAACCTGCAAAATCCCTGAGAAAACGAGGTTTTTTTGCATTTCAGTTAACTGTTGGGTCAAACCTGATGCAGGCAAAATTTGAGCCTTTCAGAACAGTCTCGAAACTGTTCTGGTTTAGTTAACGCAGACAGCCGTGGTCTCTACCTCGGCTTTTTTGCTTTAAAATCCCGCATTTTTGCGGGTTTCTTGTTAACTGCCGGCTTTCGCCGTGCGTCTCATCCTGCCAGGTCAGAGTACCGAAAAGGTCGTTTCCTGACCGCCATCCCTGCCAGGACAACCAAATCTCTCGAACTCTCTCGGTTAACAGCGACACGGTAGTTAACAGAATTCGCCTAAATACGAGAGTTCTGACCCGCAGGCAAGAGAGACTTCGAGACTTTTGGGCTCGATGCTAACTGGGTGTTTTTGAGACGGCGGAATCGCGTATATCGTTTGGCTTGGTGGCCCTCCCGGCGGGTTCAAAGTCCCGCGAGTTGCTGGTTGTAGTCGAACTGTAAATCGGGATGAACCTTCTCAATCGCTTGGTCGATTTTCTTGAGCTGGATCGCGATCATGTTTTCGCTGACGCGGCAACCGCCGAAGCTGATTCGCTGGTCCTTGATCCGCCGGTAAAAGTGAATACGCACCCGCAACTCGGTTTCATTGTCACCCGAGAACCTCACCGACTTGTCCATCCAACGGACCACTTTGCGAAGCGCTTTTTTTTGAATCTTGCCGGGCGTACTCAGTTGCTCGTCGATCTCATTGCACAGTTCTTCGGCATACCCGATCTCGTCATCGGCCTTCATCAGCAAGTACGTAAGCAGCTCTTTGCTCTCGACTTTGAACTTGGCCATCCGAACACAAACGTCCAGCAGATCCTCGTGATCAAGCTTGGCAAGTTCCTTCTTCAACTGACTGATCGCGGCGGCTTTCATGACTTCTCAAATAATTGGCTATCGTTACCGAGGTGAAACGGGCGAGAGGCAGTATCTTACTCTTTAACGGTTCAAGCGATTGCTGGTTTCTCCTTTGGTCGCCCTATCACGAATTAACAGGTTGCTAAGCGGGATCGGGGATGATCTTCCCCGTTCGGTCATCCACACGGTGCAGACGCGTGACCTCGGCTGTGGCGCCATCGCCCGATTTCAGGGAGACCAACCAGTAGGGATCTTTAGGCACGTTGGCGGCGACCATTGCTCGGAGGATCTCCAGATCGTGCACGCCGTTCTCGCTGTAGAGCTTTGCGTAGAACTCTTTCTCGCGGCGAATTCGGTCTTTGTCGAAGAACACCGCCGAGCATTTTGTGCCTGGTGCAATGTCACCGAAGTGTTCAATGACAATCATGATTGCCGCCTTTTGATCGATCTCCCGTTTCGTCAAACTCTTGCTCCGCTCGCCGATTTGGTCGTACTCAGAAATCTAACGTCAGTGTATTCGTAGAATGAACGCTTTTTTGTTAGGCCATGATAGCCGCTCTTGCATCTCTCAATCTTCGTCGTCATCCGAGAATGCGTTTTCCAACGCGTCACCGAGTTGGCTCATGAAGTGATTCATCTCTCCAGCGTTCTGACGAGCTTGCTCTTGCCACTCGACTTCAGTCAACTCGAAGGCCCTATTGCCCAACCGTTCAACTTCCAATCGCGTGCTTTGGATGACGATGCGTCCGTTGTGGTTGCTGTACCATTCCAGGTACAGGCACTTTCGCCATGTGAACGGTGGCTTCTCGCCAGCGTGAAGGCGCTCAACCAATTCGTGCGTGGGGATGTCAAAGTGCTTAATCATCTGATCGGCCGTGATATCACCGACGTGGCCGGATTGGTCGTGGCTGATACCAGAGTAATCGGGCGGCTCATCTCCGTCGAAGTCTTTTGCCAGTTCGGGTTCAACGCGGTGGATACGGAACTTCCAACCGGCGAGATCGGGATGGCAATTGCCGGCTAGTTTAAGTTGCAGTCGTTCGTTGATTCCGTCCAGTTCCAGCCAACCAATGGTCCAGCCTAATTGCGTATTGTCGAGTTCGCCAGCGTTGACCAACTGCTCCGGTCGCCATACCATTCCAAGTTCCTCTGCATCGGGGATAATGTCGATGAGTATCAAGTATATCTGAGATTTTCAACATGAGACAACTCAAACGTGGCATTACGCCGGGGCCGTTTATTGAGTCGGTCTTTCTCGATCGGACGCGAATCTATGACCCAGAGCACTATGCGTTCAACCTACCGTCGCTGAAAAAAGTTCTCCAAGCTTGACTTGCATCCCCAAGTGACTTTCTTTGTCGGCGAAAACGGTTCCGGCAAATCGACGATGCTCGAAGCGATCGCCGTTGCCAATGGAGTTAATGCCGAGGGTGGCAGCCGCAACATGCTGTTTGCGACTCGAGAAAGCCACTCGGAGCTGCACAAAGCGTTCAAGCTCAGGCGCTATCACGCACTGGTGCCCGACGCTTGGTTCATGCGAGCTGAGAGTCTGTTTAATGTTGCCTCAGAGATCGAGAACCTCGGTGTTCTGAACAGCTACGGCAACAAATCGTTGCACGAGCAATCGCATGGCGAAGCGTTCATGACGCTGGTGGAAAGCCGCTTTTCACAAGGCTTGTACTTCCTCGACGAACCTGAAGCCGCTCTATCTCCGCAGCGGCAGCTCGAGTTCCTGGTCTTGCTACACAGCATCGTTGGCCAAGACTCGCAGCTCGTGATTGCAACCCACTCGCCGATCATCATGAGTTATCCCAATTCGATAATCTATTCCTTCAGTGAAGCCGGCATAGTCCCGATCGACTATAAAGATACCGAGCACTACCGAGTCACCAAAGCGTTCCTCGATGCACCCGAGCGAATGCTGGGACATCTGCTAGCGGAAAAGTGAGGCTATAGACGCAATTGTATGCCTGCAACCGTAGAATCAATCGACAGAGACCAAATTGAAGCTAACCTGCGTCTGCACGTCGATCGCCTCGCGGGATTGATCGGCCCTCGTACGTTGAAGAGGCCGAAGACCATCCAGGCGACGATTGGGTATATCGAAGGCCAGTGGTCCGAGATGGGTTACTCCAGCGATCGCGAGACGTATGACGCGCTCGGCGATGAAGCGACCAACCTAATTGTCGAGCGAGCCGGCAGCCAGCGATCGGAAGAAATTGTGCTCCTGGGCGCACACTACGATACCGTTTCTACGACTCCGGGCGCGGACGATAATGCGTCAGCGGTCGCGGTGCTGATCGAAGTCAGCCGACTTCTGCGTGAACACATTGGCAAACGCACCATTCGCTACGTGGCATTCGCTTGTGAAGAGCCACCCTACTTTGGCCTCGACGCGATGGGCAGCCAGCATCATGCGCGCCAGTCACGGCTCCGAGGCGATAAGATCGTTGGCATGTTATGTCTGGAAATGGTTGGCTTTTACAGCGAAAACAAAGGATCCCAGTCAATTCCTCCGGGTATCCCAAACTGGCTGCGACGGTTCTTTCCGCAGAGAGCGAATTTTCTGGCTGCAGTGGGAAATATTCCGTCGTGGAAACTATGTTGGCAGTTTCGCCGCGGCTTCAAACGTGGCGCACGGGGCATGCCGTTGTTTTCGATTTGCTTGCCAGAGAAGATCAACGAGATACGGCTGAGCGACAACAGTTCGTTTTGGGATCAAGGCTATCCGGCATTAATGCTGACCGACACGAGCTTCCTGCGGAATCCTAACTACCACCAAGCTACCGATACACCCGACACGCTTGACTATCCGTGCATGACCGAAGTCACCCTCGGCGTGGCTTCGGCCATGCGGCAGTTACTAGGTTAGAGCTATACCACGATGATATTTAAGCCCGTCGTCAACGAAGCCAAAATCGATGACGCTAAGTTCACCATCGATGAAGAGTTAATCGCCCAGCCAACCACACTCAGTTCGCCAGGCTGCGATTGCAAGCGGATTGGCCGATCACACGATGGGTGTCGAGTAAGTTAGTCTGCTAATGTGAGACTCCGTGTTCGGTCAACAATTCGAGCAAGGCAGCGTCGAACATTAGTCCGGCATCCTCGTCGGCGACTCGCGATGAGCGCTGGGTTCGAACGGATGGGATTCCTGCCGTATGGATGTCGCTTGCCGATGTCTTACTGTTTTCTGACGGGGACAGGACACGATCAAGTCGCGTTTCGTTGAAATTCAGTCGCTCTTCGCGCTGTTCATCGTTACGTGGGTTGGAGGTGCATAGCCCAGCGCCTGTAGTCGTCACCACTGTCGGAGTAGACTGGTCGTAAGTCGGAGCGAGCGACAACGAAGCTGGCGATAAATTGGCAGTAGTTGCCTGGACCCGTGTTCCTGGCGGAGGTGGATCGGCGATGCCTTGTGGGTTGGTGTTGCCTGCGGCGAGGGCGAAACTGGTGGAGGCCACCAGCGAGCCGCTGTTGCGCGTCACGGCGTTATCGTACTGGTAGACGCGGTCGGTGCCGTTATCGACGATCCACAGGTGCGACGGATTGGACGGGTCGAGTGTGATGCCGGTCGGACTTTTTGCATTGGACGTCGCGATCGTCCAGCTTCCGACGAACGAGCCGGTCAGCGTGTACTTGAATACTTTGTCGGAGCTGTTGGTGTCGTTGACGACGTAGAGGTATGCCCCGTCGGTGACGATGTCCTTGGGATTCTTGTTGCCTCCGTTAAGTTTGAAGTTCGAGCTCGAATTCAAACTGCCGCTAGCCAGTCCAGCCGCATCCGAGTACTTGTAGACCTTGTCGCTATTAGCGTCGACAATCCACACGTCCGCGCCGTTGGTGGTGATACCTTCGACCTGCGCAGTAGAAGACAGCGAGCCCGCAGTCCACGAGCCAATGGATTGACCATTCGTATCGTAGATATAGACTTCCTTGTTGGCGTCGACGACCCACACTTTGTCACCCGCTGCCGTGCTGGCCGCCCCGCGCGGCGCGGTGTTGCCGTTCAATTGATAATTGTTGATCGAACCACCCCCCTGGTGGTACTTGTACATGCGATCAGTCGAAGCATCATCGACTGTATAGAACTTAGTGTGCCACACTGGCATCGCGAATTGGGACGGATCAAGCGCCACATCGGAAATGCGTATTTCATCAATGACCCCTTTAAAGTATGAAACTCCTCCTTGATCAATGTTTCCGAAGTTGATTCGTGGGCGTTGCGATGCGTCCAGTTGCGCGAAAGGGCGGAGGTTTGTTGTCGTTTCGGCTACAACGACTCCGTTGATGAAGAGTTTCCACGCACCGGTCGTGTTGTCGAGCGTTCCGGCGACGTGAAAGACCTCACCCAGTGGCGGGGCCGGAGCAATGATTCGTATCCTCTGTCCACCCTCAGGTTGAAAAAAGAACTCAATCGTTCTTCGAAAGTTTGGATCGACAACGTCATCGCCGCGAATTTGGATAGCATATGGATCAAGACCGGCTCGATCATCCCCACGCCACACAATTGGGCCTGAGTTGGCGTAAGAATCAATTCGCACAATGGCTTCTAGCGTCAGGCTCTGAGTCAACTGTAACCGTGGATCATCTTCGATCGTGACGCGGTCGTTTATGCCGTCAAACCCAAGCGCCACAGAACCGACGATGTCGCGATAGACAGGCGCTCCCAGAGCAGTGCCGTGGAGGCCGTTTCCGGAATAATCGAGAATCGTCCCTGTCCCCGATGCAGGCGCTCCGGGTGTCCCATGATCGAATGTCCAATAACCTACCGTGGCGAGCAGCCTGCGATCCTCTAGCCTTTCAATACGCAGGTGTTTCTTAAAACGTTTTCGCGCGGTGGCATGACGGCCTACATTACGATTGCGTGGGGGGGGGGGGTAATGAAAGCTTGCTTGTTCGTAAAAAATCCCATGGCTGTTTCCTCGGGGGTTGTTGGTTTAAAAAGTTGTACCGCTGCATCCGCACGATGCGATGTTTGATCCACAAGCTCGACCCTCCAAATCAATTGGGAATAAACCTAACCACCCGGTGGCTAGTTTCATCATTTGATTTGGCTCAGAAAACAATGCGTAAACTAGCATGAAAACAGGTGGTGAATTCCGGGAATTTTCTGAAATACTTTTTTTAAGTCAGCTGACGCCATTCGAACTGGTAGGACGTCTGAAATATCCGAGATTACATTAACGAATCGCAACGTTCCTGTCCGCCGATGACTCTTTGCCTGACTAGCATTGCGTCCGCTGTCGCCCGGCATTTCGATGCTTCAAAATGCCGCCATTAGTTAATGCTCCGTTTCGATTTAAAACCCATCACGGAATTTTGAAAAATTCAATTTTATTTTTTCGCTCAGCTTTGGTCCTTGGCGAATCGCGTTTTGACATGATGAAGTCTGGCATGTCCGTCCAGGGCTTGTCCCTGGCGGACACCGTTTTGGCGTCCTACAGGGGGGCCGCCGAGCGACGCACCGGTCGCCTTCCCTCCGCCCGCCGGGGCGGGCGGTGGGAAGGCGACGACGGAATTTACGTTTGCATCGCCCTTAGTACGCCAAAGCCGCAGCCGTCGGGGACAAGCCCCGCAGCGGCTGTGCGCGCGGTTGTAGCACGCCCAAAGCCTCAGCCGTCGCGCGCAAGCCCCGCAGCGGCTGTGAGCGCAGCATGGCACAACGCATGTTCGCTCAGGGTTCGTCCCTGTCCGGACGACGTTTTAGCGTCCTCAGGCTGGTCGCCAGGACTTCAACGGTAGGCCTTCATCGAGAAATCGACAGCTTACGGAACTGGGTTCGTTGTCGCTCCCAACTGGCTTCTCGGACGATGGAGCGGGCGTGGTGTTCCTTAAAATGATCAGAACCGCTGATGGTAGGGTCGAATTCGAGAATCGCTTGCTGGATATCGGGAGCGAGGTTGGTCAGATTGAGGATCTGGGAGACGCGGGCGCGGGTGATGCCGGCAACGCGGGCAATCTCGGCTTGGTCCTTTACTTGGCCGTTGGCCAGCACAGGCTCTGGAGATTCTTGATGGCGGTCAGGATGGTCAAGCGATCGGGCGCAACAGACTGGAGCTTGGCCAACTGATATTGCAACTCGTTGCGTAGGCGAAGATCGCGTGTCTGCTGTTCTGCGAGTGAGGCGAGCGATTCGAGTCGGGTTGAATCGCGCTTGGCGTCGCCAGTAGGTGTGGAGAACGCCTCGATCGCCCGCTCGACGTTGAGCAGGCTGGTCTTCAGCGAATCAAGCTCCTTCTGTAGACCTTCGCCCTTGTCGGCGAACGACCTGCTGACTCGATGGCAGGTTTCATTGAGGAGCGATTCGTCTATTGTCAGCGATTGGAGCTGAGCGATGACGAATCGTTCGACTTCCTCAGCGGGCAGCGATGGGCGGGGGCAGGTCTTGTGGCCGCGCTTGGTAGCTTTGTTACAGACGTAGTAGCGATATCGTTTTCCACGACCGCTGCCGCCACTGGTTGAGTGCGTCATCAGTGAGTCGCAAGCCGTACAACGTAGCAGTCCAGCCAGAACTCCTGGTGACTTTCCGTGAATACGATCGCCCAGGTTGACGCGACCATCGCGGAGTTTCTTCTTCACTTCAGCGAAGACTGCGGGTTCAACGATGGCTTGGTGTTCCCCCTCGTAAACCACATCGTGGTAGGTGACTTTGCCAAGGTAGATTGGATTGGTCAACAAAGCATGGAGCGCTGTTTTGTAGAATGGTCCGCCACCCAGAAATTTGCCAGTCTTCGTAACCCACGTTTTTGATCGCCAGCCACGCGATTCGATCGCCTCGATAGTTCCGATCAACCCTTCGCACTCAAGATAGAGATCGAAGATCTGGCGGACGCGTTCAGCCTCCGCTTCGTTAACAATCAGTTTCTTACTTGCACGATCTATGTCGTATCCAAGGATCGGTCTGCCACCGACGTATTTGCCCATGCGACGCGCCGCCGCCATCTTGTCTCGAGTGCGTTCGCTAATGATCTCGCGTTCGAACTGAGCGAACGAGAATAGGATGTTCAACGTTAGCCGGCCCATACTCGAACAGGTATTGAACTGTTGAGTGACTGAAACGAATACGCAACCCGCCTTATCCAGCGTTTCCATGATCCGCGAAAAGTCGAGCAAGCTGCGGCTGAGGCGGTCTACTTTGTAGACTACTACTTCGTATGGCTGTGACATTGGTGTCAGCGCTCCTAATTGTTCGGGGCATTCGAGACAGCGTGGTTAACACGCTCTATCCCTTGAACTACTCGGTTCGCGCCGGAACTGGCGATGGAAGCGGCCAGAAATGTTGCGCGAAGCTCTCACAGCGGCGGGCGTGAACCTGGCCAACGTGACTCACCGCCGTCCCAAACACCTGGACCGCGACGCGATGCTCCTATGGATACGCAATCGCCAAGCCGCCGGCCAATCGCTTGTATTCAGCGAGGTATGTCTTGAGAAACGCGACTACGCCCTCGCCATCCGCCGCGAATTCCGCAGCTGGGCCAAGGCACTCGAAGTCGCTTTTCCGCCCACAAGTGAGTCAGTCTAGCCGATACAATGATCTTCACAGTGTTTGCTATCGTGCGCGATCGAACAGCGCAAACAAGCAGCGTCTGCACCTTACTCGCAATCCACGGCCGAAGCCCATGCTGAGGGAATGTATTTGGCCGGTAACAATGCCGCGCTCATCATGAGCCAAAGCGTCATCGCGCAGAACCACATCCACGTCAGTCGGGATGTGAAGCAACTGTACATTTGGGAAGATGAAGCTCCAAATTAATGGATTTCGCAGCCCATTCGACCTGTTGAATCAGATAAAATACTACTCTATTTCCAAGCGCACTCGCCGGAGAATTACTAGTTGTGCCGCGGCCCTCCGCGACTAGCGTCGCGGAAGGGCCTAACACAACACGCTTAAAACGTCTCTTAGTTGGCACTAACAAACCCTCCGCGAGGCCCTTGCCGCGGCACAACGCCCAATTTAGCCTTCGCACAACAACCAATTGTTGACGTCGTAGCCATGAACGATAAACCCTTCGGTGAAAGTCAACTTCGCTACGCGTCAAAATTGGGCGTTCTTCCGTTAAATTTTCAATGAAACGCGACTCAAAATTTTCTTACGAGGGCCAAAAATATCAGTTCATCGACTGGGCGGATGACGGTAGTGCCCACTGCATTAACCTTGCGTTAGGTCAAGAATGCTGGCTCTCGGGAGTAGCCAGAACCGCTTCGCTGCAACGTCAACAAGAATCGGAAAGGCGAACCGCAGAATTGGAGGGAAGAGCTAGAAAAACGGAAAGTGAAAACGAACGGTATCGACGTGAGGCGTTTTCGCTATTCGTGACACATCCAGCTATGCAAAAACTGGCTGAGGACGAGCTGGAACGCAATTCTCGGAACTGCGATGATGACGATTCTGCCGAAGAATGAAGTACTCCGTAACAACACGGCAGAAATCGGGTAGCGGGGCGGGTTTCCCCGCCCAACCCGCGCGGTACAAAAACCTCGCCACATTTTGACAGTTAGTAATAAATAGTGAAAGCAGACTTGAAGCGGGGAAGCGGCGTCGCAAATCGCAATAGCAAACGGTCGACGTCGACCGTTGCAGTAAAGTTTTGGTACTTCAGAGCAGCAGCGAACACGGAAATCGACACGCGCGAATTGGCATGAGCTGGGCTGCTCGATGGTACGACTTAAGATGACCGCCTAGCTCGCGATGGCAGACAACTTTGTCCTTTGAGAAGTCCACAGTGATCGGCGGCTCATCATTGCGAATCGGTGGCAAGTGATCGCGCCCGCTGTGACCGCGGCGGTGGTTGTGTCGTGGGGCTCAGGACCTAGTCCAGCTTGAAGCAAGACATTCTTGATCGTCTGGCGGGATATCTTGTGCCCAAGTCGTCGCATTGCCTGGACGATCTTGGTATAGCCCCAGCCGGTTTCGGTTACAATGACTTACGTTTGGCATCGCATATTGATTGCATGCCCGAGTGCGTACATCCCTGTGAATCGGCTGAATCTTTATGAAAAGAGAATTCCTCTCCAAGACATCGATCGCATTCCAGTCAAATTCCAATCGTAGAGAACTCCTTCGCGGATTGGGCCTGACGATCGGAGCATCATCGCTTGTCGGAATAAATACTCAATCAATCGTGGCAGCGCCCGCAACACGCAGAATGACGGTTGCATTGACTCCTGGAAGCATAGGTGTGTCGGTAAGATCGCAGCGAGAGCTTAACGAGCTGGCTCATCGACACAAATTCGAATCGGTGGAGCCTCGAACCGAAGAGATTGCGACCTCTTCGACAGACCAGTTGAATGAAACTCTTGCCGATTTGAAGTCAAAGAATCTGGTTTGGGCAGCGGCCGGGTTGCCAGTTGAGTTTCGCAAGGATGAAGCAACCTTCCTCGAAGGGATCAAGAAACTACCCAGCCTTGCCGCTGGCTTGCAGCGAGCAGGAGTCACTCGAGTAGGGACTTGGCTTTCTCCCAGTCACAACGAGCTCACCTACAAACAGAATATGACGCAGCATGCTGCGAGGCTTCGGGCGGCGGCGAGTATTCTCAAGGACCATGGCATGCGATTGGGGTTGGAGTACGTTGGTACGCAGTTATTGCTGGTCGGAAAGCGATATCCTTTCGTACATACGATGGCTGAGACCAAGGAATTGATTGCTGAAATCGGGACCGGCAACGTCGGATTCGTGCTCGATTCGTGGCACTGGTGGACCGCGCGCGACAATGAATCGGATCTGTTGTCGCTAACCGCAGCCGATATTGTGAGTGTGGATTTGAACGATGCTCCCAAAGGGGTCCCACAAGAGCTGCAAAAAGACAACGAGCGCGAGCTACCGGTTGCGACTGGGATCATTGATGCTGAAGTATTTTTGTCCTCAATTCATAAACTGGGTTATGACGGTCCAGTGCGATGCGAACCCTTCAATGCAGCGTTGAACAAATTAGAGAACGACCCAGCCTGCGCCGCCGTTTCCGCCGCGATGCATAAAGCCATGGGCCTCATTCACTGAATCCTTTTACCAAGCGCGTATTGGCCCTAGGAATGTGAAAGGGGGACGCAGCGTGAAAATTGGCCACACGATTAGCGATCCATCGATTGGTAACGTAACATTCTTAAACGGCATGGTATCGAACGCCAGTTTGTGAAGCGAGGTGATCGTGTTAGCTTTAAGGAGCTACAGCGAAAGCGGCAATCGTGAAGTTGAATGTGGGCCCTCGAGCGCGGCTATAATCCAGTCTGGCGAAGATGTTTTTTGGATGGGGTACGAATCGTTCATGCCATACGGCACCAAGGACATCGACCACACGACCAAGCGGGCGGCGATCTTCAAGGCCGAGGCGAAGAAGATTGGTGTGAAGGTCAAAGACATCTACTGGACGATGGGGGACCATGATGGACTTCTAATCTTGGAAGCTCCAGATGATGAAACGGCCGCCGCCGCCATTATGCACCTGGGAGCAATGGGAAACGTCCACACGTCGACCTGCCGGGCCTTCACTGCTGCCGAGATGGACAATATTGTGAGCAAAGTGCATGGCGGATGAGTAATGACCGCGCGGTACAAAGATCTCGCCACATGTTTACGGCCAAAAATACAGGGTGAAAACAGTCTTGCAGCGGAGAAGCGGCATCACGAATCACGATAGCAATCGGTCCACATCGACCGTTGCGATATAGTTTGCGATCTTCAGCGCAGCAGCGATCGCGGAAATCAACACCTGCAAATCGACACGACCTACGCGGCTCGCTGGTACGACTTAAGATGTCCGCCTAGTTCGCGGTGGCAGACGATTGCCTCAGCGCGAACAGCGCTGACACGCAGCGTCTCCATCTTACGCGAAATCACATCCATCACGGCGGGGGCCACGCCGAAGGCATGTATCTGGGCGGCAACAATGCTTCGCACATCATGAGCCAAAGCGTCATCGCGCACAACCACATCCACGACTGTCGAGGCGATCAAGGTGATGGCATCGAGGTTAAGCAAGGCTCATGGGGCAATCTCATCGTCGAGAACCACGTCCACGACACCAACTATCCCTGCATCACCGTCTACGGCACAAACGGCCAGCCCGTGAACATCATCGAGCGCAATCTTTGCTATCGAAGCGGCGATAGCGTCATGCAGGTTCAGGGTGAGGCCATCGTGCGTAACAACGTGCTCATCGCCGGGAAAGCGGCGGCTTCCGCAGCACAGATCACCAGGGCAAGACGCTCAACCTCCAGGTCATCCACAATACCATTATCAACGCCGGTCACGCTTTCGCCGGTGGTTCATGGAATGGACGCGAGGGTATGTTTCTTGCCAACAACGTTCTCTACTCGCGGGATGCCAACGCTCTGCATTTCGCCAACGGTAATGCCGATGTGACCAGCACAGGCAACGTGGTCTTCGGCGATGGTCCCAAAGACGGATGCACCAAAGGTCGTGGTCTCGAAGACTTCCGAAATCTCACTTGGGATGCCTCCGCACATGACGCCACGCCGACTGCAGATGCGCCACTGGAGAATGCTGACTTGAAATTTCTCCTCGAAACCGATTTCAACCACAACGCCCGTAAAGGCATGAAGACGAGCGATGCCGTCGCATGCCAAACATTATGGTAAACCGCTTCGTTGCTCGGAGCAGCCTTCGAGTATCGCCTTCCATCCATTCCCGCGATTTACGGCTTGCGTTAGCAGTTCAAAATATTCGTCTGCGTTGACGCGTTCGTCTGTTGGCGGCAGTAATCGCTTGACTTTCTCTAGGAACGCCCGCCGGGCTGGCAGGCCGTGGGCGAGTTCGCAGATGCGGCTGTAGGCTTCGCAGGCGTAGGCAAATGTCTCTCGCATGGAAAACTCGATCGGAAGTAGCCAGTCATCTTCCTTCTTGCCCATAAGACCCGCGTCTCGGCGGCGGGCGTTGTGAAAGATGTGGGCGGCTTCATGCAATACGTAGTCAGAATATGCAGATGCGGAATCTTTGCGGAAATACTCGAGCGAAACGTAGCATGTGGTACTGACTGAAAAGCCTACAATCGGGGGTGCCTGATCGGAGATGGCGTCCTGCCCAATACTTCGAAGGAAGAGATTGGCAATCAGCCACGCCGAATGCGGAGCTTCGCGCTCGATCAACGAATCGACTGTATCTGTAGTGATGAACACAACGGAATCGGCCAGCAATTTCGTTACGGCGTCGCGGTCGGTTCGTCTGAAGAGACCATGAACCATCGGTTCGATTCGCTGCCGTGCAAACGCCGATACATCCGTAGGGAAAAATGCAGAAGCCTCGGCAGCATCGCCAGAGGCTCGCGAATGCACTTCGGCCAACAACGCCTCGGCAAGCACACGATACCCTCGGTTCATTCTGTCGAAATGGTCGCTCCCAGGAAAACCAACGAATAGAGGGTCATGCTCTCCAGTTTGCAAGTACCGATCGATGTTGCGTGCGATTGAGGGTTTCGACACGATGCAATTTCAAATTCTGGATTTGCCAGGTAGCATTACGATGAAGTGTGATCGCCATTTGGTGCCAAGTACTCGACCCAAATTCTATTCAACGCTTGCCGTTGCGTTAGGCGATAGTTCGCCTCTGCGGCAACCTGAGAAAATGACATAAAAGTATCGGAGTCTACCTGCTCATCCACGAAGTCGCGAACCGATAGGACCAGCCGTTTGGCAATGATCCAGTCCCAGTGAGCACACAAGTTGTCTTTGTTGGTGCCAATCGATGAGAGACAGACGAGCAACGCATCCCAATTCCGGCCGTACCAATCGGGCAGGCCAAGTTTGAACGAGAATTTATCATGCAGTGCTTCCGAAGAACGAAAACAAGCGACGTCGATGAACGTCACGGAATAGTGGAATTCAGATAGAATTTTGGTCATGGCGGGATTTAGATAAACATTGCGGGACTGGAAGCCGTCGGAATATCGACCGAACGCTCGGAACGGAATAGTTGCATTTTAGTGGTGGAGGCACGAAAGGATTTCCATGGAGCAAGTTAGGACCATTGATGGTGTCAAATTTCCCTCGTTTCTGTACGGTACTGCTTGGAAAGAGGCTGCCACTCAGGAGCTTACCGAACTAGCCATCGTGCAGGGATTTCGCGGTATTGACACTGCCAATCAACGCAAACACTACGATGAAACAGCAGTTGGTCGCGGGATTGCGGCAGCGCTGGCTGGTGGCCAGATTGCTCGCGACGAACTGTTTTTGCAGACCAAGTATACCTTCCAACGGGGACAGGATCATCGGCTGCCATACAACCCGGCATCGCCAATCGCTATCCAAGTGGAGGAGTCGTTTGCTAGTTCACTGGAGCACCTGGGCGCCGATAAAATCGACTCGTATCTCCTACATGGCCCTAGTCGTGCCACCGGACTGGGCGCAGAAGACTGGGCGGCTTGGCAGGCAATGGAGAATATCCATAAACGCGGTCGTGCGCGGCTGCTTGGTGTGAGCAATGTTTCTTTGGATCAACTTGAGATTCTGTGCCAGGACGCGAAGGTCAAACCGCATTTTGTTCAGAATCGGTGCTTCGCCGTACACGGCTGGGATCGTGCGGTCCGTGCGTTTTGCAAAGCCAACGGTATTGTCTATCAGGGATTCTCGCTGTTGACCGCCAATCGCGGCGTGTTGGCCAGCCAGCAGCTCGCGACTCTCGCGCAGCGGCAC